>JBHOQQ010000043.1:0-32739 GCA_042408955.1 Thermomicrobiales bacterium
CACCACCCAATCCCCTCTTGGCTCGGTAACCAATATCGCAGCTGCGTTCATCGCTGCCATCGTCTACGCTCTAGTTAACACCGGGGGGCTCGCGATCGTGGTTGCTCCGGTGCTCGGAGAATCGGCGTACCGCCTCTGGCGGAACAGTTTTAGTCCTTGGACCTACGTTGTCTCCCTTATGTCCCTTGGGAGCCTCATCCCTGTTCTTGCCGACCAACACCCGCTTGCGCTTCTCGTGCTGTTAGTCCCACTCCTCGGCTCCCACTTTGCGCAGCGTGCATTGCGCGATGTGCAAGAAGAGACCCAGGCAACGATGGCCGGCTTGGCCGACGCGCTCGAAGTACGAGATCCGTACACGCATCATCACTCGGTGCGCGTCACGACACTGGTCGAAGCAATCCTCAACGAAATGCCCCACTTGCCGTCTGACACCCGCAAGATGATCATGGATGCAGCCCGCATTCACGACCTTGGCAAGATCGGCGTCCGTGACGCCGCGCTCCTCAAACAAGGACCCTTGACCACGGAGGAGTTCGAGGAGATCAAGCGGCACTCCTCCATCGGGGCAGAGCTTGTCAGTCGCTTAGCCATCTACCGCCGGAGTGCGGCGATTGTTCGCCATCATCACGAGCGATGGGATGGAAAGGGATATCCGGACGGGCTAAAGGGCGAGCAAATTCCCCTCGGCGCTCGGATCATCGCCGTGGCAGACACCTTCGACGCCATGACGTCGGACCGTCCCTACCGCCGCGCGCTCTCGATTGAAGCGGCCATTGCGGAGATCCAACGCAACAGCGGCACGCAATTCGATCCGAAGGTCGTGGACGCCTTCCTCCGCGCGGTGGCGGATCCCGTGCGGATGGCCGCCATGACGCGCTCCCATGCAAAGCGGACTACAGAAAGGCCCGAAACCCAGGTCACTGCGATGCCGGCCGACTGAACCCTGGCTTGTGCTCGTGTGGTTTAATGAGCCATGGTTGGGGCCGCACGGAGACCGAGGTTTCAGGTTGGGTGCCAACACACGCGATCACGTTTGACTTCCACAATACGCTCGCCTTGTGCGATACATGGTTTGAGCTCGAGATCCGGCATTTGGTCTCAGCGTTTCTTCGCTGGCATGCGCAGCAACGCCGCCAAACGCCAGATCCTTTCTTATTAGCCGCGAGCGATGCTGCCTACCGGCGCCTGCGAAGAGCGATTCACGTTCACGGGCATGAGCTTCCAGCGGAGCGGTGCATTATCACAGTCCTGAACGATCTCGGGATGCCCGTCTCACCAGACTTGGTCGCCACCGGCGTTGCGCACCTCATGGAATCTGCCCTGAACGACCTCACCCCGGTCGAAGGAGCCATTGACACGGTGCGGTCATTGTCAGCGGCCGGATTTCGCTTGGGCATCATCTCCAGCGCCGTCTATCACCCGTTTGTCGAGTGGGCGCTCGAACGCTTTGGCATTCGTGAGAACTTTGCTCAGATAACGACATCGGCCTCATCAGGGTATTACAAGTCTCGGCCAGAAATTTTCTGGCAGACCCTCGACCTGATTGGAGCCGAGCCTTCACGATCGGTGCATGTCGGAGACTCGCTGCGATTCGACGTCCGAGGTGCTCAACGTGCCGGCATGCGTGCCGTGTGGCTCGCGCGAGACGATCTTGCCCATACAGTCGAGGGCATCGAGCCCGATCTGGTATTGACAACGCTCCTAGGAGCAGCACGACCACTTGCCGAGCTGGCTGTCAGCACCCATGATCGCGTGGACGGCGTTGCTCCCGGTCGCGTGCCGACCATCGCTAGGGTTCCATGAACCAGACCCACGGCGCGTTGGCAGCAAACCAGCCAACCTTGCGCGTCGATGTCTTTACACTTTTTCCGAGCATGTTTGTCGGTCCCTTGACGGAGAGCATCATTCAGCGTGCCCAGGAAAATGGCCTGTTAGCTATCCACGTGCATGATTTCCGGCAGTGGGCGACCGACCGCCACCGCACGGTGGATGACACGCCGTATGGCGGAGGCGCAGGCATGGTGATCAAAGCCCCGCCACTCATCGAGGCTGTAGAAGCGGTCTTGGGAACGGAGGCGGCAGAGACGAAGGTTGTGCTCCTCTCGGCCAGCGGCCGCCTCTTCACCCAGGCAGTCGCCCGTGAGCTGGCGTTTTCAAGGCGCCTCGCGTTGATCTGTGGTCATTACGAGGGAATCGACGAGCGCGTCACCGAGCTACTGCATGCGGATCTCATCTCCATCGGCGACTACGTCCTGACTGGCGGCGAGCTCCCGGCGATGGTGCTCATCGATGCCGTGGCTCGTCTGATCCCTGGCGTCATTGACGAGGCATCGATCGCGGAGGAATCCCACAGTGCGGGCTTGGTCGAATATCCTCACTACACGCGACCGGCCACCTTCCGCGGCTTGTCGGTTCCCGCAGTGCTTCGCACTGGAAATCACTCCCTCATCCAGCGCTGGCGAGGCCAGCAGGCTCTTCGCCGGACCGCGCAATGGCGCCCAGATCTTCTCGATCCTTGCGCATCCGACGATAACGACACCATGTGATCGCCTTGTGCCGTCATTCAGTCGAGCGAGTCAAGTGCACGGACAGGTCTTTTCCGGTTCGGTACCTTGGCGCTATGGTTGGGTCTTCACTCGCCTGGTACGCTCAAGGTGTCGCGGTCGCGATAGCCTGTCCCGAGCGCGGATCGCCGACATCTGACGCTGGGTTGTGCCGCTCGTGCCTACCAGCCGGCACTACGGCAGAAGCACACGACGCGAGGAGCATGGTCAATCGATGGCAACGGGGCTTATTGCGCAACGCCCTGCGGCGGCGGATGTCGCCAGGGAGCCAACGTCGGTCGAGCAGACAGGCCTCGATCTTTCACTTATCGCCGACCTCGCCCTCAAGCTGATTTACTACAACAATCAGATCACCGCTCAGGCGATCAGCGATGAGCTCTGTCTTCCCTTTTACAATATTGTTGACAAGGCGCTCATGATGCTGAAAAAGGAAGAGCTCATCGAGGTCGCAGGAAGCAACGGGTTCGGTGAACTTGCTTACCAATACACGATCACTCCCAAGGGACAGATCCGTGTCCACAGTCTCCTTGAGCGCACTACCTATGTTGGCCCTGCGCCCATTACGCTCGATCACTATCGCCAGATCGTCAAAGCGCAAGCGATCGCCGAGGTACGGGTCGGCCCCAAGGAAGTCCGCGAAGCGCTTGCCGACCTCGTGCTGGAAGAGCACATCATTGACGCCCTAGGCCAGGCAGTAAACACCGGCCGGTCCCTCTTCCTCTTTGGACCACCCGGTAACGGCAAAACAATTCTCGCCGAGCATATTATTAGCTTGCTCGGCGGTGCCGTGTTGATTCCCTACTGCATAACGATCGATGGGCAGATCATCAAAGTCCTCGATCTGCACAATCACGTGCCTATCCCGATCCAAGGGCGGCCGGATTGGGACCGCCGCTTCGTACTCTGCAAGCGGCCAGCGATCATCACCGGTGGAGAGCTGACCCTCGAAGTTCTCGACCTGGTCTACGACCGGTTTGCTCGCATCTACGAAGCGCCACTGCAAGTGAAGGCGAATGGCGGCATGCTCCTGATCGACGACTTTGGGCGCCAACAGGTGCAACCCCGGCAGCTGCTCAACCGGTGGATCGTGCCGTTGGAGAAGCGCATTGATTTCATGACGCTGCACACCGGCAAGAAGATTGAGGTGCCGTTCGACCAGCTCGTCGTCTTCTCAACCAACCTCGCGCCCAAAGATCTCGTCGATGAGGCATTCCTCCGCCGCATCCAGAACAAGATTCACGTGACAAATCCGTCGATCGAGGTTTACCGTGAGATCTTCCGTCGCCAGTGTGAGCAACTGGGCGTTCCCTTCGATCAAAATGGGCTCGTCTACCTTCTGCGCGAGTATTACGTCAAACCCAAGCGCGAGCTGCGTTCCGTCCACCCGCGGGACATCTTGCGAACACTGGTCGGCATCGCACGGTATCACAATATGCCACCGGTGCTTTCGCAACAGCTCATTGATCGGGCATGTCAGACGTACTTTGTGGACGTGTAGCGGTGCATTGTGATCAATCTTGCGCTGGGGCCGCTGCTTGGAGAGCATGCCAGACGCGCAAGCTTGCGAGGTCGCGTTCCGTGATTGAGCGGATATAGGCGGTGAGCGCCCCTTCGACCTCGGCCCGTAGCGACGCATCGAGCCGGAGCCTAAGTGCGTCACCCAACCCAGAGCGATCGAGCGTGCGAAGGTATTTCTGCGCGTTCACCGAGAGCAGCCGAGCCGCGGGATCCGCAAGGCGGCAATCCGGGCAGAGCATCCCACCTAGCGAGACACTGAGTGCGTTGGCTGTGGGCTGGAGCTGACGCTCACACTTGACGCAACGGTACAGCTCCGGGCGAAACCCAGAGGCTGTCAGGATGGCAAGCTCAAAATAGCGCGTCAATGCAAACGGGTCGACACCATCCGCGAGCAGGCGCAGCGACCTGGCGAGGACATCGTAGATACGCGCGTTTTCCTGGTGATCCTCTGTGAGGCGATTGACGAGCTCGGCCATGTGCGATGCGTGTGCCACCCGCTCCAGGTCGCCACGGATACCGAGATACGGGTCTACGGTGTCGGCACCGGTGACCACGTCGAGTTCCCGGCCCTTGGCCACCATCAGCATCGAGCGCGTGAAGTATTCCAGGTGCGGGCCGAGCTTGCTCGTCGGCCGACGCACTCCCTTCGCGACGAGGCGCAACTTTCCGCGGCCTGGAGTAAAGACGGTTAGGATCCGATCAGCTTCCCCGAGGTCGGTTCGGCCTAAAACAATTGCCTCAGTTCGGTAGATGCGCTCACGCGATGGCGTACTCATGCCCAATCCCGGCTACCTACATTATGTCGAATCTTACCATGTATCCGGCACTCCTGCCCGTCCGACCATCTGGGCGCTGAATTGACACCTTTCAATGCTCAGGGGTAGATTTCGGCCATGAACACGAACGTTTCGTTCCTTGCGGCTTTCGTCGCTGGGGTGCTCTCAATTTCATCGCCGTGCGTGTTACCGCTGGTTCCCTTGTACCTTACGCACCTGGCCGGCGTGTCAATAGATGTGCGCGGTGTGCAAGGGAGAGCACGCGTCATGGCCAACGCCGCCGCCTACGTGCTGGGATTTTCCACGATCTTCGTGCTTCTTGGCGTCGCGTTCGGAGCGGCCGGGGCACTGGTTTCGACCGGCACCGTGGTGGCGGAAAACAAATTCTGGCTCGTCCGCCTCGGTGGAGCGCTCCTCATGGCGCTTGGACTTCACCAACTTGGCGTAATCCGGCTGCCTGGATTGAACCGGGAGTATCGGTGGTTACCGGCACGCGTTCCCGCGGGGCGTCTTACCTCCTCGTTTGTCGTGGGCGCGACATTCGGCGCCGGGTGGTCGCCTTGCGTCGGTCCAATCCTCGGCGCCATTCTGACCATGGCTGCCGGACAGGGTGACCCGGAGCGTGCCGCGGCCTTGCTCGCCGTATACTCTGCCGGGTTGGGAGTGCCCTTCCTGGCAGCGGCGCTCTTCGGATCATCTCGGGCGGTCATTCGCTGGCTGTCCCCCCGCCTCTCGTTGCTGACCAGCCTCTCTGGTGCGTTCATGCTCGCGATCGGCGCGATCATGGCCCTCGGGATTTACGAAACGCTGTTCGCCAGGCTGGCCGCCATGGTGCCCTGGCAGCCACTTGAGCCCGGGTTGTGACGACACAACTCCGGCGCACGGGGAGAGACGATGGCAGAACTCACCGCCCGCGAGCGAGTGTCCCAGCGTTCCCCGCTCGAATGGGCGGTTGACCGCGTCTGGCGTTTCTTCTGCTCGGTCCGCGCCGCGGTATGGGAGATCGCCATCTTAGCCGTCATGGTGCTCATCGGTACGCTGCGCGGCAGCTCCGTTCCCAACTCCATTGCGGAGACGCTCCCGTTTACTCGCCCGGTCGTGGATCGCTGGTACGCGTGGGACGTGTTCCACTCCCTGCCATTTGCTCTCATGCTCGCCCTGCTCTCCGTCGCGATTGCCATCTGCACCATCAACCGCGCGCCGGCAATCTGGCGCACGATCACTCATCCCACAATCAAGACGACCCAGGGCTTCCTCAACAGCGCGGAGCATGCCGCGACGCTCTCCAAGCCGGTAGCCTGTTCAGAACTCGTCGACGCGATTCGCGCATCGCTCATGCAGCGACATTACCGGGTCCTCACCGAAGAACACCAGGGGGAAATCCACCTCTATGCCGACCGGTATCGCTACGCGAAGCTGGGCACGTTCCCCTTCCACCTCGCGCTCATCCTCGTGCTCGTTGGAGGAATCGTGGGAGCGCGGTATGGCTTCCGCGACAACGAGTTCGTGATTCCCGAGGGATCGACGCGAGAAGTCGGGCACGGTACGGGCTTGAGCGTCAAGCTCGAACGCTTCGTGGATAGCTGGCGGGAAAACGGTACGCCGCAAGACTACCGCAGCGATCTCGTCCTCTATAAGAACGGCAAAGAGATCAAGCGTCAGTCCATCCGCGTCAATCACCCAATGACCTATGGCAGCGTCGTGTTTTACCAGTCCAGCTATGGCCAGGCGATTGCGCTCCGCGTTACCGACGCCCAAGGGCGAGTCGTCTTTGACGACGCGATTCCAG
The DNA here is from genome assembly GCA_042408955.1 of Thermomicrobiales bacterium. Taxonomy (GTDB): domain Bacteria; phylum Chloroflexota; class Chloroflexia; order Thermomicrobiales; family UBA6265; genus CALGSZ01. The sequence continues at coordinate 6,648 of JBHOQQ010000043.1, forward strand.
TCGGCTTGTATACCGCGCGCACCAATCCAAATGCGCCCGCTGGCAGGCAACCACTCCCACAGGCGGGCGCCCAGATTAACGTCATCGCTCCGAGCGCTCCTGGCATCGACATGCCGGAGGCAGGGACCATTGATCTCCAAAGCGGTGAGATCTTCGTGCAGGTTCGGCCACTCGGCCCCATAACCGATCCTACCCAAATGCCACCTAGCGCCGTTCTGCGTCAAGGAGACGTCGTCGAGCTTGGAGGACTCACCATCCAATTCCTGAGGGAGCGCCGGTTCACGCTCCTGCAGGTTGCGAGCAATCCTGGCATTCCCATCTTCTGGACCGCGGCAGTGATGCTCGTCGGCGGACTGGCTATCACCTTCTACTTTCCACACCGTCGCGTTCGAGCTATCGTTCGGCCATTGCCAGGCGGAATCGCGACTGCCACGCTGGTTCCGCTGGCGAAACGTGATTGGAGTGGACAGCGGGACTTCTTCCGCGTTATCCAGGACCTTGAGGCAAAGTTAGGCGTACCGGCGACCGTACGGGGCCGTGCAGAACATCTCGGCGACCAAACGGCGCTCGCATAAGAGGGGCAGAGCTAAGCCATGGAAGGACTTGTCAAGCTTTCGTTTTATAGCTTCACCGCCGCCTCGATCGCGCTGGGGGCCGCGCTTGTCGGCTACGTTATTTACGCGATCGGCAGGATTCGCGTTCGGCGCGCCACGATGGCCACCACAGCCGGAACGACGGTCACGACGACGACCACAGAGTTCGGCCCTGGATCGGTCGCTGCTGGCCGCTTTGGGACGCTCCTCGCCTGGTTCGCCGTGGTCTTTCAGGGATGTTCTGTGCTCCTTCGCACGATCGCGGCCGAGCGTGGACCGTACAGCAACATGTATGAGTTTTCCCTGGCGTTCATCTTTGCCGTGACCCTGATCTATCTCATCTTCGAGCGCATGTACGCTGTTAAGCAGCTTGGCGCGATCGTGATGGCCATCGCCTTCGGCATGGCGCTCTATGTCTGGTCGCTGCCAGCGAGTATGCGAGAAGTGGACGCGCTGAATCCCGCGCTGCAGAACCAGCCTCTCATGACCGCCCATGTTTCGATGGCGATTCTGTCGTATGCCACGTTTGCCGTATCGTTTGCTGCTGCGGTGCTTTACTTGATCGCCAGCCGGCGCCGCGTCACCTGGCTTCCCAGCCCGGAGATGCTTGATGACATCGGATATCGGGCGGTTACGCTCGGATTCCCCATGCTGGCTCTGGTGCTGATTCTCGGGTCCGTCTGGGCGTACCGCGCCTGGGGATCGTACTGGTCCTGGGATCCCAAGGAGACGGCTGCGCTCTTTACCTGGCTGGTCTACGGCGTCTACCTTCACACGCGCACGCTGCGTGGCTGGCGCGGTCAGCGCAGCGCGATCATCTTGCTCATCGGATTCGCCGCCGTCATATTTACCTACTACGGCAACTACTTCTTCGGTGGCATGCACGCGTATGGAGGCGTGAAGTAAGAAGCCGAGCAACGCCATGAGCGAAACGACGCTCGTACCGCCAACCTCGCCGCAATCGTCCACTGCACGTGCATTGGACCGGCGGCGCGTTATGTTTTCGATCGGCCTTGCTCTCGCCATTCTCGTCGCCGCGTGGTTCGTCAGTGGCAAAGCAGGGCTCGACCAGCTTGGCCGCGGAGGTATCAACCAAAAACTCTTACCCCGGCCGGGCGAGCCCGCGCCAGACTTCACGGCGGTCGACATTCACGGCAATATCGTCTCGCTGTCGGACTTCAAGGGGCAGCCAGTTTGGCTCAATTTTTGGGGAACCTGGTGTCCACCATGCCGCGCGGAAATGCCCGACATGCAGGCGGCCTACGAGCAGCTTGCGCCGAAGGGCCTCGTGCTGCTCGCGGTCAGCTTAGGTGACCCACCGGAAGTCGCGGCTGATTTCGCGAACCGCAATGGTGTGACGTTCACCGTGCTGCTTGATCCACAGCGTACCTTCACAAGCCAAGCTTACCCGATCTACAACTTTCCCACACATATCTTTATCGATCGGGATGGGATTGTGCGGAAGGTCGTGCTTTCGGTCATGAGTCCGGAGGAGGCACTAGCCAATGCCTCCTCCGTTTTGGACGAGTAGAGGAACGCGCCGGGCGCTTCACTCAGCGCCAGTAGCCGTCCTCGCCTGCTTGACCGCCTCGCATAGCTTGCGCGCTCGCTCCGTAAGCGTCCCCCACTCACCGCGCGCGACCGTCGCTTTGTCGACCAGATTGCTACCGAGCGCAACCGCCACCGCTCCTGCCCGGATAAACTCGGCGGCGTTCTCCAGCGAGACGCCTCCTGACGGGATGAGCTTCAATTGTGGCAATGGGCCAAGGATATCTTTGAAGTAGCGTGGCCCACCAAGGCTGGCTGGATGCACCTTGATATAGGTGGCCCCAGCCTCCCACGCCGTCAGCATCTCCGTGGCCGTGAATGCGCCGATAATCGTCGGAATCCCATACCGATTACAAAGCTCGATCGTCTCGTGCTTTAACGTCGGCGTGACGACGTATTCCGCTCCCGACAAAATCGCAATTCGAGCCGTCTCAGGATCCAGAACTGTGCCCGCTCCGATGTAACCTCGCTCGCCGACGGCCGCCTTCACCGTCTCAATGGCACGCCCGGCTGCCGGATTGGTAAACGTAAACTCGACCGCCGTCACGCCACCAGCGATGAGCGCCTCGGTCAGCGCCACAGCGGCCGATAGGTCATCCAAGCGCACGACCGCGACGACGCCCGAGCGCTCAATCTGATTCGATGTTGCCACTCATCCTCTCCTTCAGGTACACGATCATCCGCAAACCCTCGCATCTGTCTGCGAAAAGGTATCACCCTCGCGCATCTTCGTGAGGTGTGAGCACCTTCGATCCTGCCGCGCTGAACGCGGCTGAATTGCCCTCCTCCCGCCGGTGACGTACACTCGAACACGAGGACGCCTCCGGCGGCCACCGTTTCCTGCACGCCTTTGGCACCACACGCGTGGTATCGATGTCCACCGCCTACGCGCTTCATGCTGACGAGATTGACGACCTCCCCCGCCAGCTACCCACGCCAGCGGTTGATGTCCGAGTCGTCCTCTTTACGATTGCTTCAGGCTCCTTGTACGTCGCGCTGACCAACACACCCGAGGGTCATCGCCTCCCACGGGATTATCCCGCTCCGGGAGAGCCGCTAGACGGCGCTGCGCAGCGCATCGTGCGGGATACCACGGGACTCGCTCCCCAGTACATCGAGCAGCTTTACACGCTCAGCGCTGGCCGGCCGCCGGCTTGGAAGGTGATCGTGAGCTACATCGCGCTCATCTGCTCCGAGGCGCACCCGCCAGCCATGTCCGGTGGCACATGGCATCCAGTAAACCGGCTTCCGCCAGTAAGCGAAACCGACCGCATGGTGATCGATTACGCGCTCATGCGGCTGCGCGCGAAGATTGGCTACACGAACATCGCCTTTCATCTCTTGAAGGACACGTTCACTCTTACCGAGTTGCAAAACGCCTACGAGACCATCCTCGGGCGCCGCCTTGACAAGCGCAATTTCCGGCGCCGGGTGATTGCGTCCGGTATCCTAGAAGTCACGCCGCACAAGCGGCGCGATGGCTCTCACCGGCCAGCCGCGCTCTACCGGTTTCGGGCTGAGCACGACCCCGCCACGTACCTTACCCCGCCGTGGGCAGGTGGTGGCAGCCAGGCAAGCAAAGAGCGCCAAAGCTCTGCTGAAAACGATCATGGAGATTCAACGTGACGCAAACGGTTGGTGTCGTCGCAGCGCAAAGCAAGTTAGAGGCCGCCGCGCTAGCCGCGGAGATCACGGGGTGGCTCACCGCGCGTGGCTGCCGGGTAGTCGATGAGCCAGCGCTGCTCGATGGCAAGATTTTGCCTGAAGTGGACGCCATCGTCGTCCTCGGCGGCGACGGGCTCATGATGCGAGCCGCAAACGCGTTCCCAGATATCCCACTCCTTGGCATCAACTTTGGCAAGGTCGGCTTCTTGGCCATGGTCGAGCGCCGGCACTGGCAACACGCCCTCGAAGCACTGCTACACGGCGACTACGAGATTCAAGAGAGTGCGACACTCGCTGCAACAATCGAGCGCGCGAATCAGGTGCTCGATCAGGGGTGGGCCATTAACGACGTCGTTATCCGGAGCGGCATCAAGATGATTGATGTCGAAGTCTATATTGATGGACGTTATGTAAATACATATCCTGGCGATGGGATGATTGTCTCGACGCCCAGAGGCAGCACTGCCTATTGCATGGCGGCCGGCGGGCCCATTCTCACGGCTGGAGTGCGCGGCTTTGCGATCGTGCCGATCTCCTGTCACTCACCCATTCGCACGCCGTTTGTGGTCGCTGAATCGACCAGAATCGAGCTGTTGTTCGCCTCGTCACACGATGCCTCGTTGATCCTCGATGGGCGGCAAAAGGAATCGCTTCTCCTCGGTGACATCGTTCATGTGACCCGCGGCGTTCACAAGTTCCGCCTCATCTCCTTTGAAACGACCGACTTCTACGAGGCTTTCCGGACGAAGTTCAACTTCCGGATCCGGCCGGATGCTGTGCCTTCGCGGGGATTAGCCACGGGCGCCGCGCCGAATGACGAGCCGACAGAGGTCGAGTAACCGAACACACAGCGCAAGGTGAGTGGACCGGCGCTTGAGCGCCAGTCAAGACATCGCCGGGAAAGTCGTCAATCCTTCTCGGTCAGGAGCCGGGCAGGGATGCGCTCATCCGATGCTTCTCGCTCACCGCTCGCTCGCCCGTCTCGCGCAAACAGCGCGGCAAGCGTCTGAGCGGCGGTTTCGTCGGTCGCGGGCGCTCGCCCGTTGCCAATGACCGGAGCAGTACGCTCATGTTCGGACGGAGCTCCGTTCATTCGCTGCGGGTGGCGTGCAGCCTCAGGCCATGTGCCGTTCCCATTGTCAGAACCGTGACCGTTGGCACGCAGTGCCGCTCGCGTCTTGCGGCGATCAAAGAGCCGAACCGGAGCAACCTCGCCCGCCTCACGTCCATTGGACACTGGAGCTCCAAGCGCTTCAGGCGAACCGTCTGGCTGAATGGAGGCAAAAACCGGTGACGTGCGCTCACCCAACGCGGGTGCCGTGGGTCGAGAGACAATGACCGGAGTCGCGCGGCGGCGCGGCCGGGATTGCGTCCAGCGCGCGGCAGGTGCCGCGACACGCTCGCGTTCGATCGCCGCCTTCTCGCTCTGCTCCGCACCACAATAGGGGCAGAGTGACCAGCGCAAGTGAACGAGGCGGCCACAGGCACTGCAAGCATCCCGCAATCGCGTATGGCAATGAGGACAGAGAATGAAATCGTCTTCAACGTACCGATGGCAGGAGTGGCAAAGTGGAAGCTCTTCCAAATCCTGCAGGAGGTACTCTTCTTCAAGCGAACGCTGGAATGCAACGTCGAGTGTCTCTTTCGGGCGAAGAATCAGGTAGAGCAGCACACCGGGGACGAAGAACAACGCCGCGAGTAGCGTCGAGAAGATCTGGGTGATGACACTGCGGCTCCGCGACTCAATATCCCGATACGTCCAAACGACCAGCACGAACCAGAGCGCGACAAGATAGGCTCCCGATAGAGCAATGAGGACTTGGATGCCGCGCGCAATGATCGCTTCCATGCGTCTACTTCCCCCGCCGCCAGCGCCCTCCGGGTTGGCGCTCCCGCTGAGCCTCTGCTAGGCGATGCGCTCATACCGCTCGACGTTCACGACATAGATAGTCGCGCCGCCGACCTGTACCTCCAGGGGGTCGGAGACGAAAAACTCACCCGGCACCACGACGGGCATCAGCGGGTTGATATAGCCGGTCCGAGACTGGCAATGCTGCTTCACCAGCCGCAGCGCCTCCGCCACTAACAACTCTTGAACGCCGATCAACATGGTAACGTTTCCCCGGCCTGCCAGTCGCCCGGTGGTATCAATGACTGTCGCTTGGAAGCCACGAGCGTGGAGCGCCCGCAAGAGTTCCGCCGCGTTGCAGCCATGCACGACCGCAATAATCAGCTTCATCGAGCAGCGCCGGGCATCGTCGCCAGCCGTCAGGCGAAACTCTCAGCACAGAGCGGAATGCCCAGCCTAGCCGTCACGGCTTCCGCAACGAGGACGGCCACGCGCTCAGGCTTTTGCTCTGCATCAATGATCGCCCAGCCCGCCGGGTTAGCGGCCGCAAGCTCTAAATATGCCTGCCGCACCCGCTGGTGAAAGGCGACTTCCGTCCGGTCCAGGCGATTCACCTCCCCTTCCGCCATGAGACGGCGCGCCAAGCCGATCTCCACTGGCAGATCCAATAGGAAACGGAGGTCGGGCCAAAGCCCTCCAGTAGCCAGGGTTTGCACCGCAAGCAACTGGTCCATCGGCAAGCCACGCCCTCCGCCCTGATACGCGAGCGTCGAATCGGCATACCGATCCGAGATGACGACTTTCCCCTGCTCTAGCGCCGGCTGAATGACCTCGCGCACATGCTGGGCACGGGCCGCAGAATACAGCAGCGCCTCAGTTTCAGCCAGCATAGCACAGTTAGCCTCGCCTAGGACGATCTTGCGGATTTGCTCTCCAATGGGCGTTCCGCCCGGCTCTCGCGTTAAGAGCACATCGTAGCCGCAGGCGCGGAATCGATCCGCCAGCTTGTGCGCCTGGGTGCTCTTTCCTGAGCCTTCTGGCCCTTCAAAAGCAAGAAAGATGCCACGCACGATACTACTGCATTCCTTCGCGATAAATCTCCACTCGCCGGTGCGGCTCTCGCCCCTTGCTGCGGGAACCCACGTTGTACCGATCCGCAAGCTGGTGCTGGAGCCGGCGTACATACTTGCTCTGCGGGCGCAACGCAATCGGCGGCGCGCCATCCATGACGGCCGAGATCGCCTCTTCAGCCTCGACGAGGGCCTGGGATATGTCATCCGAGGGTTCTTCTCCCTCGGTCTCTGACCCGTCACTGGCCGACGCTCCCGCGCGCGCTGGCTGCGGCAGCAAGCTGCTCAACACATTCTCCATCTGAACACTGGTGTTCGAGCGGAGCACATACACCGGGGTGCCTCGCGCCTCCGCGTCGCGGATGGGTTGCGGCTTCGTCCGATAGTAGTTCTTGAGGGTCATAACCAGGTCCGCTTCCCGCGGATCACGAACAATTGTCGCTGGAAGTTTCAGTTGATTGATCGCCGCTTCGAGTCTGTTCCGGCTTACGCCAAAGGGATAGATGCGCAGCGGCTTGCTCTCCGTGCCGCGTCCGCGCGCGGCAAAAGGTGAGGGGCTAACCGGGCGGTATTCCTCACTCTCAAGCGCCTCTCCCTCAGCGAGCGCTGGAGCCCGGTCTCCTTGCCGGTGAATCGGCTGCCGGGTCGTGATATCGACGATCGAGCGCCGGTGCGAAGCCCGTCCTTCCTCCGGCATGAGCCCGACCCGAGCGGATAGCGTCGGGTCGCGCCGGCGATCTTCAGCAGTGGTGATGTTCACCCGCCCGTCGTCCGTGCGCCGGCGAATCTCCGCGCGAGTGGGTGCTCCGCGCAAGATTGCGTCCACGGTCGCCGCCACATCACGGTGCACAGCGACCTCATCCCGATTGATGATCTCCACCATGATGGTGAAGGTGGGCGGCGCCTTGCGCTCCAAGATCGACTTCTGCGTGCCTCGCCGCCGCGCTTCTTCGTCCGACAATGTGACGGATTGAATGCCTCCGACCAGATCCGCCAGAGTCGGATTCATCATCAGATTCTCTAGCGTGTTGCCATGCGCGGTACCAATCAACTGGACCCCTCGCTCAGCAATCGTCCGGGCGGCCATTGCCTCTAATTCCGTGCCGATTTCGTCGATGACGATCACTTCTGGCATGTGGTTTTCAACGGCCTCGATCATCACAGCATGCTGTGCGGTCGGAGTCGGAACCTGCATGCGCCGGGCCCGCCCGATCGCCGGGTGCGGAATATCCCCGTCCCCGGCAATCTCATTGCTGGTGTCCACGACAATTACCCGCTTGTGCAGGTCGTCCGCCAGGACGCGAGCTGTCTCCCGCAGCATCGTCGTCTTTCCAACACCAGGCCGTCCCAGAAGCAGGATGCTCTCGCCCGTCTCGATGAGATCACGAATGATGGCGATCGTGCCGTAGACAGCACGACCGATACGGCAGGTCAGGCCGACGATGTCGCCAGTCCGGTTCCGGATGGCTGAAATCCGATGGAGTGTGCGCTCGATCCCCGCGCGGTTGTCGTCGCCGAACGTACCGATGCGCTCCGCAACATGCCGGAGGTCGTCGCGGGTCACATCGACGTCAGTCAGATAGATCTCCGCGTTCTGGAAGCGAGCTTCAGGACGGCGGCCCAAATCAAGGACGATTTCGATGAGCGCGCCGTGCTCGCCAGATGCATTGGCTTCAGCCACCGCGTTCGCGATATGCGGTGGCAGAACGGCCAGCAAATCGGCCAGGTTATCTGTGATTTCCTGCTCATAATCTTTGCGCACAAACTCGTGCGATCGCAAGTTGGGCATGCTGCTCAAGAAGCACTCCTTAGTGAGTGGCGGCGCCACGTGGGATTGGCGTCGGTCGTGCGGGTACAACGATGACAATACCGGCTGAAGTGAGTTAACGCCACGCCTTTCATGGACGGGTCATCCCATCGCCAGGACGGCCATGGAGGAACGACGGCACCCGCTTCGGGAGTCGCTCGATCACATCGACGTGAAATGGCACAGCTTCTGACGGAACGGTCCGGGACGTCACCGTGGTGTACTTCACCAACAGGTCCTGCTCCAGCACCGGATCAAAGCCGCGCTCACAGAGCGCATCCACCGCCTCCACCTGGTAGCCACGTAGCGTGCAAAAGACGCGGTTCACAGGCTCCTGTGCTCGCACGCGCGCGATTACGCCATCGAGCACATCTGGAATCAGGGCCACGTGCTCCGGAGCGTAGATGAGTTCGAGCGTGTGTGTCCCTCCCCGGGAAGACACGCGGGCATAGGCAAGTAGCTGATGCCCTTCCTCGACAAGCCAGCCCACTGTGGCGACACCACGGCCTGCGCCAGATTTGGTTTCCCAGCGATGACTTGTCCATGCCTCGGCATATTGCACCTGCTTCGGCACCGACGCGCTGTAAAGCTGGTGAATCGCCCACGTGTCCGCCAGCTCCTGCCGGCGCATCGGCAGTGCTACCGGATTGCTCCGCAACCGCCGTGCCAGGAATACCGTCTCGGATGCAAAGGCCGCGAAGCCAAGCTTGCGCAGCGGCTCCCCTGCTGGCGATCCGACCGGTACCCGCGCATAAAGGCGCTTGACTCCGCGCAGCCCGGCCGCGGTGATGGACTGGCGAAGAAGTTCCTCCCAGACGGGCTCCGCGTCGTAAACTCCGGTGGCAGACCCCATTGCCAGCAGTTGCCAGCGGCGATCGGGAAGCACAGGCTGCCAATGCGCAAAGGCGACCAGCCGTCCCCCCGCGCACGCCACCATAAAGCGAGTCCGCGGCCGCCTGAGCGGTACCACACTACGCATCGCCTCGATCGGTGGCCGGTACGGCCACAGGTTGATATCCGGCTGATTGAGCCTCAGGACGACTGGGACGCGAGCCAGTCGCGGCACGTCGCGCAGTCCCGCCTGCCGCACCGTTAGGGGCAAAGGACCAACGGATGGCTCAATCGGACCACCCTGCGCGCTTGGATGCCAGAGGATCGCGTTGCGGGTCTCGCTGGGATCGGCAGACAGCGGTCGCGCGTCATCATCGCAATCGGGGGATCGCGACATGGCTGGGTGTGTGATGACGCCGTCCCTCCGTGGTACGCTCATCGCACCCGATTCTACAGCCCCTCTGTGCTAATCGCAACGGAACAAACGTCCCGATGTGTCGTGCGCCTATCCACCAACGCCAGCGGTAACCGGCTGATCCCGTCCCCCTTGTCTGTTACAACGCGCGCCGCCCGGCTAAAGCCCTGCCTAACGTGATCTCGTCCGCGTATTCGAGATCTCCACCAACGGGCAAGCCACTCGCTGGCCGGGTGACATTGACCCCGAGCGGCACCAGCAAGCGATGCAAGAACGTCGCCGTCGCTTCTCCCGGCAGATCGAGGTTCGTCGCCAGAATCACCTCGTCCGGGTTCTCTGTCCGCACCCGTTGCAACAGCTCCTGAATCCGCAGTTGCTCCGGTCCCACCCCCTCAATAGGTGAGATCGCCCCGTGCAGCACGTGGTAGCGCCCCTTAAACTGCCCGGTGCGCTCCAGCGCGACGACGTCGAGTGGTTCCTGTACCACGCAAATCGCTGACTCTCGGGCCGGATCTGCGCAAATCATGCAAGGGTCACTCTCGGTAATATTGAAGCACCGCGAGCAGAGCCGGATTTTCTCCTTGACTTCGAGAATGGCTTCGGCCAGCGCAATTGCATCCTCTCGTGGAGCGCGGAGCAAGAAGAACGCCAGACGAGACGCAGTCTTCGGGCCGATGCCAGGCAGCTTTCCGAGTTCGTCAATGAGTCGCGCCACCGGCTGCGCTGTGATGCGCGACACCGTTGCAGCCACGCGTCATCCTCACTTCCTGTCCGTCCGCGCGAGCGACGTTGTGCCGATTCGGACGGACGTTCTATTTTACCACGCCGACGGTCGCAATTCCCAAGCCCGGCTCAGGAAAAATCGCCACTAAGCACCGGCCGTCCACGCACGCCATCCGCCGGTCCAATGATCCCTTCGTCCTCCATGCGTTCGATGAGCCGGGCCGCGCGGTTGTAACCGATCCGAAGCCGGCGCTGCAGCATGGAGGCTGATGCCGTGCCTTGCTCGCGCACGATCTCCAGCGCTTTTTCCATCAGCGGGTCGTCCTCGTCGTCGTGCTCAGCCGCGTTGCTGCTTGGTAGTTCAAGCCATTCTCGCGGATATTGCGGCACGGGAGCGACAGAGTGCCAGTGATGCACGAGGTATTGGACATCCTTGTCCTCGATGAACGCTCCTTGAATGCGAATCGGCTTGGCGGCATCGGGCGGGAGGAAAAGCATATCACCGCGGCCGAGGAGCCGCTCTGCGCCGGGCATATCGAGAACCACGCGGCTATCTGTGAGGGACGTGACCGCGAAAGCAATGCGTGCCGGCACATTCGCCTTGATCAACCCGGTGATCACATCCACCGATGGCCGTTGCGTCGCGATGATCAGGTGAATCCCCGCTGCCCGGCCCATTTGCGTTAACCGGCACAGGAGCGTCTCCACCTCGTCTGGGGATGTCATCATCAGATCGGCGAGCTCGTCGATAATCACCACGAAATAGGGCAAGTTCTCCGCCCGCGGCTCGTCGGCAATTTTCATCCGGTAGCCATCGAGATTCCGCACGCCGTTCTTCGAGAAAATGTCGTAGCGGCGTTGCATCTCCTGCACAACGAGGCGCAGTGCGCCGACAACCTTGTCCATCTCCGTCACGACCGGGCATTGCAGGTGCGGCACGCCGTTATACCCTGTGAGCTCAACCATCTTTGGGTCGATCATCAATAGCTTGAGTTCATGGGGACGCTTCGTCAGCAAGAACGTCGAAATAATCGCGTTCAGGCCAACGCTCTTGCCTGATCCGGTCGCGCCAGCGATGAGGAGATGCGGCATTCTCGTCAAGTCGTGGACGACGTACCGTCCGTTGACATCGCGTCCAAGCGGGATCGGCAATTTCGCTTTGCTTTTCGCAAATTGCGGAGACTCCAGTGTCTCTCGCAGGCCGACGGTAGCCACGTGCGCGTTGGGTATCTCAATCCCGACGCGCGCCATCCCCGGCACCGGCGCCTCGATCCGAATGCTCGGCGCCGCCAGTGCCAAGGCCAGATCATTTTGCAGCTCGGTGATCCGGCGAACCTTCACCCCAACTCCAGGCTCGAGCGTGAACTGCGTGACCGCTGGTCCTGGATTGATCTCCCGAACCCGCGCTTCCACCTTGTAGCTGGCCAGCTTTTCCTCGATCAGGCGTGCCTTGGCCTCAAGCTCCGCCGTGTTCAGCTTGACCTCGTCGTAGTACGAGAGGCGGCTAAGGTCCGGCAGTGGCAGGAATTCCTTCCCCTGTTCTGCATAGGGTCGCGAGCTCGCCGTCGCCTGCACTGGCTTGGGCTCCGTCTTCGGGAGATTAATGACGGGCGGAACAGCTGGGAGTGACCTGCCGTTGCGAGAACGGTCCGGATCGCGCGCGGGCTCGGCGGCGACATCACGTTGTGGTGGCTCGTCTTCGTCATCATCTCGATCTTCTTCCGGTTCGTCAGCTGGATCTGTCGAGAAACGGGGCCAGAATCGCTTGAGGTCATGCCAAAAGGTGCGCACATCGGTTCCGGCCAGCAGGAAAACGCCGACCACTCCCGCCGCTAGCAGCACGATGCCCGCGCCAAACTCCCCCAGCCCGCTTCGAAGCAGGACAGCGACAGCGATACCGAGCCGCCCGCCGTCACCAGGTTCACCATGTGCTCCAGCGAGCTCGATGAGACCAACGACTGCCAACCCGAAGCCCAAGCCGCCTGCATAATGACGGGGAAGAATAATTGGTGCTTCGTCGACGCGAAACGCTCGAATCGCTGCCATGACGAGAAAGACCGGCACCAAGAAGGCACCGTGGCCGCAACTTGCCGAGAGAACCGACGCCCACCAGGCGACAAGGCGGCCGTCTTCATCCGGGCTGACGAGTGACCAGGCGCTCAGCAGCGCAGCGACCATCATTACGGCAGCGCTAATCTCTCGCCGCAGCCGCTGCGACACCATGACGTCGGGGATCAAACCGGTCAGCCCGTGACCGACAGCGCGCAGCCGTGCCGTCAATGGAAGCGTGTCCGACGTCGGGTCGGCACCCCCTGCCCGTGGTCTGTTCGACGAGCGTGCACGGACGTTCGTTTGCGTAGCCATGAACGCGGTCTCCCGGTTCACTCACCGTGATGCGCGAGCCGCATGGAGCCAACCTGGCCCAAGTGAGTCCGGCGCACCCCACGGCACGATGCCGCGCCGGCGCGGCACGAACACATCACCTTTGCACGATGGCGGGCTCGGGCGGGGGACATGCGTGCAGGATTGCTATTAAGAGTATACACAACCCCCGGCGGCAATGGTTCGTCTGCCTTATGGAGCACAAGGCAATGATTGCTTGCTATCCTCGAAAAAGTACGCCGCGCCGCAAGAGGCGAGTCATGGTCGTGCTGATCAATCGCCTCGCCAGCGCGCCTGACGCTCTGCCTGCTCACCGCCATACGCTTCGTCGAGCACCTCGACTACATGGCGCACCGGCACGCGACTGCCGTGCTTCCGTAAAACCGCTCGAAGCTGCATGGCACAGCCGGGATTTGCGGTGATGATTTCATCAGCCCCCGTCGCCAGCGCATTGCGCACTTTCCGCAAACCAAGCTCATTCGCCATGTCTCGCCGGATAAGGTTGTAGATACCCGCACTGCCGCAGCAGAGCGATGATTCCCTCATTTCGACGAGCTCAAGCCCAGGGATCGAGCGCAGAAGCTGGCGAGGCTGCTGGGTGATGCGCTGCGCATGCGTGAGGTGGCACGGCTCTTGATAGGTGACACGGCGCGGCACCGCCCGTGCCGGCGTCGCCAGGGAACGCCGTGCCAGGTACTCGGTAACGTCCTGCACGCGCGCGCTAAACCGCTTCGCGCGCTCCGCGTAGACTGGGTCATGTCGCAATAAGTACGGGTATTCCTTGAGCGCCGCACCGCACCCGGCCGCCGTCACAATGATCGGATCATCGCCAGATGTCTCGAATGCCTCAATATTCCGGCGCGCAAGCCGCCGCGCCTCTTCCATCATGCCGCTGTGGACATGCAATGCACCGCAACATTGCTGGCCAACCGCAACATCCACCGCGTGACCATTGTGGGCAAGCACCCTGGCCGCGGCGCGATTGGTGTCGGCAAACACCGTCCCCATGACGCATCCGTTGAACAATTGGACTGAGCCTGCCGGCTGCCGGGGCCGCCATCGCTCCGTGCCAGGGATCAAGAACCGCCGTGAAATTGGCGGCGTCATTGCTTCCAGATCAGCCAGGCCCATGACGCCCAGCAACCCGGTTCGCCGGACGATCGCTTGCAAGCCGGAGCGTTGGTACAAGCGAATCGCCCCCACCACCGCGCGCAATCGCGCGAGATCACTGAACATCCAGCCGAGCAAGACCCTCCGCATAGCGCGCTGCCAGATCGGCCGCGGCCGGTGCTGCTCAAGCTGAGCGCGGGAGGCCTCGACCAGCGGTCCGTAGTGCACGCCAGAGGGACATACGGCTTCACAGGCACGACAATTGAGGCATTGATACATCTGCTCATCGAAGACGGGATCCAGCAGATCGAGCCGGTTTTCGGCCACGGCGTTCATCAGCCAGAGGCGGCCGCGTGGCGACGACATCTCCTGTCCGGTGAGCCGGTAGGTTGGACACGAGGACAGGCACATGCCGCAATGGACGCAGGCGCGGAGCAAATCAAGCTCGGGCACGTCCTCGCCAGAAAAGCCGCCGAGACGCCGAAGATTGGCGTCTGTCGCTACCACCATATCGCATTATCCTTGCACATCGCGGCGCAATCAGACTCCCTGTCTCGCGCTAGATACCGCCCGCGAACCGTCCCGGATTGAGCACACGCTTCGGATCAAATTCCGCCTTGAGCGCACGCATAACTCCCAAGGTCTGCTGCGGCTCACCCCACACGTCTATGCCCCGCTTCAGCGCTGGAGGGGCAGCGAGCACGGTGACGCTGTCAGCCGAATGCACAAGCGCATTCCGCCAGCGGTGAAACTGCTCGATCGTCGCTTCGTCCTCAGGCAAAGCCAGTGTCACGATCGCAGCGCCCAAGCCGGGGGATATGTGAATGCGCTTGACGCGCAAATTCGCTGCACTCGCTCGTTCCAAGGCCTCATGGATCAACGGACCAAGCTGCCTCGGCAGGACTCCAAGGCGGATCATTGTCATGCCATTCTGGCTTGCCAGCGACTCTTCCGCGATGTATGCCTGCCACCACGCTGCGCTTTCTCCGGCATCACGCGTCTGGGTATCGGCGAGCATCAGGTCACGACACTCCGATGTGAGGAGCTTGACCGTCGATTCTCGGCCCTCGATGCGTGCCGCAACCCACCACTGTTCGCTGGAGCGAGTGATCTCCAGCGCTGCCGGCCGGACACGGCTATTGCGCACGCGAATGGTCGCGGCAAGCGCTTCGTCCAACGATGAAAACGGCGCGAGCACAGTAGTTTCGTACCGTGCCAGTGGCACTACTTTGAAATTTGCGGAGACGATCACGGCGAGCGTGCCGAGAGATCCATGATAGAGCCGCATCAGGTCAAACCCAGAGACGTTCTTGACGACCAAGCCACCCGCTTTGCTTACGGTGCCATTTGGATGGGCGACGGCGATCCCGATCAGGAGATCCCGCAACGTCCCGAGTCCGTAGCGACGGGGGCCACTGAGGCCGGTCGCGACGAGGCCACCGATGGTCGCGCGCTCCGGCTCCGGCACGTCAATCGGCAGTGTTTGACCGTGCTCGGCAAGCACCGCTTGAACTTCGGCGAATCTGGTCCCAGCGGCCACCGAGAGCGTCAGGTCGGCCGGCTCGTATGCCAAAATTCCGGTCAAACCCTCAAGCGACAAGGCGACGTCTAGGCGCTCCGGCACATTGCCCAGGGCCAGCGCCGTGCCTCCACCCACGGGGGCAACGCCCAACCCACGTGCCTCGGCCTCAGCAAGCGCATTCGCCACGTCCTGAGGTGTCTCCGGCTGGATCACCTCCCGCGGGTGCATGCCATCAATCACAATTGCCGCTCGCTCATCCCGCCCATTTTCCGCAACGTGCGATCTAGAATGCATAGATTCCATGCTTTTGTGCCATCGCCTGCATCCGCAGCGCGCGAACCTCGCCGCACATGTACCCCTGAGGGAAGACTTTTTCAGGGTTCATCAGCCCTTTGGGATCAAAGCTGTTCTTCAAACCCGCCATAGCTGCAAGGTCGGCTTTCGTGAAAACCAGAGTCATGTAGCCGCGTTTTTCCGTGCCGATGCCGTGCTCACCCGAGAGCGCACCGCCGATATCCACGCAATACCGAATAAGCTCCTTGCTCGCAAGGAGGATACGCTCCACGTCTCCCTTGCGATGCCGGTCGAAGAGCATCAGCGGATGCAGGTTGCCATCTCCCGCATGGAATACGTTGGCAATGCGCAAGCCGAACTCTTTCCCGATCTCATCCACCCTGCGCAGCGTCGCGGGCAGCTTAGTCCGTGGCACGACGGTATCGTGCAGGTAATAATTCGGTGACAGCCTGCCCATCGCCGCTAAGGCCATTTTGCGGCCTTTCCACAATAACTCGCGCTCGGCTTTTTCCGTGGCGACGCGAACCTCCCGTGCCCCAGACTCGTTGCACAATTGAGCCACTTCCACCGCCGTCGCTGCCACGTCTTCCGCGATGCCGTCAATCTCGATCAGCAGCACGGCGCCAGCATCCATCGGATAGCCGGCGTGATATTGCGGCTCCACGGCCTGGATCGTCAGATTGTCCATCATCTCAAGTGCCGCCGGGATGATGCCTGCTCCGATGATCCGAGACACCGCGTGTGATGCGGAATCCACGTCCGGAAACGCGGCCAGCATGACGGATGTGGCCTCCGGCAGAGGCGTCAGGCGGACAAGCGCCTTGGTAACGATACCGAGCATTCCTTCGGAGCCCACCAAAGCTGCCGTCAGGTCGTAGCCCGGCAGGTGCGGCGCCCGCCCACCCGTCCAAACGATCCGCCCATCCGGCAGCACCACTTCGAGCCCAAGGATATGGTTCGTGGTGACGCCATATTTGAGGCAATGCGGACCGCCCGAGTTCTCGGCCACGTTGCCGCCAATCGTGCACGCGCGCTGGCTGGACGGATCGGGAGCGAAGAAAAAACCATCGGGTTGGACAAACTCGCTCAGTTCGAGATTGATGACCCCAGGCTCTACAAGTGCCACCCGATCTTCGCGGTCGATCTCCAGAATCCGGTTCATCCTGGTGAGCGCGATGATGATGCCACCACGCTGCGCGACCGCCCCGCCAGACAGGCCAGTGCCAGCTCCCCTCGGCACAACCGGCAGACCCTCAGTAGCAGCCAAGCGGACAACCTCCGCAACCTGCTCCGCTGTCGTCGGCAGCACGACCGCCAGTGGCCTGGCTGTCTCCACGGCTCCATCCACAGAGCCATCGTATTCGTAGACCAGGAGGTCCGCAGGCCGGTAGAAGACGCCATGCGGTCCCACGATGCGTTGCAGCCGCTCGATTAGTGCAGGATGATCCATCGCTCCAGCTCCCGCCGGTGGTCGCCCGGCATTCTGCGTGAAGTATCGCGCCCGGAACCGCCCCGGGCAACAACGATCGCTAGGGCATGACATACTATGCTCGTGCTTTGCGCGCCTTTGCATCTCGGTTGAACGTAGCGTAGCTGGTCGAGGATTTGCGACGATGACGGAGCAATCAGAGCGCCCAACCTACTGGATCATTGTCGGCTCACCGGAGAATTTCCGGCGAACCGCCGAGCTTGGGTTCACCATTCAGGGCATCAAATCCCGCCATCGCAAGAAAGCGGAGCGGATGAAGCCCGGCGACAAGATCATCTATTACGTGACGGGCTTGAAGGCATTTGCCGGCATCGCCACGATTACATCCCCGTACTTTGAGAGCCACGAGCGGATCTGGCAGAGCGGCGACCCGAAGAAGGCGGCCGAGGACTACCCGTACCGTGTCAAGATCGAGCCGGATATTGTGCTGACGGAAGACTCCGCGGTTCCGGCAGAAGGGATCGCTCGTCAGATGGCCTATGTCAGCAAGTGGCCTGCCGAGAACTGGATGCTGGCGTTCCAGGGTAACGTGCACGAAATCGGCGAGAGCGACTACCAATTGATCCGCGAGGCACTCGAAGCCCGGGTGCCCGTTGCCACACGTGGACACTGACCGCGCCGGTTCGCTTGGCGATCAGGCCCCGCACCAGTACCGCGTGCATCTCTGCTTCGGGCCGAATTGCTCAGCGCGCGGCAGTCGGGACCTTCTCGACGTGCTTCAAGACGCGATCCGGCGCGCTGGCCTAACCGAGAGGGTGGAAATCCTGGCCACGAGTTGCCGCGACCGGTGCGATTTCGGTCCATCGATGAACGTTTATCCGGGCCCGGTCTTCTACAGCAACCTGACACCGGCAGCAATTGAGGAAATCGTGCGGGAGCATCTCGCGGGTGGGCGGCCCGTCGAGCGATGGCGCTTCCGTGGTTTTGGGAAATCCGGTCGAGGCACCAGGCACTGACAACCCCGCCTACGAGGATGGGAGGTGTTTCGTGGCGACAGTGATAGTTGAGACGCGGCCAGGCCACCCGTACGCAACGACGGTCACAGCACGAACACACACGCTGATTGCCGATGAACCGCCGCCCGACGGCGAAGATTTGGGAGTCTCTCCGTATGAGCTTCTTCTCGCCGCACTCGGGAGCTGCACAGCAATGACGCTTGAGATGTACGCCCGGCGCAAGGGGTGGCCGCTAGAGGGTGTGCAGGTGCGCCTCACGTTCGAGCGCGTCCATTGTGCCGATGCCGCGACGTCCGGAAGCGACGAGCTGCGTCCACGCACCATTGACCGCATCACGCGAGAAGTCGCGTTGCTGGGAGCGCTCGATGACGCTCAGCGCAACCGCATGATGGAGATCGCCGCCAAATGCCCCGTGCACCGGACGCTGACTGGCTGCCCGACCATTGTTGACTCACTGGTCTCACCAGTGCGTCCGACAGTCCAACCGTCGCCGACCGGAACAAGCGTGACATAGAGATACAGGGGAAGCACGAGTCCCACTGGCAGGAAACAGACGTGGCCCAAGGGAGTACCCCCGGGCCACAGTTCGCGGTGGAGATGGGGGGAGTCGAACCCCCGTCCAGAATCTCCGGCCGATTGTATCCTACACGCTTAGCCGGCGTTTGTTCTGCCGCGACGAGCCCCCACCGGCGGGGTCAGGTCGCGGTGAGCCGGAATGCCTTAGACGGCCGCGCTCCGGCGAACTTGGCCGCCGCACCCTTGCCTTGGTGACGCCCGAATCCGGTCCCGGCAGGGAAAGGTCCGGTCGGACGCGCTACCTAGAGGTCTGGTGACTTAGGCAGCGAGAGCAAGTTGCTGATTGCCAGCTACTTTTTTCGCCCATTTTATCGAGGCTGGGCGCCTCGGCGTGCAACAATCTGACCTCGGACCCTGTCGAAACCAGACATCCCCACGGTCGCGTCATATTTTATCACCTTGCCTTCTGGTTCGCCACCCTCCGGCGAAGCTGGCTAAGCCCCGAGCAGCCAGGATTCACGCCGCTGCCCGCCGTCTTCGTTCTCGTGGAATCGTGACGAGCATCGCGAACGAACCCGTGCTGGTGCGGCCGGGCGCTCTTGTGGTCGTGCCTGGCACACCTCGTGTCCGCGCGGTACCCGGCACCCCATACCGGTCATCCAGTTCGCAGGAGTGTGAAGCGTGCAAAATCACCACATCGTCATCGGCTGGCACCGGCACTTCGTACCTAATCATCGTCATTCCTGGGGTGCGTTCGGAACGACGGGGGTCTAGCGCTCACCCGCCGTCCCACCGGTCAGCGTCGCCCGCGTATGCTACCATCCGGTAGGGAGCGGCTGGCTCTGCCGGGTAACCTCCCCACTTTTTGGCGCCGTCTCGTGGTCTTATGAGGACAAGGTGACTGAATACCAGTCAGATGTGCCATCGCTCAGTCTGGTCATCCCTGCCTATAACGAAGCCCTTCGGATCCAGCAAACGCTCGACACCGCCTGGTCGTATCTTCACCAGCAACCGTACGCATCCGAAATCGTCCTCGTGGACGATGGCAGCCTGGACGCCACGGCCACTCTCGCGCACGATTTCGCCTCCAGCCATGCAGGCATCCGAGTACTGACGATTCCGCATGGCGGCAAGGCTGCCGCTGTGCGTGCCGGCATGCTCGCCTCCCACGGCGATCTCGTCGCCTTTTCCGATGCCGACCTGGCAACGCCAATTACCTATCTTGAGGAATTTCGGGCCGCCGCACTCAATGGCGCGGACGTCGTCATTGGCTCGCGCGAGGGATCGGGTGCCCGGCGCATCGGTGAGCCTGTCTACCGGCATCTCATGGGCCGGGTTTTCAACCTCTTTGTGCGCGCGACGGTCCTGCCGTCCATTCAAGACACCCAATGCGGCTTCAAACTCTTCCGACGGCGGGCCGCCCAATGCATCCTTGCCCGAGCACGACTCTACGCTGCTCCCGACGATCCCGTTCACGGGCCCCGCGTCACGGCATTCGATGTCGAGCTTCTCGTGATCGCGCGCCGGTTAGGCTATCGTATCGAGGCCATCCCGGTCGTATGGACCTACGGCACGATGAGCAAAGTCAATCCGGTGAGCGATACGCTGACGAACATTCGCGACGTGCTGCGCGTGAAATGGAATGATCTGCGGGGGAGATACCAGTGATTCCTCTCGGCTTTTCTCTCGCGATGCTCACGAAATCCTCCCTTGCTCCCATTCGATCATGGCCTCGTATCTTGTAGGCTTGCCAGGGAACAAGGCGGAGCACGGGCCGGAGGAATGCGTTATGGAAGGGGACATGCGTGAGTTCTCCCTCGCGGAGATCCTTCAATTCATCGCGCTCGGCTCCCGCTCCGGGGTCCTCGAAATCGTCCGGCGTGACGGTGTGTATGGCGTGATCTTCACGGCGGGCACCATCACAGGCTTGACTGCCGACGGCTGGACCCTAGCCCAGGAGCTCAAAGACTCCCACCTCCTACCCGCCGACGTGCTGACCGGATTACTCGCCACCCACTCCAGCATCAATGACCTGCGAGCCGCGATCCTCGCTGGGGGATACATGACGGCAGAAGAGTGGACGGCTTTTGTGTCCCGCCAGGTGGAGCGCCTGCTCTACTCACTCTTCGATGTGCGAGACGGAAAATTCCGGTTTCGCCAGAACCTTCCCACCGGCGGTGAATGGTTGCCAGTCCGCGTCTCGGCCGACCGGGCCGTCCTCGAAGGAACGCGGTGGAGCGAAACGTGGGCCCGGGTTGCGGATGTCATCCCGTCCCGGCAAACTCGCTTCGAGCGGACTGGGCTCGTTCCCCGCCACGCCATTCACGTTTCCCCGACGCAATGGCGAGTCTACGTCGCGGCTTTGGAGCCAGGGAATATTGTTCAACTCGCCGCCCGGACCATCCTCACCGAGGTTGAAGTAATCGAGTCGTTGCAGTTTCTCATTGGTCATGGTCTTGTGCGACGCTGCGCCGACAGAGATTGACGCACCGGCCACGCGGTTTGTTGTTGCAGGCTACGCCACAGCAACAACGTGTCCGCCGTGGTCACGATGCGCCCGGCCCAGATCGAGAAGACGGTCTGCCGCCCAGTTGTACGGACATCAAGGTGTCCGTATACTGCCTGAGATGGGGTGAAGTTAGTACATTCGGGTGACTTCGACCTGATCGCAGCGAAGCACTCCCGCGTTACGCTGATTCTGACAAGAGGCCCGTGTCCCCGGCGCCGGCGAAACTGGAGCGACGTCGTGACCGGAACCAGCGGTAGCGTGGATACTCACCGAACAACGAAAACAATCGACAAGTTGCAGGTGATACTCGACGAGGCCCGGCGTGAGCTGTCGTCAACAGAGGGCCGGCTTGCGCAGTTGCTTGAGCGGGCAACCGAAATTGCCACTCAGGCGATGCAGGAGCAAGCTGAGCTCCAGCGCTTCCTCGAAGAGTTCGCCTTGGAGCCGACTGTCTACCGGCGTGAAACGGGCCTGAGTGAGCATGGTACCGGCCCCTTGTTCGACATTGAGGCGATGCGGGCGGGAGCGCAGGAGCTCGCGCAGGAGGTCAACCAGTCGGTTGCGTTGCGCGGCAACCTCGCAAACGTGCTCCAGCTCATCCAGCTCTGTCAGGACCAGCTCTCCCAAGAGCACGCGTTTCGCTCGATGCAGGAGACAGCCGATATCCGCATTCAACAAGCGATGAACTCGGCACGCGAGGACGAGCGGCGCCGCCTAGCCCGCGAGATTCATGATGGTCCAGCTCAGGTTCTGACCAACGCGATCTACGCGATTCAGATCGCCGAGCAAGTCGCTCGACGCGCCCCAGATCAGGTCGCGGAAGAGCTACAACGTGTCCGTGAACTTCTCAAGGATGGCGTGGTCGAGATCCGGCGGTTTATGTTCGACCTGCGGCCGACAATGCTGCAGGATCAGGGGCTGGCTCCGACGCTTCGCCGCTATGTTGAGGACTACAACCGGTTCTTTGCGAAGCGCATCACGCTGGCTATGGAGGAGCCGCTCCCGGCGCTGACCCCGGATCAGGAATTGACCATCTTCCGCATCGTTCAGGAAGCGTTGCAGAATATTCACAAGCATGCCGGCGTCAACGCGGAGGCATCCATTGATCTTCGCCATCACGATGGCGTCTTGGAGCTGACGATCGCCGACACAGGGCGCGGATTTGACCCTGCGGCCGTCGTCTCCCGGCCAGGCACCGGCGCAGGGCTGCCAGGAATGCGCGAACGCGCTAAACTGGCAGGAGCCGAATTAACCGTTGACAGTGCTCCAGGGGCTGGCACGGTCATTCGGTTGCGCATGCGGCTGCGAGCACAAACTGGGCCGCTTGGCGCCGCGCTTGTCACCGATGCTCCGCGCTTTGGAGGGTGAGCCGTGAATCGCATTCAGGTCTTGATCGTCGACGATCACCCATTGTTTCGCCGCGGCGTCCGCTGGAGCCTCGAAAATGAGACCGACATCCTCGTCGTCGGGGAGGCGGGCGATGGCCCTACGGCGGTGCAAATGGCGGACATGCTCGTCCCGGATGTCGTGCTGATCGATATCAACATGCCGCAGATGAGCGGTCTGGAGGTGACGCGCATCCTCAAGCGGCGTCATCCCCAGACGGGCGTGATCATCTTGACGATGCACGAAGACGACGAGCAATTGTTCCACGCGATCCGCGTCGGCGCTGCAGCCTATGCCACCAAGGATGTCGAGGCCGAGGAGATCGTCAAGCTCATTCGCCGCGTCGCCCGCGGTGAATACCTCATCAATGAAAACGTGTTGTCCCGCCCGTTTGTCGCCGCGCGCGTGCTGGATCAATTCCGCGAGTTGTCGCAGATGGAGCACGCGACGGATGGTGTCTTTTCGCCACTCACGCCGCGCGAGGTGGAAATCCTCGATTGCGTTGCGCAAGGGAATAGCAATAAAGAGATCGCGCGCATCTTGAACATCAGCGATCAGACGGTCAAGAATCACATCACTTCGATTCTCAGAAAGCTCGCGGTCAACGATCGCACCCAGGCAGTGATCTACGCGCTGCGTCACGGCTGGATTAAGCTGACAGAGGAACCAGCACCCGAGGAACGGGTCGGCGACGCCGATCTCTCGGTGCGCTCCCGCCGCGCCATCAGCACCAGCGCGCAGCGCGACGAGGAGTCATCCTAAGGCAGCGCCTTACCTCTCCCACCGATACGTAGCTCGCCTCGATGCGCAGCACGACGGCACCTTGCGGCTGCGCAACGGGCGGTTCTTGGGCTGTCGCTAGGTGAGGTTTGCGCCACCGGTAACGTCGATGGCAGCTCCGGTGATGAACTCGGCCGCTGGTGAGCAAAGAAACAGCACCACGCGGGCCACGTCTTCCGCAGTTTCCAAGCGACCCAAGGGTGTCAAGCGAATATAGTCAGCCTTGATCTCCTCGACCGTCTTGCCGCGCAATTCGGCCTCCCAGATCAGCTCCCGCTCCTGCATCGACGTGGCGACGTAGCCTGGACAGACGCAATTGACGCGAATCCCATACGGTCCAAGCTCGACGGCGGCCGTTTTAGTAAAACCGATGCATGCCCATTTTGACGCGCAGTAGTGCGCCAGGTACGGCACCGCCTTTTTTCCAGCCATGGACGCCGTGTTGACGATGCAACCAGACCGGCGCGCCATCATCCCAGGCAACGCAGCGCGAGTGACAAGGAACACACCCTTGGCGTTGACATCCATATTGAAATCCCAGTCCTCCTCGGTCAGATCCCAGACTGGGCGCATGGTTGAGACGCCAGCATTGTTGACCAGAATGCTGAGTGGTCCCAGGTCTTGCTCGACCGCGGCAACCACCGCCGCGGCCTCGGCGGCCGACGTCACATCGAGGCGGTAGGCTCGCGCCCCGTCAATGCCCGCAGCCGTTTCCGCGGCGGCGCGCTCATCAATATCCGTGGCCGCCACGCGCGCCCCAGCCGCGCCGAGCGCCTGGGCAATCGCCCGGCCGATGCCCGAGCCGGCACCCGTTACTAGCGCAATCTGACCGTCCAGAACCTTGCCCTCGCTCATCATCACCCCCCTCTGCGCCTCATTACCAAACATTGGCGACACCCACCTCTCGCGGGACAGTACGGTCTGTCATACTGCTCGTCAACAGCAAGCATGACTCGGCTCGCGTCTTGACAGGCAGCACAGGCCTCAGTACGCTCACGCCCGGGTTTTCACTGCTCTGGCGATCCTTTCAGTGCTGCGCATGGCTCGGTGAGGAGCGGTCGCATTGGCAATAGCACGAGCATCCGGTGACACCACCCGAATCACCCAACGGCGGAGGCGCGACCTGAGCCGGGTCGCGACGCACGGCGTGCTGATTGTCGCCAGCCTGACGATCCTGGTCCCGGTTCTTTGGACAGCTCGTACCTCCTTCGCCCCGCAGGACTTCGCATACCGGCCCGCGTCGCTCGAATTCTCGCCAACGCTCAACAATTACCGGCGCATCTTTTCCGACGACCGCTTCCAGGTCTTTCTTTGGAACTCCCTATGGATCGCCGTCGCCTCCGCGCTCGTCTGCCTCGCGATCGGATCCCTTGCCGCGTATTCGATTGCCCGGTTCCGCACTGGCGGCGCCCCACTCAGCCTGACAATCCTTGGTACGCAGATGCTTCCACCTGTCGCCCTGGTGATCCCGTTCTACTTGATGGTCCGGCATCAGCTTTCGATCTTCGGCAAGGAGCTCACCCTCTACGACCGAGGCTGGACGCTGGCGCTGGTCTATCTTTCGTTCAATCTTCCGTTTGTCGTCTGGATCTTGGTCGGCTTCTTTCAGGGCATTCCCCGAGAAATCGAAGATGCCGCGCGGGTGGATGGCGCCACGCCGTTCCAGGCATTTCGCCAGGTCGTCGTGCCGGTATCCCTTCCCGGATTGCTTGCCGCTGGCATCTTCGCCTTCGTACTGAGTTGGAATGAATTCCTCTTCGCCTTGATTCTGACGGGCCGCCACTCGCGAACGATGCCGGTCGCCCTTGCATCGCTCATGACATCGCAAGGAAACCAGGTTGGTGCAATTTGCGCGGCGACTGTCGCGATGATGGTTCCCATCGTCATATTGACATGGATCATCCAGCGGTATCTCGTGCGGGGTCTGACGTTCGGCGCCCTCAAGTAGGGGGCAGCCTGAGAGTGTATGCAGAAAGGAGCGCACGATGGTCGGCGAACGTGGCAAGCTGAACCGGCGGACATTGATTGGCGGAGCAAGCGCCACCGGTCTGGGCCTTTGGTCTGGAACGTGGTTCAGCCGCTCCTCCCGCGCCCAGGAGTCGCAATACTCGAAGGAGTATGCTGGCACGACACTCAACGCCCTCATGGAAGACCTCATCGAGACCACGCTGATCGAGCAGATGTTGCCTGAGTTCGAAGAGCTGACCGGGATCAAGGTTCAGTTCGAGAAGGTGGTCTATCCAGTGATGCACGACAAGCTCGTCAGCTCACTGGCGGCGGGCGAAGGATCTGGCATCTACGACTTTCTCGAAGTCGACTTCTACTGGGTCTATGAATTCGCGCGCGCCGGGTGGGTCGAAGATCTCGGCGAGCGGATCGCCCAAAGCAACGGCGCCATTGATCTCTCGCGCTACATTGACGCGGTGCTCAAGATCAATTCGGAGGTGGACGGCAAGACCTTCTACATTCCGATGTATGTCTATCCCATGGGGCTGATCTACCGGAAAGACCTGATGGCCGACCCCCAATTCCAGAGTGATTACAAGGCCAAGGCAGGAAAAGATCTGGCTTTACCAGCGACCGTGGAGGAATACGTCGAGCAGATCAAGGTTGTTCAACAGCTCCGGCCGGGTGAACTCTACGGCGC
>JBHOQQ010000187.1:0-3071 GCA_042408955.1 Thermomicrobiales bacterium
GTCTCGGCCCTCACCGTCAGCCGTCGGACATGTAGGGGCGCGATTCATCGCGTCCACCTGTTAGGCACCGGAACTCGCGGATACCCGACGGCTGACGGGCGATGGCGGCCATCGCGCGGGGTGGGAGCGCGGGCTAATGTCCCCGCTCCCTCGCTGTGCTCGGGACACGGCTCACCACGCAGACGAAGCCCCTTTTGGGGGCTCACCACGCCATTGGTACGCCCGCCGGGAGGCGTGATGCCGGCATCGTCATTCCGAGCGGAGCGAGGAATCTCTCATCCCAACAGACCAGCCGGCCTTCGCCGGCTTTGCGCCCTCAGCGCGGGTCTTTGGGCCCGCGCGATGCCGAAAGAGCGTTGCCCTTCCTCCAATTGTGTCGGCAATCATCTGCTCGGAGGTGAGTCCACGCTCGCGCGGGGACTTTAGCCCCGCGCTGAGCATACAAAGCCGGCTAAAGCCGGCTGGTGTTGCCACGACCGGTGTTAATTCAGCGCCCTTCAGGGGGCTTTGTGGGTTGAGCGCGGGGACTTTAGCCCCGCGCGATGGGGCTGGACGGACGACGATGGAGCCCGGCATCCCTCCCCGTCATGCGTTCGCGACGGCGCGGGCATGCTCCCTGCAAAATCTCGTGCATGCTTCGTCATTCCGAGCGAAGCGAGGAATCTCTCGCGTCCCTGCCGCGCAGCGCGGCAGCCCGAGGCAGCCGCCGCACTCCGGTCATCTCGTTCGCGTTCGCGCGGGCGTGCGCAGCGAGGACGCTCTCTCGCCCCGACAGCCGGCTTTAGCCGGCCCTGTGATCTCAGCGCGGGATCTTTCGCCCCGCGCAATGGGGCGACGCCGAGTCTCGAGCATGTCGAGGGAGCGGGACGCTCGCCCTACGCTTCTGCCCTGCGTGCTGCCATCGGACGCATGCGGGCCGGATGGGCGCGCTGCATCATCTCCGAACCCCTCTCCCGATTCCGGAGAGGGGTTCGGAGGGTCAATTGATTTGGGCGCGATAAATCGCACCCCTACATCACCTGACGGCTGATCGCTGACGGCTGATAGCTCACACCTCGAAGCTCGTCGCTCGTAGCTCGAACCTTCCCCAGCCCCTAACCCCCAGCCCCTAACCCCCATGCTGATCCCCGCTTGCAGCCACGGAGCGTGAAGCGGGATATGATCTCGCGGTGCGTTGACACGAGAGCGTAATGACAGAGGAGCAGGAAACGGTGAGAAGTATCGAGCTGCTTGACGAGACCATCCGCCAGCAGATGGAGCGCTGGCAGGTGCCAGGACTGGCCATTGGAATCTATCAGGACGGGCGCGTCAAGACGGCTGCCTATGGCGTGGCGAACCTGGAAACCGGTTGCGCCGTGACGCCCGGCACACTCTTTCAGATCGGATCTATCAGCAAGGTGTTCACCGCCACGCTGGTGATGAGCTTGGTCGAGGAAGGGAAACTCGATCTTAACCAGCCAGTCATCGCCTACGTGCCGGAATTGCCCCTGACGGACGAGACAGCGCGGCGAACCATCACGCTGCGGCACCTGCTGACGCACATGGCCGGGTTCTACGGTGACCGGTTCGACGATCACGGCGATGGCGATGACGCGCTGGCGCGGGCCGTGGCCGCCTTCGCTGATCTTCCTCAGCAGACAGCGCCTGGCGAGCTGTGGACCTATTGCAACGCGGGTTTCGACCTGGCTGGCCGCGTGGTCGAGTGCGTCCTCGGCGTGCCGTTCGAGCAGGCGATGCGCGAGCGGGTCTTTGCACCGCTTGGCCTGGAGCGCACGACCTACTTCGCCAAGGAGGCAATCCGCCATGCCGTGGCCGCGGGGCACGTCCAGGACAGGAGTGGGGCGACACAGGTTGCAGATCCGTGGCCGATCCCTCGGCGCTCGAATCCCGCCGGCGGCATTTCGTCCACCGTTGAAGAGTTGCTGCGATTCGCAGCGTGTCATCTCCACGACGGTGAGTTCGAGAGGCGGCGCATCTTGCCGGCCAGGGCAGCACAGGCGATGCGTACGACCCAAACGGCAGCGGACTTCGGGCGCACGTGGGGGCTCGGCTGGTCGCTGCGGCAAATCGCTGGCACAACGGTTGTCGAACACAATGGGGCGACGAACGGGTTCATGGCCCGGCTGACGCTTGTGCCGGACCGGCAATTCGCGATCGCGGTGCTGACGAACGGCGAGTACGGGTCGCCGGCGCACGGGGCAATCGCTTCCGCGGCGCTGGATCGTTTCCTGGGGCTGTGGGCGGATCCCCCGGCGCGGCAGGAGCTTTCCCCCGAGCAATTGGCGCGGTTTGCCGGGCGGTACAGTCATGGCTTGGCCGATCTCACGCTGACGGTCGAAGGCAATGGGTACCGGGTAGAACGGGTAACGCGCAATCCGTTCTCCGGAGAGGAGCGCGAGCGGGAGCCGTTCCGCCTCGCGCCGATCGGCGAGACGGTGTTCATCGCCGAGGGCGGGGATCTGGAGGGCGCGATTCTTGAGGTGTTCCAAAAACCGGATGGCGCGGTGCGCTTCGTCCGGTTCGGAGGGCGCCTGGGCTATCCCACGGAACGCTGAGTTGGGAGCCAACAAGCAGGGGCTGGAGTAGTTTCGAGCTTCGAGCTATGAGCATCGAGCTATCAGCCGTCAGGTGTCAGCCGTCCGTAGGGGCGCGATTCACCGCGCCCGTTCATGGTCGGTAGGGGAGGCACGTGTGACCTCCCGCGCCGTCAAGAGCGAGCCGATAGCCCATAGCTAATGGCCGATAAGGGCACGAATCATCGCGCCCGCGCAGCCTACATTCGTCAGATGGCGTCGCGTGGGGCAGGAGCGTGGGGCGAATATCCCCTCCCTCGACCATGCTCGGGACAGGGCGTAGCCCCGCGCGATCGCCGGCGGAGGATGGCCATCCGCCATGTGCGCCGGCAATCATCCGCTTGTCAGGGAGCCCCGCGCTCCTTCCCCGCGCTGCCGCCTGACGGATGGGAGTGGGACGGGCGCGATCAATCATGCCTCTACCACCGATCGGCTACCGGCTATCGGCTGATTGCTCATCACTCGAAGCTCGTAGCTCGTCGCTCGAAGCTTCCCCAG
>JBHOQQ010000190.1:0-32548 GCA_042408955.1 Thermomicrobiales bacterium
CCGGTGCTTGAGGCGCTGGAGCGGGGGTAGTGGTCAGGAGTCAGGGGTCGGGGGTCGGGGGTCAGTTTAGGGGCTAGGGGCTAGGGGCTGGGGGCTGGGGGCTAGGGAGGGGTCAGGAGTCGGGAGTTAGGGGTCAGGGAAGCGGTGAGCTACGAGCTTCCAGCTTCGAGGGGCGAGCTATCAGCCGTCAGGTGTCAGGAGTCAGCCGATAGCCGGTAGCCGGTAGCCGATGGGGACACGATGCATGGCGACCCTACAGATCCTGGACGTCTCGGGAGGCCGCTGGTGCCTCCCCTACCGACCAGGGAAGGGCGCGATACATCGCGCCCCGACGTCACCTGACGGCTGATAGCTCACAACTCGTAGCTCGTAGCTGGAAGCTCGTCGCTTCCCCAGCCCCTAACCCCTAGCCCCCAACCCCCACACCGACCCCTGACTCCTGACTCCTGACTCCTGACCCCTGACTCCCAACTCTCGCTAATCGGCTTCTTGCGCTCCGAGCAGGCGCCGGACTTCGCTGGCAACCGCCTGACCGAGCTTGCGGTGCTCGCTCGCCTCAAAGTGAATCCCGTCCAAGTCACTGGAAACGATGATCTGCCCGGCGTCCAGGACTGGGATGCCATGCCAACCGGCGTAGGTTCGGTAGTGCTGAGCCAGACGGCGCGATTTCTCGGCGCCTCCCTCGAACATCTCCGCCAGGTCGGTGAGCTTAGCCAGCGGCGGCGGCACGATCAATAGCACCTTTGGCGGACGCCGCTCGGGTCCCACCGGCGCACTGGCCGCAATAGTGGCGAGCAGCACCGCGCCCTGAGCGATATCGGAAGCGGACCGGCGGAAGCGAGCCTTGAGATCATTCGTTCCGAGCATGATCGTAATGAGATCAATGGGCCGATGCGACTCAAGGCATGGCATCAAATACGTCAGTCCATTCCGGTGCAACTCGAAGACATCATCGGCATTCGTTGTGCGGCCATTCAGCCCTTCTTCAATGACGCGGTATCCACTCCCAAGCTCGTGCTGCAGCACGCCCGTCCAGCGCACCTCCGGCGGGAACCGGTCACGGGTAACCGGGTCATATCCCCACGTGTTGGAATCGCCATAGCAGACGACCGTTTTCATTCCCTTTCCTCCACCCCAGTCCACAAAACGAACGCCTGATTTCGCCAGGATACAGATCATGCGCGGGCAGCGACAGCAACCCACCGCTTGCCCTACAGTGGCGCCCGATCCTTCGGCGTCCATCCGAGCAATTCCCGCGCGTGGGAGATATCCCAGAACTTGCGCGGGTTGTCCGAGACGCCATACACGACCGCCCAGCCGACGTGGCGCGCCTCAAGGCATGCGGCGATAAGTTCCGCGCAGTCCCGTTGGCTGAGCCAGGTGGCGCGCAGCCGTAAGAACTTCTCCTCGGGCGTTAGGTTGAGCCACGTGGACGACTGGGCGACCGATGGGTCGCGAGGATTATCATCGGCGCGCACGGTGCCGATCCGCAGGTTAAACACACGCATACCGAATCGCTCGTGATAATAACGACCGAGCGCTTCCCCATAGACTTTGGAGACGCCATATAGCGAGTCTGGCCGAACCTCGACGGTGTGATCGAACACGCGCGGGTCATCGAGGGCATAGATGGCAGGCGCGGCTTCGACCTCATACATCCCGATCGTATGATTCGACGAGGCGAACACCACCGCTCCCACGCCAGCAATCCGGCTCGCTTCAAACACGTTGTAAGCGCCTATGAGATTGTCGCGCAGCACATCTTCCCAGGGCGACTCGACCGCGACCGACGCGGCGAGGTGCACCACCGCGTCCATGCCGTCGAAGGCAGGTAGAATGGCATCAAGGTTCGCGATGTCGGCCACATGACTTGGGAAATCCGCTGGCCGGCGCGTCAATGCATGCAACTCATACCGGTCACCGAGATGGCGGAACACGGCCCGCCCGATCACACCCGCCGCCCCGGTGACCAGCACCCGCATTCGCTGGTTCATTCCTCGTTCGCCTCCCACGCGCGTCGCTTGGCCTCCTCTCTGATGGCAGTCTATCCGAAGTCGCCGCGCTCGCGGTTGAGCACCCACCTTGAACGAACGCTTGTTCTAGGCGACAATCCGATTCCGGCCAGGCGCGCGTCATCCAAACGTCGTGCGAGTGAAAGGGAGAAGACGTGAGCGTCGAGCATGATGAGGTCATCCGGCAGCCCGCTGAGGTGCGCTGCGCCGCAGAGCTTGCCGCGTTACGGCTGAACGACCGGGGGCCACGTCCGCCAGGCTGGCAATTGTCACCGCGAGCCGTCGAGACATTCATCCTTGGCAGCGCCGAGCCCTTGCCGGGGCCAGATGGCGCACCAGTAACGATTGCTCCGAAATTCGTCGGCGACCGGCGGCTTGTCCAGGTCGCTATTGCCACGTTGGCATCTGACCGGGCGCTCTTGCTGGCGGGGGAGCCCGGCACGGCGAAATCCTGGCTCTCAGAGCATCTCGCGGCCGCGATTTCCGGCTCCTCCGCGCTCACGATCCAAGGAACAGCCGGCACGACTGAGGAGCACCTGAAGTATGGGTGGAACTACGCGCTGCTGATCGCTGAAGGGCCGAGCCGCCGCGCGCTTGTCGAAAGCCCGGTGCTCCGGGGCATGCAGCTTGGGCGCATCGTGCGGTTCGAAGAGATCACGCGATGCAGCGCGGAAGTGCAAGATGCGTTGATCTCGATCCTCTCCGAAGGGCAAATCGTCATCCCCGAGCTTGGCGAGACGGTGCAGGCACGGCGGGGATTTGCGCTCATCGCCACGGCCAATACGCGGGATCGTGGCGTGAATGAGATGAGCGCGGCATTGAAACGCCGGTTCACGTTCGTCACGATTCCGGTGATTACCGATATTGACGAAGAGGTCACGATTGTCGAGCGGCGCAGCCGGGAGACGCTCAAGCAACTTGGCATGCCGGGCGACATCACTGTGCCTCGGGATATCATTCGCCTGCTAGCAATGGTCTTCGCCGAGCTACGGAACGGGCAGACGATTGACGGCGCTCTGAAGGTCAAATCCCCCTCAACGGTGCTGAGCACCGCCGAGTTGATTTCGACCGTGACGAGCAGTGCGATCCTCTCGTCGTTCTTCGGCGGTGGCCAGGTTGACATCGGAGATGGCGTCGCAAGCCTGCTGGGCACCATCGCTAAGGAGCAGCGTGACGACGTGGGGATTTTCAAGGAATACCTCGAGACGGTCGTCAAGGGCCGGCGAGATGAACCTTGGCCATCGTTGTACCGGACTGCTCGCGAGCGCCTTGGGTAAGCTTTCCCGTATCCGAGAAACGCTCCTCATCTGTGATGCGTTGACGGTGGCAACAGGAGCGGAAAATCGGAAGCCGCTCTGCAGTGACCGTCACCTTGACGGGAATGGAGGCCCAGCGTGAAGCGCGGGTGGGTTCTCATTCGGTGGCTCGGGGCTCTCGTCGTAGTCGGCGCGCTGATCGCTGGGG
Source organism: Thermomicrobiales bacterium (assembly GCA_042408955.1). Lineage (GTDB taxonomy): Bacteria > Chloroflexota > Chloroflexia > Thermomicrobiales > UBA6265 > CALGSZ01. Next base: position 3,477 of record JBHOQQ010000190.1, read on the forward strand.
TGGCACATCCTGCCACTGCGGCGACTGCCACGCTCGAAATTCACAAGCGAGTCTGTCACAACGGCACGCCTAAGGTCGATATCTTCAAGGAATGTCATCAGTTTCCGCCAGAGCAGGAGGTTCGCTTTCGCGTCGACAGCGGAGCCGATCGCCCGGTCAATGCCGACGGCAACGTCACCTTTACCGGGCTCGCCGCCGGGAGCCACACGGTTACGGAAACCGAGGGACCGCCCCTGGAGTTCGTCCGGCTGCGGGTCTGGTGCTCGGTGCTGGGGTCGGGCGTGGCCGCAAAGGAAGTCACCACCTCCGGTCCATCCTTCACCATTCAGATCGCTGCTGGCAATCACATGGTCTGCGATGTGTATGCGATTCCGATCGATCTCTCTGGCCGAGGCACAGCGACGTTGGAACTGCACAAGCGAATCTGCGTTGATGGCCCACCACAGGTTGATATCTTCCGCGAATGTCACCAATATCCCCCGCAGCAACCGGTCCGCTTTCGGGTTGACACCAGCGCATCGCGAGCCGTCGACGCCCACGGCAATCTGATCTTCCAGAACCTTGCTCCGGGAAGGCATCGCGTTACCGAGACGGAGGGGCCGCCGCTGGAGTTCGTGCAATTGCGCGTGTGGTGCTCGGTCTTGAATTCGAACATTCCGGCCAAGGAAGTTCAGACGAACGGACCTCGCTTCGAAATCACGCTCAAGGCGGGGGAACACACGGTGTGCGACGTCTATGCGATCCCGATTGATCTGTCCTGAAGCATGAGCCACTGCCAGCGCCGTCCGGGGCGACGCGATTGCGCCAGCGCACCTCGGACGGCGCTGCGCGGTTAGCCTGCTTTCAGGAGGAGATTGGCAACATCCTTTGGCGTGGTCTCGGCGACTTGGAACCAGAACCGCCACGTTGCGGCAAGAGAGGCACCAGCCGAGCGCTCAAACATACGGCGCACCTCGGCAGGAGTTGTGATACCAAATGCGTGCTGCTCGGCCAGATCACGCAACGCGGTGAAAAATGCCGTATCGCCAAGCTCGATGCGAATCGCGAGGAAACCGAGCGCGGCTTTGCCATAGATCAGCACGGCGTTCGGTGGCCCATTCTGTGGCGCGCCTGCCGGGCGATTCACAACGCCGTCTCCAAATTGCTCGATCGCGGCCAGATACGGCTGGGCAATCTGATCGTGGAGCAGCTGGTTTGCGGCATCTCGACCCAGCATATCGGATAGGCAGACGATTGTCAGGTAGTTGGTGAGGCCCTCAACGAGGAACGGATAGTCATTCGAATTCGCCCCGACGGTGCCTCCCCACCACTGGTGTCCAACCTCGTGGGCCACGGTAAAGATGGTTCGCTGCGCATCATGGTCAGAAATAAGGGGCCGCGAGAAGAGCTCGGAACTATCAAGAAAGATGATCCCGGCCCAGGAAACGCCAAGCGCTCCCGCGAGCTCGGTTTCGACGATGTCCAGCTCCGTGTATGGGTACGGTCCATAGCGCTGAGCGAACGCAGCTAATGCACGCGCGGCGGCATCGCGTATCAGCGATGCCCGCGCATCATCAGCGCCAGGATTCGTGAAGACCGTCACCCGCGTGCCATCGACGGTCTCGCGAGATGCGCGGTAGTCATCATCGAGGACCAGCGTAAACTCGCGTGCGGGACCACTGACGAACCTGCGCCAGACGGTATGCGCCTCAGTCGTTTCCTCGATAGCCTCCCCGGTTGCCACCACGGTCAGCCCTGACGGCGTGATGAGCGAGACGTCGTAGAGCGCCGCCTGAGAAAACGTGGGATCGCCGAGGCCTGTTGGTGGATCGAGCCGCCAGCCTCGCCCAGGCTCGTAACCCGCCAGGATTGGATACCAATCCGCGAGCACCCATGTGCCTCGCCGGGTGTCTCTGGAAAAGATTCCGTAGGTGCCTTGCGAATCTGCGGGGATTGCCGTCTCGAAGCGCATCTGCACCGTGATCTGCTCGCCCGGTTGCAGCGGAGACGGTAGCGGGACGCGCATCACGGTGTCGTCGGTCTCGTGGCTAGGCTCGACGCGATCATCGTCCACGCGCACATCGCGCACACGCAGCGCTCCCTCGCCGTAATACGACGCATTGGGATACAAGCGAAACGCGAGATCGGAAAGCGGCCGATCAAACGCGTTGACAAACCGGAGTCGAAGCCGGCCGGAAATCGTTGAAGACGTGGAATCGAATCGCACATCGATGTGATAGCTGCTCAGCCTCCCTCCCGTCTCTCCCCTGATCTCGTCGCGTAGTTGGGGAAGGATGCCAAGGTAGCTATCCGGCGCGGCCTGACTCGGCGAGGCACTCAATGCGACGGTGGCCGCCATGACGAGCGCGAGGAGCAGGCGGGCAACAGCCCGGGCGCCTGGTATCATGCGCCATCGCTTCGGCAGGTTGTACTGTGTCACGTAACCTCCACCTCGAGACATGGTGCGCTGCCGGTCCTTGCGCGTTGCCGCGCCTATGATCGCAGCCGGGGATCGAGCGCATCGCGCAGGCCATCGCCCAGCAGATTGAACCCAAGCACGGTCAGGGCGATGGCGATCCCAGGGAAGATTGCCGCCCATGGCGCCAATTGCAAAAAGCCGTACGACGAGCTCACCATCGATCCCCACGACGGAGACGGCGGCTTGTTGCCCAGGCCGAGAAACGCCAGCGACGCTTCGGCCAAGACGGCAAAGGCGAAGTTTAACGATGCGTGGACGATCAAGGGGGCGGTGATGTTGGGGAAGATATGCCGCGCCAGGATGCGCGGCGTGGACGCGCCCAGCGCCACCGCCGATTCGACGAAGGCCGTGTTCCGCACCGAGAGGGTCGCTCCGCGCACGACCCGCATAAAGGTTGGGGTATAGACGATCGCGATGGCCACCATGACATTGGCCAGCGAATTCCCCAGCATGGTGATGATCGCGATCGCAAGCAAGATGGCCGGGAAGGCATAGACGACATCCATCAGCAGCGACAGGATGTTGTCAACCCAGCCACCGCGATAGCCAGCAATCATGCCAAGCAAGACGCCGAGGGTGCCAGCGATGCCGACCGCGATCGCGCCCACCTCAAATGAGATGCGCGCTCCATATAGGAGCCGGCTCAGAATATCCCGGCCAAACTCGTCGGTCCCGAAGGGATAGGTCCAGTTGGGCCGTTGCAGCCGGTCGCTGGGAAATTGCTGCGTTGGACCATGTGGAGCGACCAGTGGGCCAACAATCGCCACCACCGCGAAGAAGGACACGATGAGAGACCCCGTCAACGCCAGGCGCTGCCGGCGCACGGACGACCAAATGGTCGGGCGATGTGAGATGCGCACGGCGCCGCTCAGTGCTAGCGCAGTGGTCGCGCCGGCAGGACGGATGGCTGGAGATTTCACCTCGCCCGCTGTCATTGCATTACTCGTTCCCCGCATCGCCTAGCGGTGGCGCAAGCGCGGGTCCATCACCGCGTAGAGCACGTCAACGCCGACGCTGATGAGGACAAAGAGCGTGGAGATGACCAGCACCACGCCCTGCACCACCGGATAATCCCGGTTGGCGATGGCCTCGTAGATGTAACGGCCCACGCCCGGCAATCCGAAAATCGTCTCGATAATGACGGTTCCTCCAAGCAGCGCCGCCACCTGAATGCCGCCGACCGTGATGATAGGAATTGAGGCATTTTTCAACACGTGACGGATAAGCACCGCGGAGCCCGGCAAGCCCTTCGCCCGGGCAACACGCACGTGGTCCTGCGACAGCACTTCCAGCACGGCTGAGCGCGTGTTGCGCATCAGGATCGCTGCTAGCGGCATGCTCAGGCTGACCGCTGGCAGGATCATCGTCCGCAGATTTTGGATCGGGTCATCGGTCAGCTTGGCGAAGCCAATTGGTGGCAGCCAGCGCAGCCAGTAGGAGAAGGTCAGCACGAGCAGTGTCGCCAGCAGGAAATTCGGAACCGAAACGCCGACGAGCGTCCCAATGGTCGCGCCATAGTCGAGCCAGGAGTTGCGCTTGACTGCCGCCAGCACGCCGACAGCCACCGCGGGGATGGTCCCGATCAGCCCGGCCAGCAGCGCCAGCTCTGCCGTGACGGGCAAGCGCAGCTTCAGCTCGTCAGTGATCGTTCGTCGCGTGCGCAGCGAGCGCCCAAGGTCTCCCCGTGCCACGTGGCTCATCCACTTCACGTACTGCACTGGGAGCGGCTGATCGAGCCCGTAGGAGCGGCGCATCGCAGCCACCTGCTCAGGAGTGGTGCGCTGATCGACCCCGATCATCATCATGATTGGGTCACCAGGCACTGCCCGGATCAGCCCAAACACCACGATCGAGACCCCGAGCAGGACAGGAATGAGCAATGCCAGCCGGCGCAGGAGAAAGGTCGTCATCGAAGGCGTCAAGCTATCCGCTTCGAGCTCCGAGCCTCACGCTTCGGGAAAGGCGGCCGCCGAGACCGGCGTACCGCCTGCGGGATTCCTGAAGGTCAGAGCTCAAAGCTCGAAGCCCATTACTTATCGAGCCACGTCTCGCGCAGCGTGTAATTCGTGCCGGTCGCGATGTGCGTATAGCCTTTGACGTAGCTCTTCATCGCCTCGTACTGATTGGCGATGAAGAGGCAAACCCACGGCAGCTCATCGAGCAAGATCTGTTGAATCTGCCGGTAAATCTCGGCCCGCTTTTCCTGGTCGGTCTCAGCGACGCCCTGATCAACGAGCTGATCGACCTGGGGATTCGAGTATCCGACGAAATTGCCACTTTCCCCAGTCTTGAACAGGATCATGATCTCATGGGGATCGACGTAGGCGCTTGTGCCAGTTACGGCAATGTCATAATTGAAGTTCTGATGCACGTCGGCGATCATCGTCGCGTTCTCGACCAAGTTTAATTCCGCATCGATCCCAATCTGCTTGAGCTGCTCCTGGACGACAACTGCCGCATTGCTCAGGAAGGAATACTGGGCCCACGAGGTGATGGTCGTCTTGAAGCCATCGGGATAGCCAGCCTCGGCGAGGAGCGCCTTGGCGCCCTCGATATCCGGTGCGGGAACATCTGCCTTCAGCGTCGCCCAGAAGTCTGGCGGGAACGGCACGACCGTCGGCGTCCCATGACCGAAGACGGCCGGTCCGAGCACCGCTTCGCGATCGATCGCCTTGGCAATTGCCTGGCGCACCTTGAGGTTATTGAACGGTTCCCGCTTCAAGTTGAAGCCGATCATGCGGATATTGGTGTTGCTGTTGCCAGCGAGAACGATGCTTGGGTCCTTCTCCAGGAGCTCGATGTCGCGCAGCGGTGCATACTCGATCATATCGACCGTGCCGGTCACCACCGCGGTCGTCCGTGCCGTGTCATCCGAGGCGATGATCAATTCCAGGCCATCCAGATACGGCAGCCCTTCCTCGAAATAGTTTGGATTCTTTTCAAGGATGACATGTGTGTTCGGCACGTATTCCTTGAAGATGAACGGTCCGCTGCCGACCGCGACCTGCGACAGATCGCCGTGCTGCTCGACGACCTCCTTCGGGATCACGATGGCGCTCTGACCAGCCAAGTTCGCAAGCACCGAGGCATCGCGACTCGCCAGCTTCAGCACGACGGTCGTGTCATCCGGCGCATCGACGCTTTCCAGTGACGCCAGATCCGACCGGGCAGGCGACTCCGGCGCAGTCATGCGCTCTAGGGAGTACTTGACATCAGCCGCCACGACTTGCCGGCCGTTATGGAACGTCACGCCCGGCCGCAGCTTGAAGGTGTAGACGAGTCCATCGTCCGAGATGGTCCACGACTCGGCCAGCTCCGGCGCGATGGAGAGATCGGCTTGAACTTTGACGAGGCGGCTGTAGATATGCTCGACGACGTGCCAAATGGCAGTGAGCGTCTGCTTGTGCGGATCGAGGGCAGTCGGATCCGCTTGCATCCCCATCTTCAGCACGCCACCTGGCTTGGGCGTGCCATCCTGCAGGCGGGCCGCAAAGCGACGGGCAGGGTGCGCGGGTGCCGCGCCCACTCCGAGCGGTCCCAGCGCTGCTACCGCGCCCAGCCCGGCGCCCCTTCCGAGCACGGAGCGGCGCGTGATCCGACCGGCAAGCACATCTCGAAACAACTCTTCGAAGCGGTCTCTGGTGGTCATCGGCTCCTCCTCTGGTAACGCCACTCCCTGCTGAGCTCGCGTGCTATCCGTCCGCCAGGCTGATCGCCACGTTGCAGCTCCCTGGCCACATCCGGTGTAGCCGTGACATGGATACGCAAGCGGTGCTGCCCGCCGACTATAGCACAGCCTCGTGTCGAGGTGAACCAGTTTCTGGGATGATCCCTGGACTCCGAAACCTTCTCGTGCGGCTGCTACCACCAAGCGGGACCGGCGCGCGGGGCTCAAGTCCTCCTCCCTTCCTCCGCTCGGGACAGGGATCAATCCATTCAAGCGGGTCTTGAGGCCCGCGCTGACCTCCCAAAGCCGCCGAAAGCCGGCTCGTTCTCAAGACTCAATGTCCGATCTAGCCCTCTTGAGGCAGCCTATCTGGGTGGTGAGCCTTGTCCCGAGCAAAGCGAGAGAGGGTTTTTCGGCCCGTGCGGCAGCAGGCTCACCGGAGGGCAAAGCACCATCAGCCTGGGTGCAGGAAGCTGAACGCTCCGCCCGCATCGCGCGGGGCTAAAGTCCCCGCGCTCGGTACAACGAAGCCGGCTAAAGCCAGCTGATGTTTCCTGAACAATGATCTATGCAGTCCTGGCGGGGTTGGACAGACGACGATGCAGCCCGGCGTCCTTTCCCGGTCATTCCGTTCGGGTCAGCGCGGAAGTGCGGAGCGAGGAATCTCTCTTTCCCAATCAGTACCGCGCTTTCGCCGCCTTCCTTGGCTGGGCCGGCCCCGAGCAACGAGAGAGAGTAAGGCGTGAGCCGCGCGAAAGGCGGTACCATGCATCGGATCCCCACGTACGAGAATCCAGCCGACTTTGTGTGCTCAGCTCGGATCTTTAGGCCCGCGCTCATGCAGACAAGCCCTCAAACGAGGCTGGAACACCACGGCACTCGAAGCCGCAGTGCCCGCTTCAGCCAGCTTCCTAATGGTGCACGAGGCCACGACCGGCCGCGTTCCTCACATCCGTTGTGCTTAGGGCACCGGGACGATCTTCTCTGCCGGACATCCTGGCACCAGATGAATGACGCGCATGCCATCTGCGCGGGCAGCAAACGCGGCAACCAGCGCCCGCTCCCCGAGCTGATCCCATACCAGGCCCCACGCGGAGTCACCGTGCTGATCAAGAATGTCCTCTGCGTGAAAGCGATCGTCTAGCCCTCGCAACGCCGCGACTGGCATCGCTTGCAGGCGATCCAAGCGCAGGTAGCCGCCACCCCATAAGGGAAGCTGCGTGCTCCTGATCCTGCCCGACTGCAGCGCACGCAGAACAGAAAGATTACCGTCGTCACCGGCGAGGGCGCTCACCGCGGACTCGCTGAGTGCCACGCGGGTGAGCTCGGCGGCCGCTCCGACCGGATAGCGCCCGCGCCACACGGGGAATCCGCTCACACGCATCGTGAGCCACGGCACCTGAGGCGCCGGGTCACCCAGTGGATCGAGCGCCAGCCATTCCCAGGCATAACCTTGGGAGCGAAGGCATGACCAGACTTCCTCACCGTCCACCGCAACGCGGCACAGGGGAAGCAACGAGATGCGATCGGTCGCGCGGGGCCGCCGCGCGTGCAATTGCACTGCCCCAGGCCCGAGCGATTCCGCCTCTACCAGGTGAGCGCGAAGCAGGCGACAGGACTCGGTCGCCAGCACAATGGCACGCAACGCCGCCATCGCGTCTGGCGCGGCTGCCACCTCGCGTAGGCGCCCGGCAACAGTATGTAGCCCGAGCGCTGACAGCGAATCTGCGTCGGTGGTAAAGCCTTGAGCCTCATGCGCGGCGTTGCGCCAGCCAGAGGCGAGCAGTCGCTCCAGCCGTTCCTCGATCTGCCGGATGTAGGCAGCGATCTCCTGGAGCACAGTCTCTCCCTTGTGCCGATCACTGGTCCGGGAATACGGGTCCATGTTGCCACCGGAGATCACCGATCAGCGAGAGGCAATCCAGCTCGGGTCCGTCAGCTCCGAGTCCCAAAAGACCGGCCAGCGCCAGGCGCTCTGGGGCTTCGGGGAGAACGCCCGCTACCTGGCGTGTCCAGCTTGCCGGCCAGCGGATTGCCAGCGCACGCCCTGCAGAATCCGCAGCAACGATTCGTGAGTTGTGATGAAACATTGCCGCCGGGCGGAACAGCGCCAGGGGCCTCGGCATGGCGAATGGCCGAGCCAGCCACGTGTGCAGGGACTGACAGAGGCTATCAATCGATGTTGCGGCATGCTCCAAAACTCGCTCGATATCTTTCGGGCGGAGGGCAGCGCGCTCCGTTTGGACGATCTGAATGCGTCGTGGCGGAAGGCCAGGATACACCGCTGCTTCCGCCACCAGCAGGCGAAGACGCCGGGCAGGCATCGGCCGCTTTCGTATGCCGCACGGAGTGATCTGTCGCTCAACGTAAAGATCGCCACTGGGTAGATCACAGTAGTAGCGGGAATCAATCTCGAATTCTCCATCGCTGGAAGCATCACTCGCCACCGCGATCAATTCGAGGGGACCCACGCGCGGGAGCTCGGACACGCGCCACGTTTTGCCGATAAGCGATTCAACGAGCATTGGATCGAGCGCGGCCCGCTGCTCTCCGTGCGCCCCAAGGAGCTGACGCGCGATCCAGATCTCTCGCAGCAACGCTGCACATTCCCGCGGAGAGCTCTCGGCTCGGCCGCTGGCGATCAGGTGAGACAGGGCCATGAGCGCATTACCCAAGCGCCGCAGCTTCAAGACGCGCACGGTCTCCGCCGCGCTTCGCACGAGACTGATTCCTTCAGCGCCGATCCCCGCCGCGCCACTCGCTGTCAGCTCTTCAAGCAGGCGATCGACCAGGACGAGCCCGGCTCCGCGCTGGGCCGCGCGCGTCGCTTCCGGATCGCCCTTCGGCGCTCGCGAGCGCGAGGTCCGAGCTCGAGGCGGCTTGGGGACGGTGGCTGGCTCCTGGACGGCGAACAAACCCGGCTGCTCCAGCAGCACCACGCAGACGGCAACGATGTGCTTGCAGAGCCGGGAACGCCGGCTGGCCGGGCAGGTGCAGCCGACCTTTGCCGACTTTGCTCTGCGGGTAAACGCAACGGTAACTTCGTAGGCAGTGGTGCCATCTACGATGGCCGTCGCGGTAGTGCCGGTGATGGTCGCGCCCCGGATCGCCCGGCGGAGCGCGATCTCCCGCCCCGCCTCGTAGATGCTGTCGCCAGCGAGCTCGCGCAACCGCTGGCCGAGAGCGACGAGCGCCGGGTAGGCAGTGGGATCAAACGACGCTGGCGCCATCGGGCGATTCTCCGCGGAAAGCACGCTCGATCGCATCAACCATGCGGTGAGGCGTCGCCGCGAACGTGGGGATACCCAGGTTCGCGACCTCACGCGCTAGGCGATGATTGTACGAGGCAGTTCCCGCATCATTCAGAGCCAGCGTGCACAGCACCCGCACCCGGCTCTCATGCAGCGCCGCGAGGTGCTGCAGCAGCGTCTCCTGATTGCCGCCCTCGTGCAAGTCGGTGATCAGCACGAGAAGGGTGCGCTCTGGCTGCTCAACAAGCTCGGCGGCTGTCGCCACCGCGCGCGCAATATCCGTGCCGCCACCCAAGTGTGCGCTAAAGAGAATGTCAACCGCGTCGCCAAGATACTGGCTCACATCAACCGTGGCCGTGTCGAATAGCAGGAGCCGGGTTTCAAGGGAAGGCAAGGAAGCGAAGACCGCGGCAAAGATCGCTGCATAAACGATTGATTCGGCCATCGATCCGCTCTGATCCACGAGCACAATCACGCGCCACTCATGATACCGGCGCTGGCTGGCGAAGAAGTACAGGCGGTCCGGCACGATCTTGCCAAGGTCCGGCTGGTAGTGGCGCAGGCCAGAGCGCACCGTTCGCTGGACGTCAAGATTGCGGCTGACTCGCAAGGGAGTATGACGGTTGCGCTGGAGCGCCCCGGTAACCGCTTGCTGGAGGCTCGGCTCAAGCTTTCGCCGGAGATGCTCCACGATCTCTCTGACGACCTCGCGCGCAGTCTGCCGCGTCTCCTCCGGCATCAGATCCTTGAATCCGAGAATCGTCGTGACAAGATGGATGTCCCGCTCCAAGGTCCCGAGCGTTTCCGGCTCGAAGAGAAGCTGGCGGAGCCCGCGCCGCTCGATCGCCTCGCGCTCCAGGAAGGCTACGGTCTGGCGCGGGAAATAGCGCCGGATGTCACCAAGCCAGGTGGGGACATAGGGCAGGCTCGCGCTGAGATCTGCTCCGCGCTCGTCCCCATACAGGAAATCGAGCGCCCGGTCAACGCCGGAGAGCATGGCATTGCGTTGAATCATCGCTTCGGCGCCCCGGAACATGCCGGATGCCGCTGCCCCGTGAGGTTCCGGTCCGATGACGAGTCGCCAGCGGAGCAACGCGGCATCCAAGCGCGGATCAGGCGATGCCATAGTGCTCTCTCCAGGTGGTCAACACTGCGGCAACGGCTGCATCGGCCGCGCGCAGGCGCGCATGCACGCGGTCTGGCACATTCGCCGGTAAGGTAGCATCCCTCGTAACGCCGAAGAGACCAGCGAGTGCTTCTTGGAGGTACGTGCGCTCGGCGGGTGACAGATTGCCGAGGGTGCGCCGCAGCGCTGGCAAAAGCGGGATCAATGATTCGATCTCCAGGCTCAGCAGGAAGTCGGTGATCGCGCCGATCAGCGCGCGGTGCCGAATGAGCGTGCTCCGGTGCAACCGAAACAGGCCGGCCACCAGGCGTGCCCCGGCATCTGGCGAAGCGCTCACCAACTGGCGCTTCAGGCGGAGCGTGAGATCTCCCGGAGCCAGGCGGTTCCCGATTTCGAGGAGCACAAGTGCCAGGCCACGTAATCCAGGATGCGCGGAGTCCAACTCGCTGACGGTGCATACCGCGTCCCAAAAGAGATCGGCCGCGGCGATGGGGCTGCCTTTCCGAACCAGTTCAGCCAGGGGAATGAGGCTAGATTCGATTTCCAGAGCGGCATCATCCCCACACTGCGACGCGGCTGGCAGATGAAGCGCCGCGCGGACGAACAGGCGCGAAGCGAGATCGGCAAGGTCGGACTCAGGAAGCTGGCGCGCGGCACCTAGCGCCAGCAGAGCATCGAGATGAAACGCGGCGCGGGCGATGGCCGGGAAGCTGGCGTTATCCGCTGCGAGTGTTTCACACCGCTGCAGCGCCCGCGCAAACGCGGCTGGTAGATCGCACAATGCCAGGTGCAAGAGGACCTCGGCGCCTTCGTCGATTGCCCCGGCGCTCTCGATCCGTTTGAGCAGAAGCCGCTCTGCCACACCCGCGAGGGTGCTCCCCCAGGCATTGCGCTCGATGAGGCAGGTGTCTGTCAGTGGCGACCAGCAAAGCTCCCACTTCTCCCGTGCCCGGCGCAACCCGGCCAGGGCGCCGCCGCGGGCCTCGACGCTGCCACCAATGCCGCCCTCAAGCTGGCGAGCGAAGGGCACGCCGGCAGCCACCAGCCGGTGGAGAAAGACGGATTGCGCGGCTTCGACCGGATCGGGCAGATGGACCAGAATCGTGCGCGATGCATCCTGGACGGGCAAGCGCAAGCGAGCCGTGGTTTCGTAAAACTCGGCTTGCAATGGCGTGAGCCCCGCACGCGGCGTCACCTGACCCAGGCGGTCACCGACCAGGGTCTCCCGCAGCACTCGTTCCACGACCGCTGGCTGCCCCTGGGCCAGGCAAGCGACCGCGGCGTCGCTCACCTCATCCACGCCAGGAGCGCGCTTTCCTCGCAGCCGCGCAAGCACGATCGCAAGCTCATCAGCATCAATCACCTGGGCAAGCGAGGCCAGCCGTCCCTGGTCGCGCAGCCGCGACGCGACGGTCAGGAGCGCGCGCCGGGAAGCAGCAAGAAAATCGCCGCCCTCCTCCCATACCGCCTGGAGGTACCACGGCGCCCGGTTGCCTGCTCCATAGCCATGGTCATCGCTGAGGCGCGGATAGCTATAGGGCACGAGCGCCAGTTCCACCGGCACCGGATTGCCAAGATCTGGACGCGTGGCTCCAGCCGCGATTGCCTCGGCAATCGGGCCGGCGTGGGCGGCGCCGCAGACAATGAGGATCGTATCCGCGGGAACGCCGCTGGCCACCATCTCGACCGCAACCGCGGCCATGTGCTGCTCGCGCGTGACATCGGCTGGCGCGGCCCGATGCGGCGCGGCAACATCGCGCGCCTTCGCACCGAAGTCCGCCAGTGCCGCGATGTACTCGTCAACCGGTGCCTGGGCGCAGACTTGCTCGACCGCCGCTTCCCAGAAGGCATCGAACGAGGGAAAGCCAGCAACCTCTGCCAGCCGGCCAGCAAACCGTCCATAGGCATCATCTGCCGGATCGGGTGCCAAACCGCTGTGCTCGCTCGCCAGGAGGCTCGCCCAGGTGGGCACATCGCAAAAGGCAATCCGTGCCCCGGTCTCGGCGCCGGCTCGAAGAGCGACGTATTCTGGGGAATAGGCGCAGAACGGATAGAAGATCGAGCGGCTGTGAGCCACATCTCCCGATCGCTCGCGCTCAAACGCGTAAATCGCTACTGGTGGCACGGTGAGCGGATCAACCAGGAGTGGGATGAGCGAATTCGCGTCCTCTGGCCCCTCGATGAGAACAACCCTCGGCCGCACGTCTCGAATGAGCCGGTCGAGGTGCAGAGCTGCAGCCGGTGAGTGGTGACGAACCGGGAAGATCAGCATCCGTATTCCAACACCGCGGGGCCAGCAGAGCGACCAGCAACAACGCGCACGCGTATTGTCGCCTCGAACATGCGTTCTTGCAAGACGCGAGAGGAGGTGAGACTCACAACGGGTTTACGGTACCACACCTGAGATGATGATCGACTCGATCACCGGCCGCGGCGGCCCAAATGTGGCGGGAGGATCCTCGAAGCCCGCGGCAATCACGACCGTCAGGTCCAACTCAGGGACAATGTAGACATATTGCCCTCCGAATCCGAGCGCAAAGGCGGCGTGGTAGGCCGTAGCATCGGTTACCCACCACTGATAGCCGTATCTGGCTCCCCCGGTGGCATCACCATCGCTTTGGACTGAGATCGCCTCGCGCACATATGCTGCCGGCACGATTTGGCGATCCTCCCATCGCCCTTCATTGAGATAGAGCTCACCCAGCTTCGCCATGTCCCGTGGAGTCAGCTCCAATCCGAACCCGCCGCTCGCTTCGCCTTGTGGCGACCGTTGCCAGGCAGGCCGGGGAATGCCCAGCGGATCGAAGAGCTTCTCCTGCGCGTAGTCTGCGGTGTCCTGCCTGGTTACTTCGCTGAGGATGATGGACAAGATGTGTGACCCACCTGAGTTGTAGGTGTAGACCGTGCCCGGCTCGGCGATCACCGGCAAACTGAGCGTGAGCCGTGCCCAGTCGTCGCTGCCGATGATCCGCCAGTAATCGGTGTGGATATCCCATGCCCAGCCCGAGGTCATGGTGAGCAGATGGCGGACAGTGATGTCGCGGGTGCGAGGGTCGGCCTCCGGGGGAATGCGGTGCGGGATCAACTCGCCGAGTGTCTGATCAAGGCGAAGCCGCCCTTCGCCTTCGGCGATCCCGATCAACGTGCCGATCACGCTCTTGGTGATGGACCGGATCTTGACCGGATCGTTCCTGCGATACCGGTCTCCAAAATAGCGCTCGTGCACGATATACCCATGCCGAACAACAACGAGACCGGTGACGTGGGGCAAATCCCGCGCGATGACATCGCCGGCCATTCGCACCGCTGCCCGGTCCACTCCCAAGCGGGCTGGACCAGCCTTGCGCCACGCCTCGGTTGGCCAGTAATCGCGTGCCGGCTGAGCCATGACCGGCGAAGGGACCGACGCCGCACCGGCGATGGCGAGCGCCACGATCATGAGATATCCAAGGCATCGGCGTAGGCGGGTCACGGCTTATCCTCTTGACGCGACGGGGTGGAATGGACCGGTCGGTGCGGGGCCTCGTGCCGCGGAATCAGGCTGGCGTTGTGCCGGCGCCTGGCCTGCTCACCGCTGGAGCATGAGCGCCTATCCAGGAGGATACTCGGCCAAAACCAAAAGGAGGGAAGATTTGAACGAACGACAACGTCGCGCAAGGGACGACTTGGCGCCGCCCGTCACGCGCTGGGAGAAGCCTGGCCCTGCGCGGCCGCGCGGCCCCGGCGCTGATATGCAAGGCGTAGGATTTCCTGCAGATCATCATCGGTCAGCAAAATGGTCTCGTAGGTGTTGCTGATGGCCCCGTGGGCGTGGCGGCCCTGGATGATGATTCCGTGCTCGTGCTCCCAAATGCGAATGTCGCGTAACTGTCGCTCATCAAGCAGAGCGCCGATCGCGCGGAGCACGTCCTGATAATCGGTGCGCGACAAGCCCTCGAACAGCTTCATGCCGCTCTCCCATCCTAGCAGGATGCTAAGACAGCCGCGATCTCGTCATCCGTCAGTTCCCACGACACCAATTTCAGTCCGGGATGCTCATCGCTTTCGTCAGGTTGGAACCCCTGCACGACAAAGCCGCCCTCAACCTCAAGGATCAGAAGATCGCCATACAGCGGCGCACGCTGATCCAACAGCATGCCGAGAGCAACCAGCGTCTCTGTCCATGGCCTGGCTGGTTCCACACTTCCGAGCAAGCCAGCCGAACCTGCGCCATCGCTGGGAAGTGGCGCCACCTGGCCATCGGTTGCAATCTGCAACGTGACTGGAACCCAGCTTGGCTGCCCAAACTGGCTCTCGCGGAATGCTAGCGCGGAGATCAGCGTCCACTCCCCTGCCATGGCGATGGCAATGTCCTGAAGCGTCAAGCTAGCCCGGTCAAGAGCCCTGCCAATCGCATGGAGCCGGACAGCCCACCCCAGCGTTGGTGCATCGGTACTGGATGATCCCGGCGCGCTCTGCTTCGTGGCATCAACGCGCCGTCGGAACCATCTCATGGTGCCACCCCCGAGAGGTCGTCATGCTCCACCCCGAACAAACGGCCCTCTTCCCACGCACAAGAGGACCAAATATAGTGTGCCTGATCAGGACCAGTGGCGGCAGGCTTCCGGGTAACGCCTAAGGTGGAATTGCTCCTGGCCAACATGGGGGAACTCCGAACAATTCAGGCGGCTCAGCTTCCTCACGGACGATGCATCTGCATCATCCCCGGTGCGCTCCAGGGCGGGGCCAAGCTGGTAGCTCCTCCACCACTGGCACGACCGTTTCCCTCACCTCACGAACGGGCAGCACCAGTACAGGCACGGCCGTATACCGGACGATCTTGTCCGCGATGCTGCCGATGCGCCAGAGCCGGGCGCCGCTGCGTCCGCGCGTCGTCATCACGAGGAGATCGCCTGGCCGGCATCGCTCCAAGATCGTCTGCGCAACGCGACCCTCGACGATCTCCCAATCACTGGTGATGCCGGCCGCGATGAGCGACGCGCAGAGCCGCTCCAGGCGCACCTGCGCATCCAAGCGTGCGCTCGCAAAGCATTCTTGCCATATCTCCGGGCTGATGGTGGCCTCGTACGCGATAACGGGCGCGCCAATCTCTTCTGGGTCAATGACCGTGATGAGATGAACGGGTAATTGGAGTCGAGAAGCAAGCTCCTGCGCAACGGGCAGGGCTTGCGCGGCGAGATCCGAGCCATCCAACGGCACCATCAACCGGGTCAATGGCGGTGGTGAGACACCGATCGTCGTGTCGGTCAGCCGGATCAGGAGCACAGGCCGGTCCGCGTGCCGCGTCACCCGCTCAGCGACGGTTCCCGTGGCCAGGCGTCCAACGCCCGCGTGCCCGGCGCTGGCTAACACGATCACGCCCGCGTTGAGGCGCTCGGCGACATGCAAGATCTCGGTCGCAGGATCACCGACCTCGGTGAGGTGGGTTATACGCAGATCAGCCCGGTGCGCGGTCAGCCAGTCAGCAGCACGATGCAGGTCGCGCTGCGCCAGCACCTTGGCCCGCTCCAGCGCCTCCCCATCTTGCCACACTTCTTCCGGACCCATCTCGTGCCCATGATCGGGGACGACTTGGAGCAAGATGACCTCGGCTCCCTGCGGTGCCAGGTAGACCACCATTGGCAGCGTCTGATCGGCCAGCGCCGAGCCGTCATAGGGCACCAGCAAGCGCTCAAACGAAAAGCTTTGGCTCATCCCCGTGTCCTTCACCGCCAGTATCGACCGAACGACGGAGCGATGACCCGGGCAACGGTGCCCAACAGATATCCCCTGGTCATCTGGGGGCCTCCTTTCATTCCTACCGTTGATGGTCCACCATCCGCTATGACGAGTGCATGGCGATCCAAGAGCGATCGTTACGGGCGCGCAACAGATGTCATGTGGCAGCCGTCTCCTGGATGCCGGCTGTTCTCCAGTCTGGATGACGAGCTTGCTGGCAACGCCGGCAGCAAGGGCGAAGGTGCCAGTATGCTTCGTGCTCGCTGGCGTCGGGAATAGCGGCAATACTGCGATGCGAGAGGCGAATCGAATGGTTATCCCGATGCTCCAAAACCCGGAACGGCCAGCCCGGCGCACCCGGTGGGAATCGCGAGCCGCAGGAGAGGACGCGACAGCGTGGGAGCGGCTTGACACAGCGACGCTCCTGGAGCATTTGGGGACGTCGCCCGCGGGGCTCACCAGCGCCGAAGCGCGATCACGCATCGAGCGTGTTGGGCCGAACGAGCTTGCGACTCGGCCTCACCGCAGCGTGGTGCGCGAGTTTCTTCACCTGTTCGCCAACCCACTTATCGCCATCTTGCTCGTCGCCAGCGCCGTCTCGGCGATGCTTGGGGAAACCGTTGATGCGACGCTCATCGTGACCATGGTCGTGATTAGCGTCGGCATCAATTTCCGCCAGGCATTCCAATCTCAGCGAGCGGTTGACGCGCTGCGGTCTATGGTTGCTCCCACGGCTCGTGTGCTCCGCGACGGCGAAGAACACGTGATTGACCGGCGCGAGGTGGTGCCCGGCGATGTCGTTCTTCTGCGCGCTGGCGAAATCGTGCCCGCGGATGGCCGGCTGCTCTCCACCCATGAATTGTTCATCAACGAAGCGGCGCTGACCGGCGAGTCGCTACCTGTCGAGAAGGATGCGCAGTCCACCGAGTGGAACGCCTACCTGGGCACGCTGGTGATGAGCGGCAGCGCCACCCTGCTTGCCGTTGTGACCGGGCCGGAAACCGCCTTTGGACGCCTTGCCGAGAGCATCGCGGCCAGAGCGCCGGAGACGGAATTCGAGCGCGGCATTCGACGCTTCTCCCTGTTGATCATGCGGGTCGTCGTGGCACTGGTGCTCTTTGTCCTGCTCGTCAATCTCGCGCTGCACCGGGATGCAATCGATTCGTTTCTGTTTGCGATCGCTCTGGCGATCGGATTGACTCCAGAACTCCTGCCCATGGTGATGTCCGTAACGCTGGCAGCCGGCGCGGTGCGCATGGCCAGGCAGCGAGTGATCGTGAAACGCCTGCCGGCGATCCAGAACTTTGGCAGTATGGATATCTTGTGCAGCGACAAGACGGGAACGCTGACGCAGGGGGAATTTTCGCTTGCGAAGTCACTTGATCCGTTCGGGAAGGAGCACGAACGGCTGCTTCACCTGGCGGCGCTGAATAGTGCGTTTGAGAGCGGCATCGCCAGCCCGATGGCTGCCGCGATCCTCGCGGTAGACCAGCCATCGCGGGAGGTCTGGACCAAGATTGATGAAATCCCCTTCGATTTCACTCGGTGCCGCTCGTCCATCGTCGTCGCCAATGCCGAAACGGGCGAACGCCTGCTGGTCATGAAGGGCGCTCCAGAAAGCGTTATCGCGATCTCGGGCTCTGTGGAAGCCGATGGTGAGATTCGCCCGCTCACGAGCGAGGCACGCACGGCGATCACCGATGTGTTTCAGCGCATCAGCGCGGGTGGCTACCGCGCGCTGGGCGTTGCCTGGAAACCCGTGGGGACGGCCACGACCTACGACCGAAGCATTGAGTCCGACATGATTTTCGCTGGTTTTGTCACCTTCCGGGATCCACCACGGCCAGAAGCAGGAGCCGCTGTGCACGCCCTCGCTGACGATGGTGTGCGCGTGATGATTCTCACCGGGGATAACGAGTTGGTGGCGGCGAGCGTTTGCCGCGATATTGGCTTGCCCCCTGGCAACGTGGTGCTCGGGCGGGACATCGAGGTGCTCGACGAGGTTGCACTCGGGGCGCTGGCTGAGCAAACCCGTGTCTTTGCGCGCGTGACCCCGGCGCAAAAGAATCGCATCATTCGTGCGCTGCAGCGCCGTGGGCATGTGGTCGGGTTTCTCGGGGATGGCATCAACGATGCGCCCTCCCTGCATACGGCCGATGTGGGCATCTCCGTGGCGAACGCCACCGACGTGGCTAGGGAATCGGCTGACATCATTCTTCTGGAGCATGATTTGCAGGTGCTTCACCAGGGCGTGCTGGAAGGGCGGCGCAGCTTCGGCAATGTCATGAAATATATCCTGATGTGGACAAGCTCGGCGTTTGGGAACATGCTCAGCATGGCGGGCGCGGCCATCGTCCTGCCGTTCCTGCCCATGCTCCCCATTCAAGTGCTGCTGAACAACCTGCTGTACGAGTTGTCGCAGGTGACGCTCCCGACCGATCGCGTCGATGCCATCTGGATACGCAAGCCGAAGCACTGGGATATCAGCTTCATTGAGCGGTTCATGATCACACTTGGCCCAGTCAGCTCGCTCTTCGACTTTCTCACCTTCGGGGCGCTGCTCCACATCTTTCACGCCTCAGAAACGCTGTTCCACACGGGCTGGTTCGTCGAATCCCTCGCGACGCAGACACTCGTCATCTACGTCATCCGCACAGCGGGCAATCCCCTTCGCAGCTTGCCAAGCAGGTCACTGGCGATCAGCACACTGAGCGCGGTGTCCGCTGGCCTCCTGGTCACCCATGGTCCCGTGCGCGGCCTTTTGGGCTTTACGCCGCTGCCATGGCACGTCCTTGCCTTTGTCGTCGCGGTCACAGCCGTGTATCTGATCTGCGTCGAGGCAGTCAAGCGCCGCGTCTACGGGCAATTTCTGCTTCGTACCTGAGCAGTGAGGAAGCTCAGGCGCTAGCGATGGCGGTGCCGGCCGCTGCGGCTTCGGCCCGTGCGCGAGCTGGCTCGTCGCCAATGATCCGGCCATCGAGCATTCTCACCATGCGATCGGCCCGGCTGGCAACACTCGGATCGTGGGTCACCAGCACGACAGTGAGTCCACGCTCATCCTGCAGGCGTTGGATGAGGTCGAGCACCATGCGCCCAGCTGCGGAGTCCAGACTCCCAGTTGGCTCATCGGCGAGCAGGATAGGGGGATCATTCGCGAGCGCACGGGCAATGGCGACACGCTGGCGCTCGCCGCCAGAGAGCTGGGGTGGACGCTGGCGTTCTTTGCCTTCCAAGCCGACCATGGCCAAGAGCTGATGCGCTCGCTCCCGCCGCTGCCTGGCGGACAGACTTCGCTCGAACATCGGGATCTGCACGTTTTCGCTCGCCGTGAGGGCAGGCAGAAGATTGTGCAATTGGAACACGATTCCAACCTTCCGCGCGCGGTAGCCGGCCAAGTTCCGCACCATCGTGAGATCTTGGTCCAACACGTGGATTGAGCCCCGGTCAGGACGATCCAACGCGGCGAGGAGATGCAACAACGTCGATTTCCAACACCCAGAAGGCCCCATGATGGCCACGAATTCGCCACGCTCGACGGTGAGGTCCACGCCGTTGAGCGCCGGGATGCGACCATGCTCGAAGCTTTTGTGAAGATCGCGCGTAACGATGGCTAGCTCGCGACTATTCATGCCGTAGCGCCTCCATTGGGGCGAGACGGACCGCGCGAAATGCAGGATAAGCCGCGCCAAAGAGCGCCACAACGACGGCAACCACCAGTGCTCGGATAAAGATGTCCAGCGAGTACGCTGGCTCGAGCAACCCGCGAATCTCCTCGACGAGCAGCACCGCGCGCGTGAGGAGCACGCCGAATGTTGTTCCCACCATTGCCGCGACCACGCACAGCACGAGTGATTCTCCGAGGATAAGGCGCAGGATGCGAGAGCCTCGCCAGCCAACGGCCCGGAGAATGCCGATCTCTCGCGTTCGCTCAAAGACCGACATCACCATGGTGTTCATCACGCCGATGGCTCCGATGCCCACGGCAAGCAATGAAATCGCTAGATTCGCCGCGTCGATGATCTGCATCCCCTGATCAACTTTGCCGTAATCCTCCTCAGTGCGGATGCTAACGAGCTGAGGCAGCTCTTGCTCGATGCGGGCTGCAACCTCG
This sequence comes from Thermomicrobiales bacterium, assembly GCA_042408955.1. Classification (GTDB taxonomy): domain Bacteria; phylum Chloroflexota; class Chloroflexia; order Thermomicrobiales; family UBA6265; genus CALGSZ01. The sequence continues at coordinate 23,808 of JBHOQQ010000190.1, forward strand.
TCCGGATCCTCTCCTGGCTGAACCGTCACGTAGACCACCGTGACGATGCCTTGACGGCCAGCAAGCTCCTGCACGGTGGAGAGGGATGCATAGGCTCCGTTATCCTGCCAGACCGTGCCGGTTTGGTAGATCCCTACGATGGTGAATGCGCGGTCGCCGATCGCCAGCGTGTCCCCGATGCCGAGGCCAAAGGTGTTGGCGGCCTGGTAGCCGAGCATCATCTCGTTCGTCGTACCGGGAGCGAGCCGCCGCCCTTCGAGCACGGTGAGCGGCATTTGCGCCAACTGCTCTGGCTCGATACCAAAGGTGGCGAAATAGGGGATATCACCTACGCGCTTAATAAAGATCAGCACGCCCGTTGCTCGCGCGACTCCTGGCACAGCGGCGACAGCTTGCCACTGCTCCTCGGGAATACTGCTGAACGAGAGATCTGCTGCTCCCTTCTGGGCCACCATGAAATCGGCATCCCCGGTTCGAATAATCTCGCCAGCGGTCATCTTCAGGCCGTCAGCGATTACGCCAAGGGCAACCACGGTGGTAATGCCGATGCTAATGCCAAGGATCGTTAGGCCGGTCCGCGTGCGTTGCCGGAAGAGGTTCTTTACGATCAGCGTGAGAAAGGACATGGCCACCCCCTGAGCGGCACGTCAGCGCACTCCTGCTCACAGGATAGACTGTGCACGTTCCAGCGACATCGCAAGCGCCGCTGCCGTTATCACAGGCGCATAACAAGGCGGAGTCGACCGGGGCCACGGCGTTCAGGTTGTCGCTGCTTCGCGGTTGGCATGCAATTTGCTTGACATCTTGCTCTGATCGGATCGGGGGAAGCCGTGAGAGCCGAACCCACCTGGTCCGAAGAGAAAACATCCTGCTCGGGGCAACCCTCACCGGCGCTGACAGGCAGCGCACATCGTCGCAGCCCATTACGGCTCCGCCCGGGCGTGCGACCGGTACCTCAGGAGCCACGTGCGTCCCCTGTTCTCCTCTTTTTCCCCGAGCAGTCCTGGCGAGTGAGCGGCCCACGGGTCGCTCACTCGGTCTCAGGAAAGCGTCCCTCACGGCACGCGCTCGGTTGCGCTGAGACGTCAGTTGGAGACGTAGCAGATTGCCCAGGGCGGCCGGCAATGATCGGCCAGAGCCGCTGGTCGTGCGAACCGTTCGCGCGGGGCTAAGCTTCCACTCTCTTGTGTTGCTCAGGATAAACTCAACAAAGGAAGCCGGCTCGTTCTCCGCCGACGATGTCCTCGTTAGCCCCCTTTAGGGGGCTTCGTTGTGCTCAGTGCGGGGACTTTAGCCCCGCACGATGCCGGAACCGTATTACACTGCATGCACCCGTGCTGATGAGGCTCTGCCCTCCAGCAAGCCCGCTCCCGCGCGGGCCTAAAGACCCGCGCTGACCCGACAAAGCCGGCTAACGCTGGCTGCCTTGCAGGGGACGTGCCATATCCAGCCTCCCTAAAGGAGGCGTCTCTGCGTGGTGAGCATTGTCCCGGGCGCAGCGAGGGAGGCGGGCTTTAGCCGCGCGCGATTGAGCTTGAGTCTCACACTCTTGCTTCCCGATCGGCGACCCCACTGCGAGCGAGCAGGTCCGGATCGTTGTACAGCCAGGCTAGTGAACGGAGGCGACTTCGAGGCCGAATGCCTGGACGCGCTCCTGAAGCTCTTCGAAGCGCATGCCGAGCATCGCAGCCGCGGCAACACGGTCACCTTGTGTCAAGCTCAGGGCTTCCGCAACCGCCTGCCGCTCCACATCCGACAACAGGTCGCACAGCCGGGTTCCCTCCCGGAGACGCTGGCTGATGTCGATGAACCGGCGATTGTCAGCGCCGGTAAAGTTGATGAGGTCTTCCGTGATCACGCCGCCCTGAGACAAGATCACCGCACGCTCGATCACGTTCTCAAGCTCACGCACATTTCCTGGCCAGTGGTAAGCCTGGAGGATCTCCATTGCCCGCTCGCTGATGCGGGCGGGAGGAGCGCCAGGATAGGCTCGGTGCTTGTGCAGGAAGTGCTCGACGAGCAGGCGCACGTCATCGCCACGCTCTCGCAAAGGCGGCAAGTAGATTGAGATCACATTGAGCCGGTAATACAGATCTTCGCGAAATCTGCCCTCAGCGATCTCATGCGGCAGATTCTTGTTCGTCGCGGCGATGATTCGGGTGTCGATCTTGACCGTCGTCGAACCACCGACCCGCTCGAACTCACGCTCCTGCAGCACGCGCAGCAGCTTCTTTTGCGTCGCCAGGGTCATCTCCCCGATTTCGTCAAGAAAGATGGTGCCCTTGTGCGCCATCTCGAAGCGGCCCTTGCGCTGGGTCACCGCCCCGGTAAAGGCGCCCTTCTCGTGGCCGAAGAGCTCACTTTCCAAAAGCGTCTCCGGCAGCGCTGCACAGTTGACTTTGATGAGCGGCCCACGCGCGTAACTGGAGGTGCGATGCAAGAGGGTGGCAACCAATTCTTTGCCGGTGCCTGTCTCGCCGGTGATGAGGACCGTCGCGTCGGAGCGCGCCACCCGTCCGATCGTCTTGTACACCTCCTGCATGGCAGAGCTGTTGCCAATCAGCACCACATCGGGATCGTGCTCGCCCAATTGTGAAGAGAGGTGCGCAACTTGTTCGCTGAGATCGCGCCACTCGAAGAAGCGGCGGACTGTCACGGCCACGTCGTCAATATCAAACGGCTTGGTGATGTAGTCATACGCACCTAACTGGATTGCATCGATCGCCGTCTTGGAGGTGCCATGACCTGTCATGACGAGGATTGGCAACTGGGCCCCCGCAGAGGATCCCAGCTTCTGCCGTGCTTCGCGCAGGACATCGAGGCCACTCCTTCCCGGCATCACCACATCCATGATGATCAGATCCGGGCGATCTCCCGTTCCTGGCGCCAACGCCGATAGCACCTCCTCGCCGGTACTCGCCTCTATCACCTCGTAGCCTTCATCACTGAGCAATTCGCGCAGCACGTCGCGTCCCGCGGGTTCATCATCGGCGATCAATATCCGTCGCATAAGCGGGACCTTTCAGCGCTGCATATCCGGGGAGATAGTGTGGCTCGCATGGTTTCACGCATTACGACTATACCCACATCATCTCCTTGCGACAATGGTTGGCCGGGTGGGCGGCCTCTGACGCCATGGCATTGGACAGGCACTGCCGTCCCCACCCGGTGACATTGTCCGCGCGAGAGCACCGGCGACTCAAATCCGGAATCGTGACGAGGAGAGGAGAGTGGTATCTTCATCAACGCTCGCTTGGCTCCGTCTATTGGCACGATCCTTGCAGGAGGTGAGTCCGGGAGGCGTGGTGGCACGCGACATGCATGCACAATACCGAACACCAGCGCTAGGCCGATTCCCACTCCTCGCAAAGATTCGTCGCGCAGCTCTGCTCGCAGCGAGCTGGGTCACAGTCGGGATTCGGAACGTTTCAGGCCGGATGCCGCCTTGGAGCATGGAACAGCATGGTCGCCATGGAGCTGGATGTTGATCTGCTACAAGAGCAAAAGCAGCGCAATCTGCCTCGCCTCATCGAGGCAAGCTATTTACTCAATCTCTCGGCGCAAGAGCTTGAGGCGGTCATTGCCGCGGAATTGCAAGACAATCCCGCCCTGGAGATGGCAGACACCACGCTCTGCCCACGGTGTGGCAGCGCCCTTGAGGGAGGCTACTGTGCGACGTGTTTGACCGAACTGACCGCAACACCGCCAGCAGATCCCGATGAGGAGATGTTTGAACGCATAGAGACGATTCGCGAGCCACGGTCGCAAGATGATGAGTTCGACACCGTGCTCTTGATCGCCTCAGACATGGACGTGCCGGGGCAATTGCTCGCCGATGCGCGTACGATTCTCCCGCCTTGCGATCACGGCATCGCTGAGATGATGATTGACGCGCTTGATGAGCGGGGCTTCTTGACCGTGGATGTCGCCGAGGTCGCCGCGGCAACACAACGATCGCCAGATGATGTGGAGCGCGTCTTGGTAACACTCCAGGCGATCGCTCCGGCAGGAGTGGCCGCGCGCGACTTGCGCGAGAGCCTCTTGCTCCAATTGGCCTTTTTGAAGGAGATGAGGATTGAGGTCCCCGAGCTCGTCGAGCGCATCGTCGAGGATCACCTCACCGAGCTCGGAAATCACCGGTACCAGCAGATCGCCCGGCGCTTGCGGGTGACGCCGGAAGCCGTGGGCGAAGCACACGCCTTCATCCAAGAGCATCTCAGTCCACATCCACTGCAGAACCAACACTGGAAGACGTGGCAAAGTCCGGCCATGACGCCATATGTGACACCGGATGTGATTATCAGCATTGTCGACGGGGAGTTTCACGTCGAGGTGACCGGCACGTCGCGCGGCGATTTGCGCGTGAATCCGCTCTATGAGGAGCTGGCTCAGCGCTTGCGACGCCGCGGTGGAACTGGATCGGCAGCCGGTGATCCGTCGTTGCTGATACAAACCTCCGATCAAGACCGGGAGCACATCCGTGAGGCTGTTGCCAGGGCGAAGCAATTCATCGGCAAGATTCAGCAACGCCGGGAAACGCTGCTCAAGATCAGCACCTGTATCTGTGAGCTGCAAGAAGATTTCCTGCGGGAAGGTGTGCGTGAGTTGCGCCCGCTGACTCGCTCACAGGTCGCTCAGCACATCGGTGTGCATGAGTCTACCGTTAGCCGGGCAACGGCCAACAAGTTCGTCATGCTCCCGAATCGCAAGGTGATTCCCTTCAGCGATTTCTTTACACCGTCACTCAGCGTGAAAGACGTGATCCGGGAGATTATCGAGACCGAATCTCGGAACGGCCGACCATTATCCGACATGCGCATCCGCGAGCTGCTGGTTCACCGGGGCTACCGCATCGCACGCCGCACCGTCGCCAAGTACCGCGCCGAGCTAAAGATTCTCCCGTCAACCGTTCGTTGAACGGCTCCGGGAAGCAGCGCCCATTCCGCTGCCGGCCATGCGCCGGGCGCTCGTTCCCTCATACCATCCGCGCGGCAATACCGCTACACAGGGAGGAATTCCGATGTTATGGGCAATCATCGCTATCCTGCTGATCCTCTGGCTCCTTGGCTTCACAATCGCCAATCTTGGCTCCATCATTCACGCCCTGCTGGTGGTTGCCCTGGTGGTGCTGATCATCCAGCTCATTTCAGGACGCCGGTCTGCTGTCTAGCTCAGCCGGAGGAGAACATGTGAGAGACGGAAACGCCGCTACGCTGGCAACGAATGACGTCGCTTTGGAGCTGCGCTCGCCCGGCGTATCGAAACCCAGGTGCGCACAATGGAGGCCCACCGCTATGGACACCAGCGAGCGTCTCGCTGAAGCCATCCGCACCCGGCAGCAGGTGATCGCGCGCTACCACGGTGAGGAGCGCCTCTTCAGCCCGCACGCGCTCGGTACCAAGCGTGGTATTGATCATGTCCTCGTCTATCAATTCGCCGCGGCAGCCGGTCCTGGCCTGAAGCGCGGTGGAGAGTGGCGCTGTCTCAGGCTGGACGAGCTGAGTAACTTGCGACTTCAACCCGGTGCTTGGCACACAGCGCCAAATCTCTTCAATCCGCAATCCTGTCTCGATGTCGTCGAGGTGGTTGCTGAGCCCCTGCCACCGCTCCAACGGATCGCCAGCCGTGCGGGCCCTGCCGGTGTCACGTAAGCTACGACTATAGCCATCGGCATGGTGACGCGCAGATGAATGAGAAAGTGACAGGCAGGCGGCAGACGATCGAGCTTGTGCCAGTTGGCCAGGTACCAGACACGCTCCTTAGCGAGCTCATCGAGCGCATCGAGGCGCGGTTTCCCGGCCGATCCGTCCGGCTCTCCCGGTATCATCTGCCAATCCCTCCTACCGCTTTCGATCCGTCACGAGGGCAATTTCGCGCCGACACCATTCTCGACCAGCTAGCGGCGCTGCCGGCTCAAGCCGAGTGCGTGCTCGGCGTGGCAGACGCTGACCTCTTTGCGCCAGGGCTCAACTTCATCTTCGGGCAAGCACACATTGGTGGCCGGGTCGCGATGATCGCTCTTGCGCGCTTGCGACCCGAATTCTGGGGCCGTCCTGCCGACCCGAAGCTCTTCCGTGAGCGAGCAGCGAAGGAAGCAATCCATGAGCTTGGGCATACGTATGGACTTCGACACTGCCCTAACCCTGCTTGCGTGATGCACTTCTCCAACACGCTCGACGAGACGGATCAAAAAACCGACCGCTTTTGCGGCGTGCATGAAGCGGAGCTTCTCCATGCCCTGGGAGTGAGCCAACGCAGGTGACGCGCTGAGCTGGGAGGCATGACGCTGATCTCCAGTCGGATGAAAACGTCTCAACGCGAGCACTGCCAGCAAATTGCGGATATATGCGGGTAGCCTGCCGTGAGGTTCGTCCCGCGCGGAGCTTGACGCCTTGGCAAAAAGGCCGTACCTATCCGCACTTACGCAGGTGTTGCGAGATGGAGCGGGAAGGAAAGCGGCGGGATGGACATCCTCGGATATACGGATCGCTTGAGCGTCACGCCAGGAGGTCGCGTTCAGGTTATGGTGAGTTGCGAAGCGGAGCGCTATCGCGCCGATGTGATGCGCTTCGACCGGGCTTTCACCACACCCGAGCCTGACCGCGACACAATCATTCGCAGCGCGATCTCCGGCACCTATCCCGGCCGTGTCCAGCCGATCGCCCCCGGTTCTTACGCGCAGGTGCCAACCAGGAGCGCGGCACGCTACGACCGGGGAGTCGCTGTTCAAGCCTGGATTTGCCCGACCTTGCTCGATGGCCGGGGGCCACAGGAGATCGTTGCGCAGTGGGACGAGCGCTCCGGCGCCGGGTTTGCCGTCGGCATCGACACGCGCGGCCAGCTTCGTCTGCGCGCCGGCGACGGCAATGGCCGGCAGTGTGAGCTGACGTCTGGCGAGCCACTCCGGGCCTGGTGCTGGTACGCCGTCAGTGTGAGCTACGACGCTGCCACCGGTAACGCGCGCCTCATCTGGCGCCTGCTTCAGCGTGGCTGGCTCCCCGAGGAGCATGGAGAGGCGCACCGCACGCTCGCGGCACTTGCTCTGCCCCAGCTTGATCTTCCCATTCTGATCGGGGCAGGCTGGCGAGAAGAGATCGGCGGCGGCCGATTCGCCCCGCGTGGCTGCTTCACCGGGAAGATAGACCGACCGCGTCTGTGGGGGCGCCCCCTGCGCCCAGATGAGTCACTGGCGCTCTTTGCCGGTGCCGATCCTCTGGCGCTCCCCGACGGATTGATCGCGGCGTGGGATTTCTCGCAGGGCATCAACACGACCACCATCACCGACCGCTCGGCCAGCGGGCTGGATGGCCAGACGGTCAATGCCCCGACGCGCGGGGTGACCGGCGCAAATTGGGACGGCCGGGATGTCTCGTTCCTGACCGTGCCCCACCAGTACGGCGCCATCCACTTTCACGACGACGATCTGGATGACGCCGGCTGGGTCCCGGACCTGACCTACGAGGTTCCGGCCGATCTCAGGTCCGGTGTCTATGCCGTGCGGCTGATGACCGAGCGGACCGCGGAGTATGTCCCGTTGTACGTTCGCCGCCCGGTGGGTGCGCCTTCCGCTCCGGTCCTCTATCTTGCGCCCACCAATACCTACGTGGCCTACGGCAACGAGCGGCTCTTTCACCGCATCGAAACCGGCGCCGATTGGATCGCCAAGACCACCGACTTGACCGTGTCGATCACCGACCGCGAGCGCTTCCTGGCATCGCGGCCTGATCTCGGTTCGTCGGTCTACGACGAGCACCCAGACGGCAGTGGTGTCTGCTACTCCAGCCGCCTGCGCCCGGTCATCACGATGCGGCCGCAGTTCCTCAACTGGCTGACCGGTAAGCCCCGGCATTTCTCCGCCGATCTGTATTTGATCGAATGGCTGGAACGCAAGGGGGTCTCCTACGACGTCGCGACGGACGAGGATCTCCATTGCGATGGGGCCGACCTGCTCCGATCCTACCGGGTCGTGGTCACAGGGAGCCATCCGGAGTATTGGACAACCGCGATGCTCGACGCCCTGGAGACGTATCTGTACGGCGGCGGCCGGCTGATGTATCTAGGCGGCAACGGTTTTTATTGGGTGACCGGAATGGATGCGGCCCGCCCTCACTTGATCGAGGTGCGCCGGGGCATTGCCGGCACGCGGTCATGGACATCCCGGCCCGGAGAAAGCTATCTCAGCTTAACGGGTGAGCCGGGCGGCCTGTGGCGCTTCCGTGGGCGCGGTCCCAATACGATCGTAGGCGTGGGCTTCGCATCCGAAGGCTGGGGCGGTGCGGCGGGGTATCATCGCCTTCCGGATTCCCACGATCCCCGCGCTGCATTTATCTTCGCTGGCATTGGGGAGAATGAGATCATCGGGAATTTCGGCCTGATTCTTGGCGGAGCGGCGGGCGATGAAATCGATCGCTACGACCTGGCGAATGGCTCCCCACCGGAAACGCTGCGCCTGGCTACGTCCGAAGGCCAGCACTCCGATTACTATCAGCTTGTGGTCGAAGACACGCTGGACACGTTGCCGGGCCGCGGGGGAACCGAAGAGCCGCGGGTTCGCGCCGACATGACCCTGTTGCAGGCGCCCAACGGCGGTGCGGTGTTCTCCGTGGGCTCAATCACCTGGAACGCCAGTTTGCCCGTCAACGGCTATGACAACAATGTCTCGCGCATTACCGAGAACGTGCTGCGCACGTTCACGCGGGGCCAGAATGGGGGCTAGGGAGGGGTCAGGAGTCAGGGGTCGG
>JBHOQQ010000192.1:0-10886 GCA_042408955.1 Thermomicrobiales bacterium
CTAGGGAGGGGTCGGGGGTCGGGAGTCAGGGGTCGGTTTTTAGGGGTTAGGGGCTGGGGGCAGGGGCCAGGAAAGTAGGGGTAGACTTCCACGTCTGCCCTCGCCATCAGCCGTTAGAAACTGGACGAGTCGATGCATCGCGACCATCGCCCAGCTCATCCGTATGAGCGGAGCTTGGGCTCGCCCCTACCGGCCATCGGCTACCGGCTATCGGCTGATGTCTAACACCTGACGGCTGATGGCTAACAGCTACCGGCTGAAAACTCGAAGCTCGTAGTTCGAAGCTCACTGCTTCCCTAGCCTTTCGCTCACTGGAGAAGGTCTCGTGCGTCACCCATGGGTAGCAGATGCCGACAACGGCGTGCGCTGGGGACTCCAGCTCATTGTGCCGAACGAGCCGGACGCGCTACCGCGCCTGTTGGAGACCGGCCGGCTGGTCGAATCGCTCGGCTATGATGCCGTGTTCATCATGGACCACCCGGCAATCCATGCCGATCCGTGGATTTGCCTAACGGCGCTAGCAATCACGACGCAACGCATCCGGCTCGGATCGGCTGTCAATTGTGCCTGGTACCGTCACCCAGCGTATCTCGCGCGCCTCGCCGCTGATCTCGACAATCTCAGCCGCGGCCGCCTGATCCTCGGCCTCGGCTCCGGCTGGTGGGAGGCGGAGTTCAATGCCTTCGCGTTGCCATTTCTGCCCCTTCGAGAGCGACAAGCCGGTCTTGAGGAGGCGTTGACGATCATTCAGGGTGTCTGGGGAGCAGAGCCATTCAGCTTTGCGGGTCGCTACGTTCAGGTGCACTCCGTTCGGATTGAGCCCCCGCCGTGCCAGCATCCGCGCCCGCCCATCCTGATCGGTGGCAGCGGCGAGCGCCGGACGCTTGCGCAGGTGGCGCGCTTCGCCGATGCCTGCAACATCCGGGAAGAGCTACCGATCAACGATCCAAGCGTCGGCGACGCCGAGCGCGCGGCTGCTGTCCGGCGCAAACTTGAGGCACTGGCCGCGCACTGCGCCGCCGTTGGGCGCCCGTACGATGAGATCTTGCGCACGCACTTCACGCTGTACCTGATGCTCGCTCCATCGGAAGACGAGGCGCGGCGCAAGCTCGATGCGCTGGATCCGGCCCGCTCAACGTCGGCCGGCACGCGGCGCTCCGGCAAAGCCCAGGTTCTGGCCACGACACCAGCGCGCGCCGCGGACTACTACCGCGCCCTCGCCGCCGTGGGCGTGCAGTATTTCGTGATCCAGCTCGATGCCAGAGATCATGAGACGATAACGCTCCTGGCAACGGAAATCATGCCAGCACTTTGCCGCACAAGGTCCTGACTCTGGTTGTTCTCGATGCTCGCAGCGGCAGGGGCATCATGACGTGCCGCTCGTACATCGGTGGAGAAGATCGGAAGATGCAGCCATTTCGCCCGCAAGAAGCGTCATACGTTGGCGTTGGCCTGACGTTTTGCCGCGTGCCACTCGTCCTTGATCCCGATGGATTACAGGGCGTTGATGTCGCGGTGCTCGGGGCACCCTTCGATGAGGGGGTCTCCTTCCGGCCGGGCACCCGCTTCGGTCCCCGCGCGATCCGCGCGGCGGAGGAGGCTGGTGGAGGTGCGCCCCGGCCGCACATGGAGCTTGGCGTCGATCCGCTTGCCACGCTCAAGGTGGTGGACTACGGCGACATCGAGGCGGTGCCGGGCGACCTAGAGCGTTCGCACGAGCGCCTGCTTCGGCACCTCACGGAGATCCTCTCCGCCGGTGCGCTTCCCATCGTGCTTGGTGGCGATCATTCCCTGTCCTTTCCCATGGTGAAGGCGCTGGCGGCCCGCTTCGGCCCGGATGGCTATGCTGTGGTCCACTTCGACAGCCACGCCGACACCGGCGCCGAGATCTTCGGCGTCACGAACTCGCACGGCACACCGTTCTACCGGGCGGTGACCGAGGGCTATCTGCGAGGTGATCACATCATGCAGATCGGGTTACGTGGCTCCTGGCCAGGGCCGGCAGAATTTGGCTGGATGCGGGAGCACGGTTTCCGCTGGCGGACGATGGACGAGGTACTGGAGCGCGGGTTGAGCGCCGTTATTGAGGAAGCCATTGTTTTTGCCCGAGAGCAGGCGCCGCGCGTCTATCTCACGGTCGATATTGACGCGCTCGATCCCGCGTTCGCTCCGGGCACAGGGACGCTGGAGCCGGGCGGCTTCCAGATGCGCGAGCTGCTCTGGGCGGTGCGCACGATCGCTTCCCGTCTCGATCTCTGCGCGATGGATCTCGTTGAGGTCTCCCCTCCTTACGACGTCGCTGGGATCACCGCGCTGGCGGGCCACCGGCTCGTTCTGGAAGCCCTCTCAGGGATTGCGCTGCGCAAGTCTGGCCGGCCGCCGCAACCAGAGCGCTGGGAGACGGCCTCCTTCCACCAGATCGGTGAACAACGCGGTCTGTAAGAGAAGCGGATCGGAGGCGCACAGCGCAATATAGGTCAGGCCGTTGTATGCGGATACGCAGGCACCTTGCCCCTGCGGCCAGCGGAGATCGCGGGTATGATGTCGCCAGCATCACACGGCTACGACGGAGGAAGGTGCTGGTGTCTGTCCTGTTGCTCACACAAGCTGACGTCGAGCGGTTGCTCGATCCCGACGCGCTCCTCGATGCGCTTGCCGAGGGCTTCAAGGCCCTGAGCGAGGGCACGGTCAGCGCCCCGCCACGCAACCAGGCGACCACGCCGGACGGTATCTTGCTGGCGATGCCCGGCTGGGCGCCCGGCAACCACATTGCCGTCAAGCTCGTCACCGTCTTCCACGGCAATGTCCTGCGCGGCTTGCCCGGTCATCAGGCGCTGATTTGCTTGTTCGACGCGGAAACCGGCACGCCGGTCGCGATCATGGATGGCACGCACATCACCGCCATGCGCACCGCTGGCGGCGCGGCGTTAGCGACCCGGCTGCTCGCCCGGCAAAGCGCGCATGTCCTGGCCATCATCGGCGCAGGCGTTCAGGGCAAGGCGCACCTGACCCTGCTGCCGCGTGTGCGCCCCATCACCGAGATCCGGATCGCCTCGCGCGACCGCACGCATGCCCAGCGGCTAGCGGCCGCTGATCCCCGCGCGCGTGTGGCTAGCTCGTTCGAGGAGGCGGTGCGCGGCGCCGATATCGTCTGCCTCTGCACCGCCTCGCAGGAGCCAGTGATCGATCCCGCGTGGCTGAAACCGGGGGCGCACGTGACGTCGGTCGGGTATCACCCGCCGGGAGGCGAGCTGCCACGTGCGCTGGCCGAGCATGGCCGGCTCTTCGTCGAGACGCGCGGTGCGTTTGCGCCCCCGCCAGCGGGCTGTGCCGAGCTTGAGGGACTCGATCCGGAGAAGGCGACAGAACTGGGCGAGGTGCTCCTCGGCCGCCGCCCAGGCCGCCAGTCCGCCGAGGAGATCACCGTCTACAAATCGATGGGCCACGCGGTCGAGGACATGGTCACGGCGAACCTCGTCTACCGCCGGGCGGTGGCTGAAGGCGCTGGCCGGCCTGTCGATCTCTGAGCTGGCAGCCACGTGCGCAGCGCACCGCGAGTGGCCACCGATGGATGCGCCAGTCATGGCTGAGCTTCTCTCCCCGGCGCAGCAGCAGCTTCGCGCCGAGGTGCGCGCCCTCTGCGCTCGCTTCCCGGATGCCTACTGGCGCGAGCTCGACCGGGAGCGATCCTACCCGGAGGCGTTCGTCCAAGCGCTGACGGAGGCAAGGTATCTCGCCGCGCTGATCCCTCGGGAATACGGCGGGCTTGGCCTGGGCGTGACCGAGGCTAGCATCATCTTGGAAGAAATCCACCGCTCGGGCGGGAACGCCGCGGCCTGCCACGCGCAGATGTACATCATGGGCGCGCTGCTGCGGCATGGAAGCGAGGAGCAGAAACGGCGCTGGCTGTCCGCGATCGCGCGCGGAGAGCTCCGCCTGCAAGCCTTTTCCGTCACCGAGGACGAAGCCGGCTCGGACACGACGGCCATCACGACGACCGCTGTTCGCGATGGCGATCATTGGGTCATCAATGGGCACAAGAGCTGGACGAGCCGCGTCGAGCACTCGGACTTGCTGCTCCTCCTGGCGCGAACGAGCCCGCGCGATCCTGCCGACCGCACACGCGGGCTGAGCCTCTTCCTGGTCGACTTGCGGGAGGCGCGGCGAGGCGGCGGCATCGAGACGCGTCGCGTCCGCACGATGCTCAACTACGAGACGTTCCAGATCGCCTACCGCAATCTGCGCCTCCCGGCTGAAGCCCTAATCGGCCAGGAGGGGGCGGGATTCCGGGCGATCATTGACGGCTGGAACGCCGAGCGGATCTTGCTGGCCGCCGAGGCGATTGGCGACGGCTACTGGTTCGTGGAGCGTGCCAGCACCTACGCGAAGAGGCGCGTGGTCTTTGGCCGGCCGATCGGGGCCAACCAGGGCATCCAATTCCCCCTGGCCCGTGCCTACGGCCAGGTCGTCGCCGCGGATCTAATGCGTTACCGCGCCGCAAGCTTATACGACACGGGCGCGCCGTGCGGAGCGGAAGCGAATCTGGCCAAGCTACTCGCCTCCGAGGCAAGCTGGGCAGCTGCGAATGTCTGCCTCGACGTCCACGGCGGCTATGGCTTCGTGGACGAATACGATGTTGAGCGCAAATTCCGCGAGACGCGCCTCTTCCAAGTCGCGCCGGTCAGCAACAATCTCGTGCTGTCGTACATCGCAACCCATGTGCTGGGCTTGCCGCGATCGTACTGAGCGTGCAGGGGGCCATCGGCCGTCAGGTTTCGGCCGTCAGTGGGGGAAGTACCTGTGCTCGCCCGAGAGCGGAGGTGAGTCTGCTCTTTCTTAGCCACCTCACGCTGGCACTGGTTCCGTGTCTCGGGGTGCGCGGCGGTCATGAAGGCGGATCCTAGGGAGTGATGGAGGAATCGGCAGTTGCCAGGCAAGGGACTAGCGCGGGCCCGCCGACCCGCGCTGGAGATTTGTCATGTTTGGCACAGTTAGCAGGCAACACTCGGCCCGAATGGCGTGTGAACGCGAACGGCATCCTTGGCGATTTCACCAGGACCTGGGTACGAGACCTGCATGCCAGTTCCGCCAATAAAGCCAAGATCCATCAAGGCTTGGGCGGCTTCGCCAACCGTGCCGAACGTTGCCGCGGCAAAGCCGATGTCATTGGCTGGGCGGCTGCCAAGCGCGTAGTTCGCAAGCACGCGGTGCTCCCCCTCGACCTCAGCGACCGCGAGCGCGATTTTGACAAGCTCCGGTTGATTGAGCGCAGTAAACTGTCGGGCAGCCGCGATATAGGCTGCGATGAACGCGGATTCGAGCTTCACCGCCGTGCTGAAGAGCGTGTCATACCTTGTCAGCAAGGCTTCGTCAGAAACGACGAACGTTTGGGTGAGCGGTTGGGCTCCGGCATCGAGCAGGTAGGCGAGGTGGAAGTACTCGGCTGCCCGGGCCGCTTCCAGGATGCCAATCACCGGCTCTGGAATTTCCTTGTCGTACCCACCGTTCTTGGCGCTATCGATCGCGCCGCCAAAGAGGGTGACGGCCAGAGATTCAGCCGTCGCCGCAATATTGATGATCGTTTGCAAGTCCTCTGACTCTTGTGCCAGCGACCGGATCAAGCGGGATTGACTGGCTGTAAGCGCGATCCCCATGGCGGCAGCGCCCTTGAGCACGAAGCGCCGCGAATACACCTGCGAGGCAGGTACCGGGTGAGTCATCGTCTGAGACATGTGCTTTCCTCCCTTAACCTTCGATGCTTCGAACGAGGCCAGACATGGATCACGGTGCGCTATGGCGTGGTTTGCCCGATGAGGCTCATATCGACCTCGACAGGCCCAGGATAGGTGAGCTTCGCGCCGCTTCCGCCGATCCAGCCAAGATCAGTAAGCGCCTGCGCCGCGGCACCGACGCTGGTGAACTTGGCCTTGGCGAAGGCGACATTATTCGGCGCGTCATCAATGAGTCCCGCTTGAAACGCGTAGAAGCGAACGTGGGCGCGGTGCTCCCCCTCGACCGCCGCGGTTTGCAGCGCGTACTGGACGAGATCGGGCTCGCCGGCCTTGGCGAAGACCTGCGCGGCTGCCATGTAGGCGGCAATAAACGCCTCTTCCAGCCCAATGACCGTCTTCAGAAAGGTGCCGACGTCGGTGATAATCCGTTCGTCGGGCAAGGTAAACTCGGTCGTCAGTGGCTCGGCGCCAGCGCTTACCAGGAAGTCATAGTGGGCTTGCTCGGCTGCCTGGGCTGCGGCAACAACTTGCTGTTGCTCGTCATTCAGATCGAGCATGCCTTGCCGAGCCGCATCGAGCGCCCCGCCCATCGCGGTGACCGCAAGCGCCTCGGCCGTTGCGGCAATGTTGATAATGTCTTGAATGGACTCGCATCCAGACTGAAGCCGTATCCGGGCGAGAATCTGCCCAGCATTGGTTGCCTTCATGGGTCGTGATTCCTCCTATTGTCTCATTCCACAAGCCCAGTGCGTCCGCGGTGGCTGCTGCTCCTGACCCGTTGCGCGGCGAGTCGTGAGCAACCGTTATCATGTGATGACGGCAGTGCTGCCCTGCGGTCTGCGCTTCCACCGGTGGTCACGCGTGCCAAGGATGACTTGGCATCAGGTATCACGGAAGGGGATGCGGATTTGGATCACTCGGAGCTCACAATCACGCGTCATGGCCGTATGAGGGAGCCGGACCTGAGCATGCTGCATCTGCCAAAAGGCGCGCCAAGCTCCGGCGGCGCTCCTTCGTTGACCATGATTGCAGTGCCCCTAGGGCTTCGGTAATTCACAGGAGACGGCGATGGCGATTGCGACGATTCCTGGCTTTCCGCGTATTGGCAAGCGCCGGGAGCTGAAGTGGGCGCTTGAGGGCTACTGGAGCGGCAAGCGCACGGCGGCCGACCTCGAAGCGACTGCCCGCGCGGTGCGCGCCGCGAACTGGACGATGCAGCGCGCGGCCGGCCTCGACCTGATCCCGGTCAACGATTTCTCGCTCTATGATCACGTCCTTGATGCGGTAGCGCTGACCGGCGCCGTTCCGCCGCGCTATGGCTGGACCGGTCCGGCGGTCGATCTGGATACCTACTTCGCGATGGCGCGCGGGCGAGGCGGTCCGGGCGCCGCCCGCCCCCTTGAGATGACCAAGTGGTTCGATACGAACTACCACTACCTGGTCCCTGAGTTCTGGCGCGGTCAGCAATTCCGCCTGGCAAGCGAGAAGCCGATCGTCGAACTGGCCGAAGCCCGTGCTGACGGCATTCCAGCGAAGCCGGTGTTGCTTGGCCCTGTCTCCTTCCTGCTCCTCGGCAAGAGCACGGACGAAGGGCTCGATCCGCTCGATCTGCTCGATGCGCTGCTGCCGGTCTACGAGGAAGTGATCGCGCGGCTGGCTGCTGGCGGCGCCGAATGGATTCAACTTGATGAGCCCGTGCTCTGCCAGGACCGGACCTCGTGGGGGCTAGCCGCGCTGGAACGCTCCTACTCGCGCCTCGCCCGTGCGAAGGGCAATGCGAGGCTGCTGGTGCAGACAGCCTATGGCCACGTTGGAGATGCGTACCCGGTCCTGACCAGTCTGCCCGTGGACGGCATTGGGCTCGATTTCGTCCGTGGGCGGGATCAGCTTGATCTGCTGCGGCGGCATGGGTTCCCGCCCGAGAAATGGCTTTGCGCGGGCGTTGTTGATGGGCGGAATGTCTGGGTGAGCGATCTGGCGGCGGCGCTCGACCTGCTCGGCCAGATCCAGCAGCACGTGACGCCCGAGCGGCTGATGGTCTCGGCCTCCTGTTCCCTGCTCCATGTCCCGTACGATGTTCGCCTGGAAGATGAGTTGGATCCCGTCATTCGTTCCTGGTTGGCCTTCGCCGAGCAGAAGCTGGAGGAGGTCGTCCTGCTGACACGCGCGGTGAACGCGGGAACCGGGGCGATCGCTGCCGAGCTCGAAGCGAACCAGCGCGTGCTGGCCGAGCGGAATGCTTCTCCCCTGCGAATCAACCCGGAGGTCCGGGTGCGCGTGGCCGCGCTGGATGGCCAGGCAACCCAGCGTTCTGCCTATCCCATCCGCGCGACCGCGCAGCAGCAACGGTTGCGCCTGCCGCTGCTGCCAACGACGACGATCGGGTCGTTTCCGCAGACGGCGGAGGTCCGGGCTGCCCGGCATCGCTTCGAAGCGGGCGAGATTGACCGTGACACCTATGACCGGTTCATCGAGGAGCAGATTCGGGAGGTCATCCGCTTCCAGGAAGAGACCGGCTTGGATGTCTTGGTCCATGGCGAATTCGAGCGGAACGACATGGTCCAGTACTTTGGGGAGCAACTTGAAGGATTTGCCTTTACACGCCATGGCTGGGTGCAGAGCTACGGCTCACGTTGCGTGCGCCCGCCGATCATTTACGGCGACGTGCGCCGGCCAGGTCCCATGACGGTCCGGTGGATCACCTTCGCCCAATCGCTGACGGCGCGGCCGGTGAAAGGGATGCTGACCGGGCCGGTGACGATCCTGAACTGGTCCTTCGTGCGAGATGACCAGCCGCGCAGCGAGACGTGCGCACAGATCGCGCTGGCGATCCGCGATGAGGTGGCCGATCTGGAGGCGGCGGGGATTGCCTGCATCCAGATCGACGAGCCAGCGCTGCGGGAGGGCTTGCCGTTGCGCAAGGCGGAATGGAGCAGCTATCTCGATTGGGCGGTGCGCTGCTTCCGGCTGGCGAGCAGCGTGGCGCGGGATGAGACGCAGATCCACACGCACATGTGCTACAGCGAGTTCGGGGACATCATCAAGGCGATCCAAGCGCTGGATGCGGACGTGATCTCGATCGAGAACGCACGGAGCGGCAGCGAGTTGCTCGAAGTCTTCCGCGAGCGCGGGTACGACAAAGCGATCGGCCCCGGCGTCTACGACATCCACTCACCGCGGGTGCCGGGAGTAGATGAGATCGTAGCGATGCTGAAGGCGACGCTGGAGGTGCTGCGGCCGGAGCAAGTCTGGGTCAATCCGGACTGTGGCCTCAAGACGCGGCGCTGGGAGGAAGTGCGGCCGGCGCTGGCGAACATGGTGGCGGCTGCGCGCGAGATGCGGGGCGCGCTGGTGCTTGCTGGCTCAGGAGGCGGATTCTAGCGCAATGCCTGGATCCAGGAGTCAGCATCGCGCGAAGAAGGCTGCGGTGAATTTCGCGATAAATTCAAGACTGGACAAGATATCACGTGGCTGTGGTGAGCGTGACGGATCACTTGTTGTCCGAAGCCGTTCGCCGGTGCGCCAGCAATTCACACTCACGGGTTGTACCGCGGCAACCGCGCAACCGAGTACAATCCATCGTAGGCAAGTGACGCCGACCGCGCGTTATGCAAAGTGACAGGGACTGGATTCACTGGTGACACAGAAACAACTTGCCAAACTACAAACAGAATCCCTCCATCCTACGTTTCCTCGGCCCACCATCACTGAGGCGTTGTGTGAGATTCATTTTGATGTGTCCGGGGCATCTCGGCCGGGATCCATAGTTGGCCGGTTTTTCGAAGCCATACGATCTCAATTCCCTGACATGGAATCCCAACCAGAAATGGGGATCAGCCTTGAGGTTGGGCCATCCGGTGTTACCCCTCATCTCCATCAGCCACGAGAGCGATTTATCTTTCGTCATGCGAATGAGCCGGTTGTAGTTCAACTAAGTGAGCAGATTGTCACCGTCAATGTACTTGCTCCCTATCCTGGGTGGGACCGGATGAGGCCGCTTGTTCTCAATGTCTGGCAGCGAGCCTCGCGAGCTATCCAAGCACAGTCAATCAATCGCATTGGACTTCGCTATATTAACAAAATACCTAAACAATCGGAGCAGGAGCAAGCAGGAAAATGGATCCGGCCGTGCGACTTCATCAGTCCAGCTATTCTCACTTCACTTCCCGGATTCTTTTTGCGTGTGCAGACCAGGCTTGATTTAGACAACCGAATTGTTGTCACGGTCGCCGATGAGCCTCCTGGTGAATTAGCGCAGTTTGGTGCGCTTATCTTCGATATTGACCGGATCATCGAGCAAGCTCTTGCGCCTTCACGAGCGTCGCTAGGTAAAGCAATGGACCGGCTTCACGCCGATGTCTGGCAAGTGTTCGATCAAGCCAGGACTGAGCGGCTAACGAAGTGGTTGGAAGGGGTTGACGAATGACCTTGCAGCTCCGCGATGCCCAATCTGGCTCAGACTCCGCGCGCAGCCTGGCACTGAGTATTGGATCGCTCCTGGCTAGCCACGAGCGGTTTATCCCTGTCCAGCGCCAGAATCTCCCATCTTTCCAGCTTTCTGAAAGCCGGGCACTATCCCGAGAGCCTTTCCTAGGAACGAGTACGACGTGTCATGAGAGACGTCTGCATCGAAACGGTTCGGAGCTATCTGCTCCCCCCGTTCGTGCCTCAAAGGCACAGTTCGACGCAGCGCAAGCGATTGAAGTCCTGCGCGAGTTTCGAGAAGAGGATGAAAAGGATCAACAAGAGACTCTCCAATTCCTTATTGAAACCTTGGATGAACAACGGCCGGAAGGGTGCAAGATTTTCTCCAAGCCATGATCGTCGTCCTCGACTCTGGACCGGTCGGATACGTCACCAATCCAAATGCGAACGACATCAGCCGATCATGTAACGTTTGGCTGGAAAGTATTCTGCAGGCTGGCCATGTGGTTGTTCTGCCCGAGATCGTTGATTATGAAATTCGACGTGAACTCATTCGTGGAAACAAAAGCAAAGGAATCAATCGTCTAGATAGGCTTGGGCAGGAACTAGCCTACGCGAGCATCTCTTCCGCAGTAATGCGCCTGGCAGCAGAGTTCACGTCGAATTTCATAATCAACGATCTCGGGCAGAACAACCACATGGCCAGCCTGCAGAATACTTTCCAGCCAA
>JBHOQQ010000193.1:0-36006 GCA_042408955.1 Thermomicrobiales bacterium
GGCGGCTACTCGACGATCTTGGTGACCACGCCGGCTCCCACCGTCCGGCCCCCTTCCCGGATCGCAAACCGCAACCCCTCCTCGATCGCCACCGGCGTGATCAACTCCACCCCCATCTGCACATTATCCCCCGGCATCACCATCTCCACCCCCTCCGGCAGGCTGATCGTCCCCGTCACATCCGTCGTCCGAATGTAAAACTGCGGCCGATACCCCGGAAAGAATGGCGTGTGCCGGCCCCCCTCTTCCTTCGACAACACATAGACTTCCGCCTGGAACTTCGTGTGCGGGTTGATGCTCCCCGGCTTGGCTAGCACCTGCCCCCGCTCCACTTCCGTCCGCTCAACCCCCCGCAACAGGCACCCCACATTATCCCCAGCCACCCCTTCATCCAGCGTCTTCTGGAACATCTCCACCCCGGTCACGACGACTTTCCGCCGCTCCCCAAGCCCAACAATCTCCACTTCATCCCCAACCTTGACCTTGCCCCGCTCGATCCGCCCGGTCACCACCGTCCCGCGCCCCTTGATCCCAAAGACGTCCTCAATCGGCATCAAGAACGGCTGGTCCACCGCCCGCTGCGGCGTCGGAATGTAATCATCCACCGCCCGCATCAACTCCCAAATGCACGCATACTCCGGCGCGTTCGGATCGGTGCTCGTACTCTGCAACGCATTGAGCGCACTCCCCCGCACCACCGGCACCTCATCCCCCGGAAACCCATACTGGCTGAGCAGTTCCCGCACCTCCAGCTCCACCAGTTCCAACAACTCCGGGTCATCCATCACATCAACTTTGTTCAAAAAGACCACCATCGCCGGCACTTCCACCTGCCGCGCTAGCAAGATGTGCTCCCGCGTCTGCGGCATCGGTCCGTCCGGGGCACTGACCACCAAGATCGCCCCGTCCATCTGCGCCGCCCCAGTGATCATGTTCTTGATGTAGTCCGCATGCCCCGGACAATCGACATGCGCATAGTGCCGCTTGTCCGTCTCATACTCCACATGCGCAATCGCAATCGTGATCCCCCGCGCCCGCTCCTCCGGCGCATTGTCAATCGTTTCAAACGGCCGAAATTGCGCCTCCCCCTTCAACGCCAGCGTCTTGGTGATCGCCGCCGTCAGCGTCGTCTTCCCATGATCGACATGCCCAATCGTCCCCACATTCACATGCGGCTTCGTCCGCTCAAACTTCTGCTTCCCCATCGTTCCTGCTCCCTTGCACCTGGCGCCGGTGTTTGACCGGCACGTAGATTGCCGTACTGGGCGCTCGACCCACTCGGCGCCCGCATTTCACCGTCTGGATCAACCTCGCCGCGCCTTGGCCGTCAGCTCGTCCGCGATGTTCTGCGGCACCGGCGCATAATGATCGAACTCCATCGAATACGTTGCCCGACCCTGCGTCATAGAGCGCAGATCGGTCGCGTAGCCAAACATCTGGGAGAGCGGAACAAATGCCCGGACAACCTGGGCGCCAGCCCGCATCTCCATCCCTTGGATCTGGCCTCTGCGCGAGTTGAGATCGCCGATGACATCACCCATGAATTCTTCAGGCGTGACGACCTCGACCTCCATAATCGGTTCGAGAATGACGGGCTTGCCGCGGCGCACCGCTTCCTTGAGCGCGAGTGATCCGGCGATCTTGTAGGCAACGTCCTTTGAGTCCACCTCGTGATAGGAGCCGTCAACAAGGGTCGCCTTGATGTCAACGACGGGGAAACCGGCCACGCCACCGCTCGCCATCGCTTCCCGAATGCCAGCATCAACCGCTGGAATGAACTCTTTCGGGATAGCGCCGCCGACGATTCGGTCCTCAAAAACGTACCCTTCACCGCGCGGTAAAGGCGAGAACTCCACGATACAGTGGCCATACTGTCCCGCACCGCCCGTCTGGCGAACGTGCCGCCCTTCAGCGCGTACAGGAACGGTGATGGTCTCCTTATAGGCGACCTGCGGCCGGCCGACATTCGCATCGACCCGGAATTCCCGCATTAGGCGATCAACGATGACCTCTAGGTGGAGCTCGCCCATGCCATCGATGAGCGTCTGCCCGGTCTCTTCGTTGGTGCGAACGCGGAAGGTCGGATCTTCCTCGGCCAGGCGGGCTAGCGCCGCGCCCATCTTGTCCTGGTCCGCCCGCGTCTTGGGCTCGATCGAGACCGAGATGACCGGCTCGGGGAATTGAATCGACTCAAGCACGATCGGCGCGTTAGGATCGCACAGCGTATCGCCCGTAAAGGAGTTCTTCAGACCAATCACCGCGCAAATATCGCCCGCGCTGACGGACTGAACCTCCTCGCGGTGGTTTGCGTGCATCCGCAAAATCCGGCCGATGCGCTCCCGCTCACCCTTCGTCGAGTTCAAGGCGTAGCTACCCGACTCGAGTGTTCCAGAGTACACGCGGACGTAGGCAAGCTTGCCAACGTGCGGATCGGCCTGAATCTTGAAAACGAGCCCGCTAAACGGTTCACCAGGATCGACCGAGCGCTGCTCAGTTTCACCTGTCTTCGGATTGACCCCAGTCACCGCCGGCACATCCAGTGGCGAAGGGAGGTAGTAGATGATGGCGTCCAGCATGAGCTGGACACCCTTGTTTTTCAGTGCGCTACCACAGAGCACCGGCACGAGATCGCCACGCAGCGTCGCCGCGCGAAGCGCCGCGCGAAGCTCATCTGGAGTAATCTCCTCGTCCTCGAGGTAGCGGAGCATCAGCTCCTCGTCAGACTCGGCGATCAGCTCCACGATGTGAAAGCGCGCCTCCTTGACCTCCTCAACCATGTCAGCAGGGATCGCCGTGCGTTCGATGTTCTGCCCGAGATCATCGTGATAGATGTAGGCGCACTCTTCGATGAGATCGACGACGCCCCGGAAGTTTGATTCGACGCCGATCGGCAACTGGACCGGGACCGGCTTGGCCTTGAGACGGTCGACGATCATGTCGATGGTCCGCTGGAACGATGCGCCCGTGCGGTCCATCTTGTTCACAAAGCAAAAACGTGGGACATGATACTTGTCGGCCTGCCGCCAGACCGTCTCCGATTGCGGCTCGACGCCAGCGACAGCGTCGAAAACGACAACGCCACCGTCGAGGACGCGGAGCGAGCGCTCCACCTCGACCGTGAAGTCAACGTGACCGGGGGTGTCGATGATGTTGATGCGATGGTCCTTCCAGAAGCAGGTCGTTGCCGCGGAGGTGATGGTGATTCCGCGCTCCCGCTCCTGAGGCATCCAGTCCATGGTCGCCGCGCCCTCATGGACCTCGCCAGGTCGGTGGACACGCCCGGTGTAGAACAAGATGCGCTCGGTTGTCGTTGTCTTGCCAGCGTCAATGTGCGCGATGATCCCGATGTTGCGCGTCCGCGCAAGCACCGTCTGCCGGTCAACAGCGGCTGGCTTTGTGGCTGTACTTACACTCATGTTCTAGCTCTCAGCTTTCCGCCACGCCCCGGCAATCGCTGGGGAGATGTGGCGTGGATGATGTTCGCGGTCCCGCGCCATCGTACCCTGCACGACAAGGCGCCCGGCGAGAACTCCTAATAGCGATAATGGGCAAATGCCCGGTTCGCCTCTGCCATACGGTGGGTATCTTCGCGCTTCTTGATCGTTGCCCCCACGCCGTTGGCAGCGTCTAATAGCTCATTGGCAAGCTTTTCTTGCATCGACTTGCCAGGCCGGTTTTGCGCGGAGGTGATCAGCCACCGGATCGCAAGCGACTGGCGCCGCCGGCCCTCGATTTGCACCGGAACTTGATACGTCGCACCACCAACCCGGCGCGGCTTGACTTCCAGCACAGGCGTGGCATTGTAAACCGCCTGCTCAAACACTTCGAGCGGGTTTCTGCCCGTTCGCTGCTGGATGATGTCGAACGCGCCGTAGGTGATGCGCTCGGCGAGCCCCTTCTTGCCACGCTGCATCACCTTATTGATGAAACGCTGGACCAGCTCGCTGTTGTATTTCGGATCCGGCGGAATCACCCGCGGCTCAATTTTTGCTCGACGTGGCATTGCATCGCCTCCGAGTCGACAGTGGATCGAGGTTGATCGCCTTCCGATGTGCCTCGAACCCGACTGTCACTACCCCACAGACTACGATCCGCTTCAAGCACACGAAAAAGCGGTCAACGCCGATCAGACGTCTGGCCGCTTTTCCGTCGTGCTCAATCAGTTTCGCCGATAGGACCTCGCCAATGGTTGGGCGCGATCACGCCCCCAACCTACTTGGCCGCCGGTTTCTTCGGCGCCTTGGTTCCGTACTTCGACCGCGCCTTCTTGCGGTTTTCGACACCGCGGGCATCCAGCGTGCCCCGGACGATGTGGTACCGCACGCCAGGCAAATCCTTGACCCGGCCACCACGGACCAGCACCACCGAGTGCTCCTGGAGGTTGTGCCCCTCACCCGTGATGTACGCAGTCACCTCCATGTGGTTCGACAGGCGCACCCGGGCAATCTTGCGCAGTGCCGAATTGGGCTTCTTGGGCGTCATCGTCTTGACCTGAGTGCAGACGCCGCGCTTCTGGGGTGCCCCCTTCGTGCGCCGCAATCGCCCCGCGTACCGCCCAAGCGCATTGTTGGTGTACAACAGCGCTGGCGCTTTGGTCTTCTTCTTGACGCTCTTTCGGCCCTTCCGGACCAGCTGATTGATCGTCGGCACGACGTACTCCTAGCCAGGTAGGTGACCAAGCCGTGCTCTGCGTCGGATCATCGTGTCCGGGCAGCTGCGGCGCCCCCTACCTTGTAAGGTCTTCCGTTCTCTGGCTGACGCCTGACGGCAAACCTCACCCGAGTGGCCGCCTTCCGGCGGCCACGTTGCGAAATAGTACTCGGGATTCTGGCGATCGTCAAGGGCAATCATCATCAGCCATGGAAATCGCGGACTGGTCTGAAACGAGCGAGGCGGCCCCGCGGTTGCAGAGCCACCTCGCGTCACGTTCATGCGAAGTGCTCAGCCGAAAGCACGTGTCCCTACTCGCTCTCGTCCTCGTCGGACCAGCTCATGTCTGGCCCATCCGGTTCGCTCGCGCCGTCCGGCTCTTCGCCGATCCCGGCTCGGTCCTCTTCGGCGATCAGGCCCGCGTCCATGAGCTCACGCACCTCGGCCTCGCTGGCAGCTTCGGCTTCCAGCATCGCTACCCGGGCTGCCGTTTCAGCCGGGGACAGCGTGGCAAGGGTCGCCTCTTCAAGCGCTGTCGGGGCTGGTGCTCGCTTGCCAGCACCAAAGCCAGAGCCTGCCGGGATCAGCTTCCCGATAATGACGTTCTCCTTCAAGCCGCGCAAATGATCAATCTTGCCGTTGATGGCCGCTTCCGTGAGAACGCGCGTCGTCTCCTGGAATGACGCTGCCGACAAGAACGAATCGGTCTCCAGCGCCGCCTTGGTTATACCGAGCAGCACCGGCATTGCCGTCGCTGGCTCGCCGCCTTGCGCCAGAATCTCTTCATTGATCTGGTTGAACTCGAAGCGATCGATTCGCTCGTCCTGCAGGTAATCGGTGTCGCCAGGATAGACGATGCTCACTTTCCGCAGCATCTGGCGGCAAATGACCTCAATGTGCTTGTCGTTGGTGTTCACGCCCTGAGACCGGTAGACCTTCTGCACCTCATCAATGATGTACCGCTGGACGTGATCGCGACCCAGGGTGATCAGGATATCGTGCGGATCGAGTGAGCCTTCGGTCAGCACCTGGCCTGGGGTGACGACATCGCCATCCTCGACGTGGATGCGATAGTTGATGGGAACCGTGTGCTCCTCGCGCTCGTTGCGAATGTAGATGGTGCGGTCTTCGATGAAGAGCATGCCATCGATCGGCGCGTATTTCTTCTCGCCATCCACTCGCTCGGCGATGGCCGTCTTATCCTTTGTGACAGGGGTACCATTCACCACCAGCGGTTCCCAGCCAGGCTCCATCACCCAGGACCAGGAATCCTGCTCGTGGCTGGTGATGATGAGCTTGCGCCCCTCATCGGTGACCTCGACCGAGACCACGCCTTCCTTATCGGCGATCAGCGCCTTGCCCTTCGGCGCGCGCGCCTCGAAGAGCTCCTCGACGCGCGGCAAACCGGTGGTGATGTCTGCACGCGCCACGCCACCGGTGTGGAAGGTGCGCATGGTCAACTGCGTGCCCGGCTCACCGATCGATTGCGCGGCGATGATCCCAACCGCCTCGCCAAGTTCAACAAGCTTGCCGCTCGCCAGGCTGCGGCCATAGCACTTCGCGCACACGCCGTGCATGGCCTCGCAATTCATCACGCTGCGGACGTGCACCTTCTGCACGCCGGCAGCAATTACCTCACCCACCAGATCGCGAATCCGCCCGTCCTCGAGCTCGACGCGGTCGGAGAGCTCCTCACCTGCGTTGGCGATGATCTCGCCAGTCTCCGGATGAACTACCGGCGAGACCAAGATGCGCCCGGTCACCTTGGCGCGGAAGTCGTCCACGGTGATCGGCTTGCCGTCGCTATCTTCCCAACCGACCCACATCCCCTGCTCGGTGCCGCAATCTTCGATCGTGACGATAACATCCTGGGCGACATCAACGAGCCGGCGCGTGAGATAGCCAGAGTCCGCGGTCCGCAGCGCCGTGTCGGCCAGGCCCTTTCGGGCGCCGTGCGTCGACAGGAAGTACTCGAGGACGGAGAGCCCTTCCCGGAAATTCGACTTGATCGGGATGTCGATGATCCGGCCCTCCGGGTCCAGCACCAGGCCGCGCATGCCAGCCATCTGGCTGATCTGGTTCATGTTACCCTTCGCGCCTGAGTCTGCCATCATAAAGACGGAGTTTTGCTTCCCGAGGCGGTCGGCGACATCTTTTTGGAGCTGATCGCGCGCCTCGTTCCAGATGACCTCAAGCTCGCGCAAGCGCTCGTCCTCGGTCACCAAGCCGCGCCGGAACTGGCGGTCGATTCGGTCGGCTTCCTCTTCGGCTTTCCGAATAAGCTCAGCCTTCGTCTCAGACATCACGACGTCGGAGACCGAAATGCTCATGCCTCCCTTCGTCGAGAATTCGAAGCCGATCTTCTTGATGTCGTTGACGACGCGCGCCGTCTCCCACGGATCCTTGAACTGCCGGTAGCAATCGGCAACCACCTTCCGCAATTGCTTCCGGTCCATCACCTCGTTGTAATACTTGCCGAGGCTCGCCGGGAGCACCAAGTTGAACAGCGCGCGCCCCACGGTGGTGTCGATGAGCTTCATCTCGCCGCCATCGCGGTCAGTCATGACCTTGATGCGCGCCTGCACATCCACGACACCAGCGTCGTAAGCAAGCTTGACCTCTTCGAGGGACGAGAAGACCTTGCCCCAGCCGCGCGGTAGCGTGCCGTTGGCGACATCCTCTTCGTAATTGCGCTCGCTGGTCATGTAATAGCAGCCGAGCACGATGTCCTGCGTCGGTGAAACGATCGGCTCACCATTCGATGGCGACAGCAGATTCCGGACCGAAAGCATGCGCTCCCGCGCCTCCTGCTGCGCCATGCGTGAGAGCGGCACGTGCACCGCCATCTGGTCGCCGTCGAAATCCGCGTTGAACGCGGTGCAGACCAGCGGGTGAATTTGGATTGCCGATCCTTCGATTAGCCGGACGCGGAAGGCTTGGATACCGAGCCGGTGCAGCGTCGGGGCACGATTGAGCAGCACCAGGTGATCCTGGATCACCTCTTCGAGGACTTCCCAGACGCGGGAGTCGACGCGCTCGACCAGCCGCTTGGCCGCTTTGATGTTATGCGCATGGCCATGCTCGACGAGCTTGCGCATGACAAACGGCTTGAACAGCTCAAGCGCCATCCGCTTCGGCAGGCCGCACTCGTCGAGCGCCAGATCTGGCCCGACGACGATCACCGACCGGCCGGAGTAGTCAACGCGCTTACCGAGCAAGTTCTGGCGGAAGCGGCCCTGCTTGCCTTTGAGCATGTCGGATAGGCTCTTGAGCTTGTGCTTGCCCGAGCCGGATACGACCCGGCCGCGCCGCCCGTTGTCGATCAGCGCGTCAACCGCTTCTTGAAGCATGCGCTTCTCATTCCGAACGATGATGTCGGGAGCGCCAAGTTCCAGCAGCCGCTTGAGACGGTTATTGCGGTTGATCACGCGCCGGTAGAGATCATTCAAGTCGGACGTGGCAAAGCGGCCACCATCCAGTTGGACCATCGGACGCAGTTCGGGTGGGATGACCGGCAGCGCCGTAAAGATCATCCAATGCGGCTTGTTGCCACTCTTGCGCAGCGCCTCAACGACACGCAGGCGCTTGGTGGCCTTCTTGCGCTTGACGTCAGAGGTCGCCTGCATCTCCTCCCGTAGCTGCACCGCGAGCTGGTCGAGGTCCATCTTTGTCGTCAAATACTCGTAGATGGCCTCGGCGCCCATCGCCGCCTTGAAGACACCAGGCGGGCAGACCTCCTGAAGCTCCCGGTACTGCGTCTCAGAAAGGATTTGCAGCTCCTTCAATTCGGAGATGAGCTTGATCGTTTCATCGCGCTCGCGCTCGGCCTCACGGATTTGCTCGGCAAGCCGCTCCTCAATCCGGCGCCGCTGCTCATCAGCCTCGTACGTCAGCAAATCGCGCTCAGCCCCGACGAGCGCCTGGCTGCCCGAGAGTTCATAGCTCGCGGCCGCCTCAATGCGCTCGGCATGCGTCTCATACAGGTCGCGGAGCTGGGCGATGCGGTCCTCGTTGATCGCCTCCCCCTCTTCGACGACCGTCTCACCACGGAAGACGATCGGCTCCGTCGCCGCCTCGCCCAGGGCGTCCTTTATGCGTGTCAGGATGGAGTCATACTCCGCTCGGAGCTGAGCAAGCTCCGTCTGGCGGCGCTCCTCCACCGTGGCGCTGAGACTGCGGTCCCCTTCCGTCAAGGTGCGCACCTGCGCGCCCACGCGCTGCGTGATCTCTTCAATCTCAGCCTGAGCTTGAGCGCGCAGCTCTTCGACGCTCTCCTCGTGGACGTCGTTGATTTCCTGAATAGTCCGCTGCTTTGCCTCTTCGTTGACATCAATAACCAGGTACGAGGCGAAGTACAGGATGCGCTCGAGGTTGCGCGGAGAAATGTCGAGCAGCAGGCCAAGCCGGCTCGGCGTGCCCTTCACGTACCAGATGTGAGCCACTGGCGCCGCCAGCTCGATGTGCCCCATCCGCTCGCGCCGGACCTTCGAGCGTGTGACCTCGACACCACATTTGTCACAAATCGTGCCCGCGTGGCGAATGCGCTTGTATTTGCCGCAATAGCATTCCCAGTCCTTTGTCGGGCCGAAAATGCGCTCGCAGAACAGACCACCGTGCTCTGGTTTCAGGGTCCGGTAATTAATCGTTTCGGGTTTCGTCACCTCGCCATAGGACCAAGCCCGGATCGCTTCTGGCGAGGCAAGGCTGATGCGAATCGCATCGAAGTTATTGACGTCGAGTACGCGCCCACGCTCGCGGTCGGCACGCGAGCCTCGTCCCCCCATGGCTCCACCGTTGGGGCCGGAGCCGAAGGAGCGTCCCACCGTGTCACTGGCTGAAAAATCGCGCATCCCGGTTGTCGACATTGTTCCTCCTCGTCGCGTAAGGGATCAGCAGGGACCAGGAAGCAGGCGCAATCAGCCGATTGCCACCTCGCTCCCTGGCGACAGCCCGCTTGGCTAATCCTCCGTTCGCTCGAAGCCGCTCAGATTGATCCGGTCCAAGTTGCTTAGGAGGTCGCGGGATGTGTCTTCGGTAAACTCGACGGTCTGTTCGTCCTCGTTGATCACCTCGATTGACAGCCCGAGGCTGCGGAGCTCTTTGACGAGCACCTTGAACGATTCCGGAACCCCGGCCTCGGTAATCTCATCGCCCTTGACAATCGCTTCGTACGTCTTCACCCGGCCCACAACGTCATCGGACTTGACGGTCAGCATCTCTTGCAGCGTGTGGGCGGCTCCATAGGCTTCCAGCGCCCACACCTCCATTTCGCCGAACCGCTGCCCGCCGAACTGCGCCTTGCCACCGAGCGGTTGCTGGGTGACCAGAGAGTACGGCCCGGTCGAGCGGGCATGGATCTTATCTTCGACCAGGTGAGCCAGCTTCATCATGTAGATCACGCCGACAGTGACGGGCCGGTCGAACTTCTCGCCAGTCCGGCCGTCGTAGAGATCAACCTTGCCATCTTCTGGCAGACCGGCCTCGCGCAATGCCGCGCGAATCTCTTCTTCCTTGGCGCCGTCAAAGACTGGGGTGGCGACGCGGAATCCAAGCTTTTGCGCCGCCCAGCCAAGGTGGGTCTCAAGTACCTGCCCAAGGTTCATGCGCGACGGCACGCCGATCGGGTTGAGGATAATGTCAACGGGTGTGCCATCTGGCAGGTACGGCATATCCTCAATCGGCAGGATACGGCTAATCACTCCCTTGTTCCCGTGCCGGCCTGCCATCTTGTCGCCCTCGGAAATCTTCCGCTTCTGAGCGATGCTGACCCGAACCATTTGGTTCACGCCAGCCGGCAGCTCATGATCGGCGCTCTCATCGCGCTTGAACGTCTTGACGTCGATGATCTTGCCGTGCACGCCGTGCGGCACGCGGAGCGAGGTGTCCTTCACCTCACGCGCTTTCTCGCCGAAGATTGCCCGGAGGAGACGCTCCTCCGCACTCAGCTCTGTTTCGCCGCGGGGAGTCACTTTGCCAACCAGAATGTCGTTGGGCCGCACCTCCGCGCCGATCCTGATGATGCCGTTCTCATCCAGATTCGCCAGGCTCTCGTCGCCGACATTCGGGATATCGCGCGTGATCTCCTCAGGACCGAGCTTGGTGTCCCGCGCTTCTGTCTCGTATTTCTCGATATGGATCGACGTAAAGACATCGTCGCGGACCAGGCGTTCGCTGATGAGAATCGCGTCCTCGAAGTTGCCGCCCTCCCACGGCATGAAGGCAACCAGCACGTTTTGTCCGAGGGCAAGCTCGCCGCGCTCGGTTGAAGAGGAGTCAGCAATGATATCGCCGGCCTTGACGCGCTGCCCCTTGACGACGCTTGGCCGCTGGTTGATGCAGGTGTCCTGGTTCGAGCGGACAAACTTCAACAGGTTATAGGTGTGCTCGACCCCGGTCTCGTCCTCAAGAATCTTGATCCGCCGCGCATCGACAAAGGTGACCACGCCAGAATGCCGGGCCACCAGCACCTGTCCGGAATCTCGCGCTGCCTGATACTCAACGCCGGTGCCGATGATGGGAGCCTTCGGCTGAATGAGCGGCACCGCCTGCCGCTGCATGTTCGCGCCCATCAACGCCCGGTTCGCATCATCATGCTCAAGGAACGGAATCAACGCCGTTGCCACCGAAACGACCTGCTTCGGTGACACGTCCATGTACTGGACATCCTCAGCCGGAATGACCGGGAACCGGTGGCCGCCGCCGATCCGCACCGTGACCTGTTCGGGGATGATGCGGTCATGCTCATCGAGCGGCGTGTTCGCCTGCGCGATGGTCACCTGCTCCTCTCGGTCGGCCGAGAGGTAATCAATGATGTGCGAGGCGACCGGCTTGATCCGGATCTGCTTCACGCCCTCGGCACGCAGCCGTTGAACAAGCTCCGCTGTCAGCTCCGTACCCTTGGGCACGACGATCTCGCCCGTCTCCGGATTCACCGCATCATCGCGCAGGATTTGGCCCGCCGGATCGATAACCGGATCATCCAGATTGAGCCTCGCCACAATCCTCCGGTATGGCGTCTCGATAAAGCCGTATTGGTTGATCTTGCCGTAGGTGGCCAGCGAGCCAATCAGGCCAATGTTCGGACCTTCCGGCGTCTCAATGGGGCAGATTCGCCCGTAGTGCGACGGGTGAACGTCCCGGACGTCGAACCCGGCGCGATCGCGAGACAATCCGCCCGGCCCGAGCGCGGACAACCGGCGCTTGTGCGTCAATTCGGCCAGCGGATTCGTCTGATCCATGAATTGGGAGAGCTGGCTGCCGCCGAAGAATTCTCGTACCGCCGCCATCACTGGGCGCGTCGTGCTAATGAGACCCTGCGGCGTGACAGTCTCCGGATCCATGATGGTCATGCGTTCCCGGATACCACGCTCAAGCCGCTGAAAGCCGGTGCGCACGTGCATCTGGATCAGCTCACCGACCGCCCGAATGCGCCGGTTGCCGAGGTGATCAATGTCATCCGGCTGGCCGAGACCGTTGTTCAGCCGGATCATCTCCTTGATGATCTCGACGAGATCCTCGGTGGTGAGGATGCGGCTCGTGATCTCCTCACCGGCAGCGAGCCGGTGCTGGTGCAGCCGCTGGTTGAGCTTGTACCGCCCAACCTTGGCCAAGTCGTAACGCCGCTCGTTGAAGAACAGGTTCTCAAGCAGCGTTGTGGCATTGTCGCGCGTCGGGGGATCCCCAGGCCGCAAGCGTCGATACAGCTCGATCAGCGCTTCATCGCGCGACTTTGTCGGCTCCTTTTCCAGCGTCGTCTGAATGTACCGCCGGTCCTCGTTGGTATCGACGTCGGCGAAAATCTCCCGCAGTTGCTCATCGGTCTCAATGCCAACCGCCCGGAGGAGGATGGTGACCGGCATCTTGCGCTTGCGGTCCACCTTGACCGAGATGACGTCACGGTTCGACGTCTCGAACTCCAGCCACGCGCCCCGGTTAGGAATCAACTTTGCAGTGGTCAGGAGCTTACCCGTCGCCGGATCCGGCTCACGCTCAAAATAGACGCCTGGTGACCGCACCAGTTGCGACACGACGACGCGCTCAGCACCATTGATGATGAACGTCCCATCGGTCGTCATCATCGGAAAGTCACCGAGGAAGATGCCGTCGGGGCCGGTCTCCTTAATCTCTCCCGTCTCTTTCATCACCAGGCGCGCCGAGACCCGCAGTGGCGCCGCGTAGGTCATGTCCCGCTCGCGGCACCAGTGTTCGCAGACGCGGGGGTCAATTTTGGCGCGCTCCTGCTCTTCGCCCTTCGGCATTCGCGTCCAAGGCGGATCGAACCGCGGGTCGAAGATGTGGAGCTCCATCTTCTTGTGATGATCGGTGATCGGAGAAATCTCCTCCAGCAGCTCCCGAAGTCCCTCCTCGACGAACCATTTAAACGATTCGATCTGCACCTGAACGAGGTTCGGCATCTCGAGGACCGTGGGAATTCGCGAGTAGGTGCGCCGGTCAATCCCCATGTTGGAGAGCACCTGCCGCTCTCGCGAAACCACCGGTGGCAGCTCGGTGACCGTCCCATTCGTCATCGCCATGCAGCGCTCCTCCATGCCTTGGTTGCCAAGCACGCTGTCTGACTCCACGTCACAGCGGCCTGGCCATACCCAAATTCGTCACGCGGACGGTTGGCAAGCAACTCCAGACCGCCCCCTTCCTCGTTTCATTCCATGCCTTGTGCGATTCTGAAACGACAACACTCGCCTATCCCGGGACGTCCACACCCGGAGGTCATCCATGTGTCGATGCTCAATGGCAATGCAGGGGACCTTCAACGCCAAAGCGGGAGGGCAGAATCCTCCCCTCCCGATGATCATCTCGCTGTTGGGTGCTCGTTCGCACGCCTCGCCCAGTATCTCTCGTGGCCGTGGGCGCGAGCGCACCCCTCGATGCCGCAGCCGCTAATCATACGCTGCCTCGTCTTCCCTGTCAAGGTCAATTTTGAATTTCGACGTACCTACCTGCTGCGGCTCAGCGCCACGGCTGCACGCCAGAACCTGCGTTGGACGGCATTTCCACCGCGTGGTATGCTATACACCGTACCGACGCCGCGCCGACGTAGCTCAGCGGCAGAGCAGGGGACTCATAAGCCCTTGGTCGGTGGTTCGAGTCCACCCGTCGGCACCAACCAACCCGCCACCACAGCAACGCCACGCCCGTGAGCAGCGAGCCTGAACCCCAATCCCATCCAGCAGCTACGCACACGGGACTCGAGCAGCGTGTCCTGCGGCGTTTGAAAGCACTCGACCTCCCCAGCGACGCTTGCATCGTGGTCGGATTTTCCGGTGGCCCTGATTCCCTGGCGCTCGCCGCAGTCTTGGCTCGCCTGCGAAAGCCAGCGGGTTTTCAGCTCCTGCTTGCCCACGTCAACCATCGCTTGCGCCCAACCGCCGGCGACGACGCCCGAGCCTGCGTTGATCTGGCCAACCGGCTGGAAGCGCCGATCGTCGTGCATGAGCTTGCGCCAGGGCTACGCCAGCGTCACCCAGGCGTTGGCATCGAGGAAGCCGCCCGGCGCGAGCGGTACCTTGCTCTCGCCCACATCGTTACGCAGCATCACGGCGCAGCCCTTGCACTAGCCCATCACGAGGACGACCAAGCCGAAACGGTTCTCCTTCACCTCCTGCGCGGAACGGGCTTGCGCGGCGCGGCCGGGATGGCCGAGGTGACCTGGCTGACGATCCCCTGGTGGGAGACCGGCGAGCGTGGCGCGTCGTTCACGCTGCGCCTGTGGCGCCCATTCCTCTCCGAGCCTCGCCACGTGGTGCACCATTACCTCCATCACCAGAACCTTCAACCCGTCATCGACGAGACGAACGAGGACCGCACCTTCCGCCGCAACGCCATCCGTTACGAAGCGCTCCCTCTCCTGGAGCGCATTGTCCCCGGCGCCCGCGGCGCCCTCGCGCGCTTTGCGGCAATCGCAAGCGCCGAGGATGCGTTTCTTGAGAACCTTACCGAGCAGGCGCTCCCTGACGTGGTGATCAACGGCGGCTGCCTCAACGGCTCCGCCCTGCGTGCCCTTCCGCTGCCGATCCAGCGGCGCCTCCTGCGCCTCTGGCTGGAGCGGCAAGGCGTCCCTTCAGAACTTGGATTCGAGCGGCTCGAAGCAGCCCTGGCGGCTGTCGAATCTCCAAGTGCCGTGATTCAGCTAGGATTTGGATGGACCCTACATGCCAAGCAGCGGCTGCTGTGTTTGACGCGAGATGACGCGAGGCAGGAGATGACGAGCGATCAGCCGGGCACAGAACGGCGCCAAACGTCCTCGCCCGCTCCAGATTCCGTGATCGAATGATCGAGCCCGTGCAGTGGAAAGCCACGGCGGTGAAGGATACTGCTCATGCCGCTCGTGATACTGCCAAGACCAGGAGGCACTATGACAGCCCTGACGGAGAAGAAAGCAGCCGGAATTGCCAAGATCCTCATCGATGAGGACGCAATTCAACAACGAGTGCGAGAGCTAGCCGCCGAGCTCGACGCCATCTATGCCAACCAGCCCCCGCTCATGGTTGGCGTCCTCACTGGCGCGATGACGTTCATGAGCGACCTGATGCGAGCCATGACGATCCCGGTGCTCGTTGACTTCATGGCAGTATCCAGCTATGGCGCAAGCACGAAGACATCCGGTGTCGTGCGCATCCTGAAGGACCTCAATGAGAATGTCGAGGGGCGTCGCTTGCTGGTCATCGAGGACATCGTCGACAGCGGCTTGACACTGCAATATCTCCTGGACGTTCTCCGTCGGCGTAACCCGTCTGACATTCGCGTCGTTGCCCTCCTTAGAAAGCAGAAGACGGACGCCATCAACGTCCAGGTCGATTCTGTCGGCTTTACGATTCCTGACGAATTTGTCGTCGGATATGGCCTTGATTACGCCGGGTTGTATCGCAATCTTCCGTTTGTCGCAGTCTTGGATAGCACCACGCTTCCTGAGAAATAAGGCGCCGATGGTATACTCCATCATGCGTCGCCCGATCCGGGATTAAGGCGTACATCAACCTGGATTCTGGGCCGGCGGGAGGTTCATCGATGGGAGAAATCAAACGGTTACGCAGCAGCGTCGTCTGGGTCATCCTGATCGTCGCGGTTATCGCCCTCTGGTTCATCGTCGTCAATAACGATAGCTCCGCGCAACGCAAGGACTTCAGCGCGGTCGCCGCCGAGATCAAGGATGGTCGGGTCTCGCGCCTTGAGCAAAGCCAAGGCAGCAGCACCGTCTGGGTCTACTATAAGGATGACACCCCTAAGGCAAAGACGATCCTGCCCTCAGAACGCACGGACATCTTTGAGACGCTCACCAACTTTGGCATCGATCCCTCGACAGTCCCGGTCGATGTCAAGCCAGCAAGCCGCTGGGGCAACTGGCTTAGCGCGGTTGGCTTCTTGCTCCCCACGCTCTTCCTTATCGCGATCTTTGTCTTCATGATGCGCCAGGCTCAGGGCAGCAACAACCAGGCCATCTCGTTCGGCAAGAGCCGTGCTCGCCTGTTTACCGGCAATAAGCCGACGGTCACCTTTGCCGACGTCGCTGGCGTCGACGAGGCCAAGGAAGAGCTCGTCGAGGTTGTAGAGTTCTTGAAATACCCTGACAAGTTCCAGGCACTCGGTGCCCGGATTCCGCGCGGTGTGCTGCTGGTCGGCCCGCCGGGCACCGGCAAGACGCTGCTGTCCCGTGCGGTCGCTGGGGAAGCCGGCGTGCCCTTCTTTAGCATCTCTGGCTCCGAGTTTGTCGAGATGTTCGTCGGCGTCGGTGCCAGCCGGGTGCGAGATTTGTTCGATCAGGCGAAGAAGAGCGCGCCATGCATCGTGTTCGTCGACGAGATCGATGCGGTCGGTCGCCAGCGTGGCGCTGGCCTCGGCGGCAGCCATGATGAGCGCGAGCAAACGCTCAATCAGATCCTTGTCGAGATGGACGGCTTCGACAGCAGCACGAACGTGATCGTCATCGCGGCCACCAACCGTCCGGATGTCCTTGATCCCGCTCTCCTACGCCCTGGCCGCTTTGACCGCCAAGTGATTCTGGACCGGCCAGATATCCAAGGGCGCAAGGCGATTCTCGAAGTACACATGCGCGGCAAGCCGCTGGAAGAAGATGTCAGCATTGACAATCTGGCGCGTCAGACACCAGGGTTCTCCGGCGCAGACTTAGAAAATCTGGTCAACGAGGCAGCGATTCTCGCCGCGCGGCGCAACAAAAAGACCATAGGCCGTGAGGAGCTTACCGAGGCGATCGACCGCGTGATCGCCGGTCCGCAACGCAAGAGCCGGGTGATCTCGGAGCGCGAGCGCGCGATGACGGCCTACCATGAGGCGGGTCACGCGCTGGTTGCCCGCATGTTACCCAACGCCGATCCAGTCCGCAAAGTCTCCATCGTGGCGCGCGGCATGATGGGCGGTTATACCCGTGTCGTGCCGGATGAAGATCGCCTGTTCAAGACCAAGAAGCAATTCGAAGACGAGCTGTCCGTGCTTATGGCGGGTCATGTGGCCGAGATGATGGTCTTCGACGAGCAGTCCACCGGTGCGGCTAATGATATAGAGCGGGCAACGGCGATCGCCCGCCGGATGGTCACGGAGTTCGGCATGAGCCGGACGCTCGGGCCGCTCGCATTTGGCAAGAAGGATGAACTTGTCTTCCTCGGCCGCGAGATCAGCGAGCAGCGCAACTACAGCGAGGAAGTGGCGTACCAAATCGACCAGGAAATTCGCGAGCTCATCGAGACTGCCCACTCACGCGCCAAGGAGGTTATTAGCCAGCATTTCGACAAGCTGGAAGCGATTGCCAAGCTACTCATCGAGCGCGAAACCATCGAAGGTGACGAACTCGAAGCGCTGTTTGACACGCCGCGGCCCAAGCCACAGCTCGTCGGACCGCCGGTGAGCAGCCCCGCTCTGCGCATTCGCGAGGGTCTTGCCGCGGCATCCGATCAGCGAGTCGATGAGCGCCAAGAGCGAGACACGCCTCCGGCACCCGGCCTGCTGCGTCCGCAGCCTGCGGATTGACGCCTGGGGTGCCAGCACACGAATGCCAACAAGAAAGCCCGGCAT
Source organism: Thermomicrobiales bacterium (assembly GCA_042408955.1). Taxonomy (GTDB): domain Bacteria; phylum Chloroflexota; class Chloroflexia; order Thermomicrobiales; family UBA6265; genus CALGSZ01. Next base: position 17,695 of record JBHOQQ010000193.1, read on the forward strand.
CACGCCGGGCTCTTGTTTCCGGTGGTGGAGGCAGGGGGATTCGAACCCCCGACCTCTACAGTGCGATTGTAGCGCTCTCCCAGCTGAGCTATGCCCCCACTGGCGTGCTCCAAGTATACGCGCTGGCCTCACGATGAGTCAAACCGGATGGCCCCGACTTCCCGCGCTCAATCCCCGAGATCGCAGCCCGCGCGACAACCGGCGCTCACCTGTGGCACGCTTGTGCTACATCGCCTCGTCCGCGGGTAGGCGCTCACCGGCTACTCCCTGAGGATCGCGCTTGGCGCAATAAGGAGGTATCAATGCGGCATCTTCGGATAACATTGGTAGTCGCCGCGGCGGTCGCGCTCGGGAGCAGCCAGGCAGCTCTCGGTTCCCCACCCGCAACTCCCGAAGCCGAGCGTCCGCCAATCCCGCCCGTGATCTGGACACTCACGGCGATGCAGCTTGGGAATAAGCTTTCCACACCCTCCAATCCGACCGATTACACGGTGCAATTCTTGCCTGATAGAACCATGCGCATCCGTGCTGACTGCAATCAGGGTACGGGGAGCTACACTGCCGATCCGCCACGCCTCCAACTTGCCGATCTCGTCACGACGAAGGTGGCATGTCCTCCAGAATCTCTCTCCGATTCCTTCTTGGAGGCACTCGCCGCGGTCACTGCCTATCAGTTCCAGGACGACACCCTTGAGCTGCAAACGAGCAATGGCCGCCTCATTTTGAAGCCCCAGCTCACCGGCGTCCTCTGGCAATGGGACCGTTTCCTCGGCGGACGCGGTTCGGGCGCAGCACCGGCTGATCCTTCTGCGTACACCATAGAATTCCGAGACGATGGCACGGTGGCCGTCCGCGCCGACTGCAACAGTGGCACAGGACGCTTTGAAAGCACGCCGCCGCAGCTCATCATGAGCGACCTCTCAGTGACCGAGATGGCATGCCCACCAAGATCCCTCAGCGACGATTTTGTGCGGAATCTCCGCGATGTCCGATCCTTTGTCTTTCGGGGAGGACAACTCTATCTCACGCTGATGGCCGACGCGGGAATCATGATCTTTTCGGCACAAGCGCTTCCCAGTGACCGAGCAACCCCAACCCCGGGCTGATACTCGTCCCCTGCAAAACTTCTGCTCCTGAGCTGAGCCAGCTCAGGAGTCCGGGGGGCCAAGCGCTTCCTTGGTGTAAACGTTTTCGGGATTCCACAGCATCCAGCCACTTGTCCCTTCCTCCAACGCGGCAGTAATCTGGGCTTGGATCTCCTCTTTGCCATACGGCTTCATGCCCGGAAACGAAAAATCTTGTAACCATGGGCGCAGCTTCCGGGTCATGCCAGGCATGCTCTTCTTCGCCATAATCATGCTCGTTTTGATCGTTTCATAGGGATAATCATTGGGCTCGCCGCCGACATTGATTGCGCCGGCCGTGAAGTGCGACGGATAGACCATCGGGCACACGTAATCGACGACCTTCGCCACATCGGCAACCCGCTGCCCAATGCCCTGGTCATTATCAACGAGCGCGACGATACCAAAGATATCCGCAGCGAGCTTCGCACCCGTTGTCCGCAATCGCTCCCTGCTGAGCCGCAGAAACTCGGTCACTGCCCCAACTCGCGTTTCTTCCGTATATTCCTGATCAAAATCAGCGGTAGATAGATCACCGTCGGAAGGGAAACGCACATAATCGTATTGAATTTCATCGAATCCGATGGTAGCCGCCTCAACCGCCAGGTCAATGTTCGCCTGCCAAAGCTCGCGCTCGAAGGGATTGACCCACGCATACCCGTTCATGTCGCGCCAGACATCGCCAGTAACTTCATCCTTGACCGCGAGATCATGCCGGTTCTCGGCAACGACCGGATCTTTGAACACCACGAGGCGCGCAATCGCGTAGATACCGTGGTCATGAAGCTTCTTCACGACCGCCCGAGCATCATACGCCGGGGCTACGGCCTTGGCGTCGTGGAAAAACTGCACACCGGTGTCGTAAAAGACGAAATCCTGCTTGATATCAATGACGACCGCATTCAGCTCTGTTTCGTCGACAAGACGAATAATCTTGTCAAGCTCCGCCTCGCTCCCAAACCCAACCGGCGAGAAATACACACCCCGAATGTCGAATGGCTGCATCCGGGCGATAATCCTCCGGTTTGCGGGGATCGGAAGCTTCTGGCTTGCATAACCCGATGCAGAAACCACGACCTCGCCATCGGTGGGTGCGTTGCGCATCCGGAAGCCCCCATCCGCGCCTGTGGCGGCGATCGCGGTGCCGGCAAGAATCGTGGCATCGGCAATCGGATGGCCATCTGCATCCGTCACCACGCCGAAAAGCACCGAGCGTCGAAGATCGAAATTCGCAACAGATCGGTTGCCAACAGGTTCATCAACAGTTCCAAAATCGCCAGCGTCGATCACTAGTCGAGCGTGTTGAGGGACGTTCACGAATTGATATTGCCCGGTCTCACCGGTCGTCACCGTCTGCAGAATGACTCCTTGCCCGTCCGCCAGACTCACCGTGGCGTTGGCGATCGGCGCGCCGGAATCGGCATCGCGCAGTGTGCCGCTCAGCGTCGTTGGCCTCAGCGCGATTTGCTGGCGACGGTTGCCAGACCTTGCCAGCGATGCCCGCGCCGTCTCGTACCCTTGTCGCTCAACCATGATCTCCGTCGCATCCTTTGGAGCGCGAAGCTGCACCCGTCCGTCATGCCCCGTGATGAGCGACGATTCCCCGACCCGCACGGTCGCCCCGCCAACCGGCTGATTGCTGTACGCATCAATAACGGTGATTTGATGGACATGCCGCAACCACAAATACGTCGATGAGGTCGTGAGCTTGGCTGGAGTGAAATCCCCCCAGTAGGTAGCGGCAGCCATGGCCAGGCTGATAACGAGGAGGAGACTGTGGCGCCACCGGAAACGGTGCCAGCGCCTTCGGCGCGGGGCGACGCGGATTGCACTTCGTTGGCGGGTCAACGGCCGAGTATTGAGCATAAGCGGGAGCCCATTTTCACTGACAGTTGTGTGTCGCCATGCGCGCTCCAGGTGTGACCACCACTCCTTGAATTCGCAGGGCACGCTCTACCACGTCGTCTGCCACGTTGCTCTGCATGTTTCGTCTCCTGCCCCGGCGTCTAGATTGTATCCTACTTTGCTGCTGATGCCAGGAGCCGCAAATCTCCCATCCCCAGCGCAAGTGATGTGAGCATGATACGCTGCCTCCATGAGCTTCAACCGCTTTTTCGTGAGGGAAGGAAGCATGGCACTCCAAGCGCACGAATCACTGCGACCGGTCGTACCCGATCCGTGGCCGCCGTTCACTCGCGACGGCCAGTTCGCCGTACGCATTCGTAACGTCCGCGCGATCTGCACGGCGCCAGACGGCATCCGCCTAGTCGTCGTGAAAGTGGAGACGACTGAGCCTGAACTCTATGGCCTCGGCTGTGCCACCTTCACCCAGCGGCCCCTGGCTGTCGTGGAGGCGGTCGAGCACTATCTCGCGCCGCTGCTCATAGGACGCGATGTGCACGACATCGAAGACATCTTCCAGGCGAGCTACGTAAGCTCCTACTGGCGAGGCGGCCCAGTCCTCAATAACGCGCTGTCGGGTGTGGACATGGCGCTGTGGGACATTAAAGGGAAGATCGCCGGTTTACCAGTCTATCAATTACTGGGAGGAAAATGCCGCCAGGCAGCAACGCTGTACGCGCATGCCTCGGGCCGAGACATCGACGAAGTCGAGGACCACGCACGTCACCTCTTGGAACTGGGGTTCCGGTACATCCGATGTCAGGTCGCCGTCCCCGGATCCAGCACGTATGGCGTCTCGCAGCAGCGGACCGATCCGGCTCGCCCCGAGCACCTTGAGCCTCTCCAGGCGCCATGGGACGCGGCCGCGTATTGCCGCATCGTTCCCAAGCTATTCGAAGAACTACGCACACGCCTCGACCCGAGCGTCGAGTTGCTCCATGACATCCACGAGCGCATATCTCCCAGTCAAGCCATCGTGCTTGCAAAAGAGCTTGAGCGCTATCGGCTCTTCTTCTTAGAAGACCCTCTGGCACCAGAGGATACCGGCTATTTCCCTCTGCTCCGGCGGCAAACCGCGATTCCACTCGCCATGGGCGAGTTGTTCGTGAATGTCAACGACGTTGTGCCGCTGGTGGCGCAGCGCTTGATTGATTATCTTCGGGTGCATTTGTCGGCTATCGGCGGGCTGAGCATGGGACGCAAGCTCGCTGCGCTCTGTGAGTTCTTCGGCGTGCGCACCGCCTGGCATGGTCCGGGCGATGTCTCGCCAGTCGGACACGCGGCAAATCTCGCCCTCGATCTCGCATGCCCAAACTTCGGGATTCAAGAGGTCTATCTTTTCCCTGAGCGGACGCGAGAGGTGTTTCCCGGCTGTCCGGAAATTCGAGACGGCATGCTCTGGCCAAGCGAGAAACCCGGCCTCGGCGTGGATATTGACGAAAAGCTAGCCGCAAAATACCCATTTCCCGAGCATCCGCTCAACGGGGCCTGGCCGCCAGTGCGCCAACCCGATGGCACAGTGATTCGGCCATAATATGCGCTCAGCCGGGCCAGTCACCGTAAACTTTGATTAGCTCCGTGCCCAGAATCGAGGCAGTGACGTTCACGGAGAGTTGAAAACATGCGGCTCGTGACCTATCAGCATCCCAGGCATGGCGACATCCCCCAGGTTGGCGTGGCACAAGGGGACCGCCTCCTGCGAGCGACGCTCCTCCTCCACGAAGAAACGCCCCTCGACATACTCGCCCTTCTTGACCGTGGGCCTGACGGCATGGCGTCGTTAAGCGCTGCCGCCCGCGAGTTCGCGCGCGAGTACCGCGATGCTCTGGAGGTACCTCCAGAGATCGTTGTTCCCGTTTGGGAAGCGACACTCCTCCCTCCACTGCCGCGCCCCCGGTCGCTAAGAGACTTTTACGCGTTCGAGCAGCATGTCAAGGCAGCGTACAGCCGGCGCGGGCGAGAGGTTCCACCTGCCTGGTACGAGGTGCCAGTCTTTTATTACGGTCATACCGGCTCGATCGTTGGACCCGACGCGAAGGTGCCAATGCCCACCGGCACGCGGGAGCTAGATTTCGAATTGGAGATTGCCTGTGTGATCGGCAGTCCCGGCCGCGACATTCAAGAAGAGTACGCCTGGGAGCATATCGCTGGCTTTACCATCATGAACGATTGGAGCGCGCGGGACATCCAACGCCAAGAAATGAGCGTCGGGCTTGGTCCCGCCAAGGGGAAGGATTTCGCGACGTCGCTCGGCCCTTGCCTGGTCACTGTCGATGAGCTAGCCGACCGCATCGAGGACGGCCGGCTCAATTTGACCATGATCGCTCGGATCAATGGCGAAGAGGTCGGTCGTGCCAACGCCAAAGACATGCACTGGAGCTGGGCACAACTGATCGCGCGCGCTTCGCTCAATGTCCGGCTTTGTCCTGGGGATGTGCTTGGCAGCGGGACTGCCGGAGGGGGGTGTCTGCTCGAACTCGGACCCGAAGTCCATCCGTGGCTTGAGCCCGGCGACGTTGTCGAGCTTGAGATTGAGCGGCTCGGCCGGCTCCGCAACCAGATTGTTCCCCTCAAATCATGGCTCGATGAAGAGACGACCTCGCGCCTCCACCAACACCAGCATGTCTCAAAAAGTACGGCCGGCCGGTAGCGCACGAGAGAATGGTCCCGGCGACTTCGGCCGAAGCCAACGCGGTGCGACAGAATAAGACGTCCGCGCTCAAGCAATGGCCTGGCCGCGCTTAAGGGCGTCAGTGCAATATACATGCAGGCACCTGGCCGCACGGTTTCCCGCCATGGGCGGCCCGATGAATCGTTCGGCCTTCAGTCCAGAGCCGGCGCCACGTATCACCGAGCACGGTGCCTGAACCGATAAGAGTGGCACATTGCCACCATGTACGGCACTCGGGATTCACATGATGCACGGGGAATGCAAAACTCCTGGCGGTAAGCTGGTAATCGTTGATTTTGACCTGCTCGACCATCGCCTGCGAAACGTCCGTGTCTCGGGAGATTTCTTCCTTTATCCCGAGGAAGCGCTTGCGGATATCACGGCAGCACTCGAAGGGCTTCCAGAGGATTGCACGGAATTGTGCATTGCCGAGCGCGTTCAATCCGCCATGCCGGCGGGCACAGTCTGGCTCGGTTCATCCCCGTCTGCCCTGGCCGCCGCAGTGCGCCGCGCGCTCAGCGATTCATTGGAGTCTGCACAATGACAACACACGCCGCCACTGATGGCATCGAAGCTCAGGGAGTCCGACCGAACCGCAACGAGTCTCAGATACTCCCACATGAGGAACGCTGGCGAGCGTACGAATGGGAAGTCATCCCTGCCACACCGAACCTGCCGCTGCTCAACATGGCGCTCGATGAAGTCCTGACGCTTCGAGTCGCGCGGGGTCAGCGCCGGCCGACGATCCGCATCTGGGGCTGGAGCGACCGGTGCGTGGTGTTAGGTCGCTTCCAATCCGTTCGGAATGAAGTTGATGAAGCGGCAGCCCAAAGGCACGGCGTCCAAATCGTTCGGAGGATCAGCGGTGGCGGCGCAATGTTTATCGAGCCGGAAGGCGCCATCACCTATTCGATCTATGCTCCCGAGGAGATGGTGCGAGGCATGAGCTTCCCCGAGTCTTATGCGTTCTTTGATGCCTGGGTGGTGGCCGCACTGCGGGACCTTGGCGTCGACGCCTGGTATGCCCCCTTAAACGACATTACCTCGGCAAATGGCAAGATCGGTGGAGCCGCTCAGGCTCGCCGGGGCGGGGCTGTCCTTCACCACACAACGATGGCCTACGAAATGAACATCCCGCTCATGCTGGAGGTCTTGCGCATTGGCAAGGAAAAGCTGAGCGACAAGGGGATTCGCTCGGCCGAAAAGCGTGTGGGTCCGTTGCGGCAACAGACCGACCTCCCGCGCGAGACGATCATTGAGCACCTCGTCAACACCTTCCGGTCCCGCTTTGGGCTCATCGAGGGATCACTCTCCGACGACGAAATTGAGGAAGCGCACCAGCGCGTAGCAGAGCGGTTTGGCACGAAGGAGTGGATCTATTTCCTGCCCTGACCGCGGCAAACGCGTATCACAGGAGGCAAGGAGCGGTGAGCGAGGCCAGCGCGACGATCTCGACCTCGGAGGCATTTGCCCGAGAGCGCGATGCCCATGATCCGCTTTCGGCATTTCGTGGACGCTTCTACTGTCCCCCGGGAACGATCTATCTCGATGGGAACTCGCTCGGCCTCTTGTCCCGCGACGCTGAGGCAGCAGTCCTGGCCACGCTCGACCAATGGAAACACCTCGCGATTTCCGGCTGGCTACACGCCGAGCCGCCGTGGTTCACGCTCGGCGAGCACTTGGGCGCCTTGATGGCGTCACTCGTCGGCGCTGCTCCCGACGAAGTCGTCGTTACGGGCACCACAACGGTCAATCTGCATAGCCTGGTCGCAACGTTCTATCAACCCACGGGCACCAGGCGACAAATTGTCGCCACGGCGCTGGACTTTCCATCCGACATTTACGCCTTGCAGAGGCAGATTGCTTTGCGCGGCGGCGTTCCGGAACGTGACCTGGTGCTCGTCCAAAGCCATGATGGCCGCACAATCAGCGAGGATAACATCATCGCGGCAATGTCCGAAGCCGTGGCCCTAGTGGTGCTCCCATCGGTGCTGTACCAATCCGGCCAGCTTTTCGATCTGGCGACCCTGACTCGCGCGGCACATGATCGCGGCATACCCATCGGGTTCGATTGCGCTCACTCCGTTGGGTGCATTCCTCACCACTTCGATGCGTGGGACGCTGACTTTGCCTTCTGGTGCACGTACAAATACCTCAACGCCGGACCGGGTTCGATCGGCGCACTCTATGTGAACCGCCGGCATTTCGGGAAAACGCCAGGGTTAGCAGGATGGTGGGGATACCGCAAGGAGCGGCAATTCGATATGCTCCTCCAATGGCAAAGCGCCGACAACGCGGGCGCCTGGCAGATCAGCACCCCTCCCATCGTGTCCGCCGCCTCCCTCCTCGGCTCTCTCCGGCTGTTTGCTGAGGCTGGGATCGAGCGCATCCGCGAAAAGTCGCTTGCTCTGACCTCCTATCTCATCGCCCTCCTCGATGCCTCCGGCCTCACCGCACCGCCCTATGGCTACACCGTGGTTACCCCACGGGAGCCAGCCCGCCGCGGAGGGCACGTCGCCATTGCCCATGCCGCGGCGCCTCGCATCGTTCGCGCACTGAAGCGCCGCGGCGTCATTCCGGATTTCCGCCCTCCGGATATGATCCGCCTCGCTCCCGTCGCGCTGTATACGTCGTTTCATGACGTCTGGCTCGTTGTCCACCATCTGCGCGACATTATCGACACAGGGGAGGACAAGCAAGGTCCTGAGACGCGTGAGCTTGTTGCGTAAGGCTGCTCGCGTGTCGCGCCGTACTTTCTCATCATGGCTCCAGCGGCACCACTGCCCATTTCGCGATTGCCGGCAAGGATGAGTCGGCGGTACAGTGCTCGCAAGAGCGGAGCATGGAAAGATGTGCTCTGCGGCACGCTCACGTGTGTGCGTCATCAACAGAAGGAGGTACGCCATGGGGCTGGAATTCCAGCCGGGCCGTCGCCAGTTTGTGAAATTTACCTTTTTTAAGCTGATGCCAGAGTGGCGACGCCTCGACCCAATGCAGCGCGATCAGCAGATTGACGAGTTTCGTACTGTCGTCGAGCGATGGACCGAGCGCAATCTCGTGCGGTGCTATTCAACGGTGGGCACGCGAGGCGACGTGGATTTCATGATCTGGCAGGTGTCCTACGAGCTACCAGATTTGCACGCGATGGCGAGCGAGTTGCTGGGCACCGGGCTTGCTGGCTGGCTGACGACGCCGTACTCGTATCTCTCAATGACCAAGCATTCGCAATATGTGGAGTGCTACTCGGGCCCTGGGCGTGACAAAGCAACGCGCCTCAGCCTGGCTCCGGGAGGCTACAAGTATCTTTTCGTCTATCCTCTGACGAAGGTGCGCGAGTGGTATGGCTTGCCAAAAGAGGAGCGCCAGGAGGCGATGAATCAGCATATGGCTATCGGCCACACCTACCCGTCGGTCAAGCTCAACACCACCTACTCGTTTGGCCTCGATGATCAGGAATTTGTCCTTGCATTCGAGTCAGATGAACCCGCGGATTTCCTCGACCTCGTTCAGGAGCTGCGCTCTTCGATGGCGAGCGCCTACACCGAAAAGGACATCCCGATCTTCACCTGCATCTCGGTCACACCGAGAGAGATGCTCGAGGCGGCCGCGGGGCGCCGGGCCGCTGCACTTGCCTAGGCTGGCATCGTTCCCGGCGGTGCCACCTGTCGCCAGCGGTGCAGCAGTCGGGGCTGACATGCCGATGTGCGCATTGGTGCCGGTCAGCCGCTCACGCGGGGCTGTCGGCCCGCGCAAGTCACGGCACCGCTCCTGGCCATGTCAATCAATGGCATCCGCCACGTAGCAACGATCAGGGAAGATCCACTCGGAGGTCGCCGGCTCCTCTTGGGAGCCGGCGCAGTATTCCTTAGGAATCAGAAATCGAACTGGTCAATGTTTTCCGCATTGAAGATGAATGGCGGTCCGAGCAGCACGACGCCGCCCTCACCGACCGTGTAGGTGCCAAGGCGGCCAGCGGTGAAGGTCTCGCCCGGCTCACCGGTGATCTGTCCGCTGACAAGCGCCGCTGCGGCGTAGCAGGTCAGATAATACAGATCGACTGGGTTCCAGAGTGCGAATTCCTTGATCGTGCCGTTCTTCACGTACTGCCGCAGCTCGTTCGGGAGACCGAGTCCGGTCAACGCCACGTCGGTCCGGCCTTCCTCTTCCAACGCTCCCGCGGCAGCCGCGATTCCAACTGAGGTCGGCGCGATGATCCCCTTCAGGTCGGGATAGGCAGTCAAGAGCTCCAGCGTCTTGTCCCGGCTCTTTTGTGGCTCATCGTCGCCATAGACGATATCCACGAGCTCCATCTTCTCGTAACCTGGCTTGGAGAGCTCGTCCTTCATGTACTCGATCCAGGTGTTCTGGTTGGTGGCCGTCGAAGCGGCGGAAAGGATGGCAATCTTCCCTTCGCAGCCGATCAGCCGGCCCATGATCCGCACTTGGATACGCCCGATCTCCTCGGAGTTCGCTTGATTGATGAAGAGGTGCCGGGCATCCGGCGCGACGTCCGAGTCGAAGCTGACCACCTTGATTCCCTTGGCCATCGCCTCTTTCAATGCCGGCGCCAAGGCATTGGGATCGTTGGCTGAGACGGCGATGGCATCGACACCCTGCTGGGTCAGCGTCTGGATCCAAGTCACCTGTTCGGCGGCATTCGGCGTGTCTGGGCCAACTTGCTGCACGTTGACGCCCAGCTCCGCGGCCGCTTCCTGCGCACCTTTGAACGAATTCGCGAAGTAGTTATTCACCACGTCCTTGGGCAGGAAAGCGATGTTCGCGCCGGCTGCGCTCGGGCTCGCCATCGTGGCGCCGCCCGTCTCTCCCGCTGCCGGGCTCGCCATGCCAGCTTCGCCACCTGGTGTCGCGGCTTCGGCGGGAGCGCACTCCGTGCCTTCCTGGGCTTGGCCTCTCCCTACTCCCCACAACGCCATCGAGAAGGTGAGCGCAAGAACGAGCAGCAAACGACCCAAAAGCAACGGTGCAGAACGCTTCATGCCATCCTCCTCTCTGTGGATCCTGAGCCGGCACCAGCGCCGGCCCCAACATCAACGGCGTGGAGCGTGAAGTCCGCGGTAGCTCCAACTGCCAAGCTCCCGCCAGTCTCTTCCGGCACATCACCTCCTTTCAGACGCGCATATCCTCACGTCTGCCGAGTCACGGCCGACCCTGCTCCCGCCGCACGGAGCCCGGCGATACGGGCCGGTCGCCGGCCACGAAGCTGCCGCACGAGATTCGGCCCGAGCACGGAGAGGATCAGCAAGCTGCCGACAGCGATGCTTTGCAACTCCGCATTCGAGCTGTTCAGCGCGAGCACGTTGCGAAGCGTGCCGATGACACTGAGAGAGAGCAAGACACCCACCAGCGTCCCGCGCCCACCGAATATGCTCACCCCGCCAAGGAGCACGGCCGCGATAACATCAAGCTCAAAGCCGATGGCATTGTCAGCCCGGCTCGAGGAGACTCGCGCCGTGTACATGATGCCCGCCAGTGAGGCGAGCGTTCCCGAGAGCACGAACAACGCCAGTTTCAAGTTCGCCACTCGGACCGCGGAGAACCGGGCGGCCTCCGGGTTCGTTCCGCTCGCGTAGATCTGGCGTCCGACCCAGGTGAAATGCAAGAGGATGGCGAACGCTACGAAGAGCGGCAGGAACAGCAGGACGGTCCAGGGAATGCCAGTGTCGCCGATCTTGCCGAAGCCGAACCGAGTAAACCCAGCCGGGTAGTTGCTGATGGCAGAGTCGGCCAGCAGAACGGAGGCGAGACCGCGGTACAACGCCAGCGTGCCAAGCGTGACCACCAGTGATGGCAAGCCAAGCCGAGTCACGAGCAGCCCATTCAGGAGCCCGCAGCCGGCCCCAGCTGCCAGCGCGGTGACTAGACAGAGCCAGAGCGGCCAGCCAGCCTCCCACGTTTTCCCGATGATCGCACTAGAAAGTCCGAGCGTTGACGCGACCGAGAGATCAATCTCACCAGCGATGATGATGAGCGTCATGGGCAAGGCCATGACCGCCTTTTCCATCGAAGTGGAGACGATCAGACTGAAATTGGAGCCACGAAGAAAGACATCAGACGTCAGCGCGCCAAGCGCGAACAGGGCGCTAAGCACGCCCAGCAGCAGAAATTCCCAACGGGCAAGCCACCTCATCGTCGCTGCCTCACCACGAGCGCCCGCCGCACGCGCCGGGTGACCAGCGCGTCCACGGTCACCGCGAGCAAGATCGCGGCGCCAGAAATTGCCTGCAACCAGAATTGATTGAGCCGGAGAATCGTCAGCGCGTTTTGGATGGTTCCGAGGAGGATGGCGCCAAGCACCGCTCCGAGCACCGTGCCGGACCCACCGAAGATATTCACACCGCCAAGCACGACTGCGGCGATCACTTGAAGCTCGATCCCGGTTGCGGCTCGCGCGTCAATCGAGCCAAAGCGCGCGCCCCAGAGCACTCCGCCAAGCCCGCACAAGACGCCACAGAGCACGTACGCGCCGAAGACGAGCCGGCGAGCCGGGAGGCCGGCAAGAAGCGCCGCCTCTGGGTTGCTGCCGACCGCGTAAAGCGCCCGTCCGAAGCGCGAATAACGCAACAAATAGGCGAAGACAAGGGTGACGGCCGCCGCGACGATGATCGGCGCCGGCACGCCCCACGGGCGGGCGAGCGCGATCTGTCGAAACGTGCTCGGAACTTCCGAGGCGGTGATCAGGTCACCGCCGCCAATCGCGAATACGACGCCTCGATAGACGTAGAGCGTGCCCAGCGTCGCGACGATCGCGGGCACGCGTCCGACCGTGACCAGACTCCCGTTGATCGCGCCCAAGAGCGCGCCGATAACCAGGCCGGCGGCGATAGCAGCCGGGATGCCCATCCCAGGATGGTCTTTCAAAAGATCGCGCACGACATAGGCGACCAGACCAACGCTCGACGCCACCGAGAGATCGACGTTGCGCGTCAAGACAACCAGCGTCTGCCCAACCGCCACAATGGCCAGAATCGAGACCGAAAGCAGGATCTGCCGGAGATTCGTGATGTGGAGGAAGCGCGGTGCCTGCACGGTGACGATGACAACGATCGCGGCCAAGGCGATCAGCAATCCTGCTTCGCGCACCCGGGCGAGCACCCGCAACAGCCGGCCACTGCCTTCGGCCCCTAGCGCGGATTCAACACTGGTTTGGGCGGAAGGTTGGAGCGTGGTCATCTCACGCTGGCACCCGTGCCTGACCGGTGGCCGCATACATGATGCGCTCCTGGTCGGCTTCACTCCGATCGAAGCTGCCCGTCATCCGTCCTTCGTGCATTACCAGCACGCGGTCAGCCATGCCGAGAATTTCTGGCAACTCGCTGGAGATGAGCAGGATTGCAAGCCCTTCTCCAGCGAGATGTGAGATGAGCCGGTGCACCTCGGCCTTCGTCCCAATATCGATGCCGCGCGTCGGCTCATCAAGGATGAGGACGCGGGGATTGGTCGCCAGCCATTTCGCGAGCACCACCTTCTGCTGATTGCCACCAGAGAGCGCCGCGACCGCTTGCTCAAGCCCCGCCGCCTTGACCTGCAGCCGGGAAGAGAATTGGTCAGCGAGATCGCGCTCTTGCCGGCGGTTGACCAGGCCAATCTGAGACAGCCGGGTAAGGATCGGCAGCGTAATGTTCGAGGCGATGGCGAACGGAAGGAGCAAGCCCTGCCGGTGCCGGTCCTCTGGGACATACCCGATGCCGAGCCGAAGGGCATCTGCCGGTGATGATGGCGAGATCGGCCGTCCGTCCAGATAAATTTGCCCGTGGTCTGCCCGATCGACGCCGAAGAGGACGCGTGCCACTTCCGTGCGCCCGGCTCCCACTAGGCCAAATAGCCCAAGAATCTCTCCCTGGCGGAGCTCGAAGCTCACGTCATGGAACACGCCAGCGCGCGTTAGGCCTTCAACGCGCAGGACGACCTCGCCGATTGGCGCCGGCTCCTTCGGAAACAGTGTTTGCAGTTGTCGCCCCACCATGTGTTGAATGGTGGTATCAATCGTCAGTTCTTGGGCAGGAGCCGTAATGACATGCGCTCCGTCTCGGAATATCGTGATCCGGTCAGCAAGCGCAAAGACCTCCTCCAGACGATGGCTGACGAACAGAACGGCGACACCTTGACTCCGCAGGTGGCGCACGATCACGAAGAGGCGCTCAACCTCACGGGCGGAGAGCGATGCCGTTGGCTCATCCATGATTAGGATGCGCGCGCGAAAGGACAGCGCTTTGGCAATCTCGACAAGCTGCTGGTCGGCGACCGCAAGACCCTGCACCGGCGTCGCTGCATCGAAGTGCACGCCCAAGGGAGCGAGCAAGCGGTTTGCCTCGGCATGCATGGCCGGCCAGTCGATGCGGCCGAGCCGCCCCCGCGGCTGACGGCCAACGAAGATATTCTCAGCAACATCTAAATCTGGGAAAAGCGTTGGATGCTGGTGAATGACGGCGATGCCGTGGGAGCGAGCGTCAAGCGGGGAGTGCAGCACCACGGGCGCTCCTTGGATGCGAAGCTCACCTGCGTCGGGCTGATGCACGCCGGCCAAGATCTTCACAAGCGTGCTCTTGCCAGCGCCGTTCTCACCCAAAAGCGCGTGGATTTCGCCAGGATAGAGGGTGAGATCCACTCCGCGCAGAGCCTGAATCGCCCCAAACGCCTTCGCTATCCCCCGCGCTTCGATAGCAGGCACCGGGGACGTTGCCTGAGGTGTCAGGACGGGAGAGCTGGCAACCACGATCGCTCCTCGCTGCGCAACGGCCGCTTTCGGAGAAAGTCACGATCCAATCGCGAAAGCAGGACGACCGGCCGCATGAAGCTGCTTGATGCATGCAGCGTACAAGGTTCCGTTGCGCCCTGCAAGGCGATGCTGGCGGCGTGATGTGTTCGACCAGGTGGCTATCGAAGAACGCGGTAGTCAGCCAAAAACGCGAGGATCTGCTCGCGGGCGTGGCTCTCCCAAGCGCTTTCAAGCAGCGGCGTACCGGGAGGCACAGCCCCGAAGCTGCTGAGCACGGTCCAGCCGGTCGAATGGCGATACAGAGCTTGTGCCGCGGCGCGCTCCTCCTCTCCCGCGCCAGCAAGGATCAGGCAGGGGACAGCAAGCGCGTCGCGGAGCGCGGCTGGCACGGTTACCAGGCGGGGGGAGAGCGCAACTCGGGCACGGAACCCGGTCACGGTCGTGGTAGCGGCAATGCCGGCAGCAATGAGAAAGACGGCTCGGGCGCCGCTCGCCGTCGCAGCTTGGTAGGCGGCTGCAACCGCGAGATCCAAGAATTCCGGGCGCCAAACGCCATCGGAGAGCCCGTGGCCGGGAAGGTCGATCGCGAGCACGGCATACCCGTCACGAGCCAGATCGTCCGGGACCGTGCTCCAGCGATCCACGTCCGCGCCTGGCTCGTGCACGAGCACGATGGCATGGTCACCGCCGGGCCAGTGCAGCCCGCGCAGGACGAGGCGCTCACCTGGCATCTCGATTTCAACCGGTTCTGGGCGTGGAACGCGGGGCATGCGTGCGCCTCCAGCCTGTTTCATCGCCGGCAAAGTGTACCGGAATGGAAAGCCGGGCCGGGGTCAGAAATCACGACGACGAAACCGGCGTGGCCTCGATGGGCAAGGTAGGCACCGCCGAATCCGCCGGCTGGTCGCTGCTGACGCGCACCTCTGCCCCGGAGAGCCAGCCCACGCTGGCCAGTGCCAGCCCAAGGAGCACGACAACGATCCCTCCCACGACGATACGGCGCCAGAGCATCAGGAACACGCCGCCCGCGATTACGACAACGCCAGCGATGAGCAGCAGCAGACTCATGACATGAATTCTCCTTCGAACCGCTAAGCGCCAGTCCAATAGAAATACGCGGGGCGATAGTCGTGTTGCTGGGATATCCAGGGATGCCAGCTGCGGATACAGTAGCCAATTGATCCGCAAAACGTTCCTTGAGAGAAATATTTGATAGTATTATACCCAATGCCACCATATGTCACATTGCAGTAGGCACTATAACCTCTCCATTCGATCAAATAATCAGTTCTCCCCACCCAAAAGTTGCACCATGCGCTACTCACTCTGTTCGCCGAGTCGTAGCAGACATAGATTTGCTGGAAAAGCTCCCAAAGAATCCGGTTGAAATCTAGATTGTAAGCGTAGACGCGAACGGTGTACCATCCATAGCATCAAGAGGCTGCTTGAGGTGCGAAATCACCAACGTCCCCCTCTTGTGCCTCGGCCTTAATCACGAGTGCATCCAGAGCCATTTTGATAGCTCGTTTCTCAGCGGGCGACATTCGGTTGTAGCGTGCAATTGCCGCATCAACCCCCTCGTCGCGAGCAGTGTACGCTAAGCTAAACCACAACTCAGCACCCGATGGTGCTGCTGACAAATCCTGGGTCAATCCGGTCCCAGCTGCTAGTACACCGGCGATAAGGAGCGCGAAGAAAATCCTCTTCATAGTTCATCCTCCATCGAACCAGATGGATCGAAGACCAGACTGCGCCCTTTCCATGAATAAAGAACGCCGATTCCTGTTAGCAGTCTACCCCCCTCCGCCTGATTGTCAATATTGCTTCACCTATCATTCGAATAGATCTGGCGCTTCAAAGAACCGATGTGTGCACAAGACCGCACAGCATTTACTCCGCTGGTCGCTGTCGCCCACGCAGAAGAGTGGCGTCGGGAATGTGCTCAGGTAGCTCGGAGGTAAGTCAGGGATAGGTGGCGAGAATCAGTCGAAGTGCGGATTCAAAAGGAGCCTTCCCTGGGGAAAGATGGGCACGTTCTCCTGACGTAAGGCACAGGCGTTCGCATGAGCGGCCGCATCAGTGATGACGCGCTCGTTGATCTTCGGGCCTTTGCGCATGAAACACAAGCGATGCGTTTTAAGTGCACGACGCTTGAGCTGCGGGTGCTCGCTCATACGAACTACAGCCTGGTCTCAACCAACTACGCCTGGCGCAGGCGAGGATCGAGGATATCACGCAGGCCATCGCCAAGGAGATTTAGCGCCATGACGATGATCACGATCGTCAAGCCGGGAATCGTCGAGATCCAGTGATCAAGGAGCATGTAGTTCTTGCCCTCGGCGATCATCGCGCCAAGGCTCGGCAAAGGCGGCTGAGCGCCCATGCCGATAAACGACAGTCCTGCCTCAACGATGATCGCTAGCGCGACATAGTACGACGCCATGACGAGCGCAGGGGCAACGCAATTCGGCAGAATGTGCCGGACGAGTATGCGGCCATCGCCAACTCCGATCGCGCGGGCCGCCTGCACGTATTCCCGCTCTCGCAGTGTCAACACCTCGCCACGAACGATGCGCGCAAACCCCGCCCAGTTGATGAGACCGACCGCGAGCACGACGGCCTTCAGTCCCGGCCCAAGGGCTCCCGTCAAGATCACGGCAATGAGAATGAGCGGGAAGCCCCAGGTCAGTTCGACGATGCCGCTGATGAGCGTGTCAACCCAGCCGCGGTAATACCCGGCGATCGCCCCGGCCAGCGTACCGATGAGCAAGGAGATAGCGGTCACGCCAAAGCCGATGCCGAGCGAGACCCGGATGGCGACGAGGAGACGGCTGAGTATGTCCCTGCCATAGTTATCGGTGCCAAGGAGATGTCCGGGAGCGCCGGGGCGCAGGAACGTCGCCATCAGGTCTTGCCGGGCGTAATCGTGTGGCGCGAGCGCGGGCCCGATGAGCCCGGCCAGAATATATGCGACGGCAATGATCGAGCCAGCCAGCGTGATCTTGTTGCGCGACAGCGCCCGCCATGCGCCGGCAAGACGTCCAGGAGTGCGGTGCCGGGGAAGCGTCTCGTCCCACCGCCCCGGGACCGTTTGCACCGTGGTGAGCAGCCCACCGCTAGCGGGCACATTCTGGTCAGTCATAGCGAATCCGCGGATCGGCGATTCCATAGGCGATGTCGGCCAGGAGATTCGCCACAACGACGACGAACACCAGGAGTAAGGAGAAGAACTGAGCGACTGGGTAATCACGCCGGATCACGGCATCGACGAGCAGATATCCCACTCCAGGCCACCGGAAGATCGTCTCCACGATCAGGGTGTACCCCACAAGCCAACCGAGCCGCAGACCAGCCAGGGAAATGACCGGGATCAGCGCGGTCCGCGCAACGCGGTTTCCAATCACGGTCCATTCGGAGAGTCCTTTGGCCCGGTGCGTACGCACGAAATCCTGGCCCGCTTGCTCCAGCATCGAGGAGCGCATCATCCGCATGGTCACCGCCGTGCCCTCAGCGGCAAGCACGATCGTCGGCATGACCAGGTGCCGTGGCTCGCAGCACCCGGCAGAGGGCAGCCAGTGGAGCTTTGAGGTAAAGAGGAAAATCAGCAGGAGCGCCAGCCAGAAATTGGGGATGCCCATGCCAAGAATGCTGAGGAGGGTCACGATCTGGTCAATCAGCGAATTCCGCTTCGCCGCCGCGATAATGCCCAGAGGAATGCCGATGAGATGCGAGGTGATGATCGCCGCTAGCCCGAGAATAAGGCTGTTTTTCCCGTGGTCTTTGAAGAGCTCCCAGATCTCCGAGCCATTGACCAGGGAAACGCCGAGCTTGCCCTGGACCAAATTCGAGATGTACACGAAGTACTGCGTGTAGACCGG
>JBHOQQ010000006.1:0-9171 GCA_042408955.1 Thermomicrobiales bacterium
GATCTCGCGGCTGGCGTTGTTGAGGCGCTCGCCGCCCGCCTCGGTGCAGAGCACAGCGTCCTCGATCCGCACGCCGAACCGGCCCTCCAGATAGATCCCCGGCTCATCGCTGAAAATCATCCCCGGCTGGAGCGGCAGCGTGTTGCCCGCCACCAGATACGGCTCCTCATGCACATCTAGGCCCAAGCCGTGCCCCACCCGGTGCAAGAACTGCGGCCCGTAGCCTGCCTCGGTGATGATCTGCCGGGCGATCTGGTCGAGCCGCTCGCACGGCACCCCGGGCTGAACCGCCTCAAACGTTGCCTGGTTCGCCTTCATCACGATCTCGTAAATCCGGCAGAACTCCTCACTGGGCTGCCCACCGACCACCACCGTTCGCGTAATATCGGAGTGATAGCCCTGCAACTCCCCACCCCAGTCGAAGATCACCACATCGCCGGGCTGGATCACGCGGTCGCCGGTATGATGATGCGGCGCGGCGCTGTTCGGCCCGCTCGCACAGATGCCAAAGCCACCCACCATCCCGCGTTGCTTCATCAGCGCGGCCAGCCGCTCCATCGCCTCCGTCTCAGTGAGGCCGCTGATTGGCCCGCTCTCGACAAACTCCGCCCAGGCCTCGTCGGTCCGCCGCGACGCTTCCCGCATCACCGCGATCTCGTAGGCGTCCTTGCGCATCCGCAGTGCGCGCATCACGCCTTGTGCGGGAAGCCAGCGCGCACCGGGCATCGCCGCTTGCAGCCGGAGCAGAAACACGCTCCAGAGCTGGTCGCCGACGGCGATTGTCTTACCGTCCACCGGCCCGGCCAATTTCGCTGCCAGCTCTGCTGGTTGCTGTGTCTCTTCCCAGGCGTGGATCTCCACCAGCTCGGCCCGGTCCCTCGCGTTCGGCGCCTCCAGCAGCGGGACGATCAAGAATGGCGTGCCATGCCGCGGCACACCGAAGAGGTTCATCCGCTCGCTGACATGGGCACGAAAGCCCGTCAGATAGAAGAGATCGGACGATGGCCCGAGCAGCATCAGGTCGACGCCCTGTTGCTCGAGCTCGGCCTGCGCCCGCCGAATGCGCTCGATGAACACCTCACGCGGAGGAGCTTCTACCATCGCCGTCATATACTCAGTCTCCTCATTGACCACCTGGCGGTGTCGCTCTTCATCTTTGCCGGGATTCTAGCCGACGGGCGGGAACGATGCGCGGACAGGGTCTGCTCCGCTTTTCCACGACCGCAAGCGCCCTCTTGCCATGGCTTGCCTCCGACCAGGGATGGCGTGGTATCAATGCCCAACGAGGATGGTGGGGAAGTGGGTGGAGTGCAGGCGGCAAGAAACGTCATCGAAGTCTCAGGACTCGTCAAGCAGTATGGAGCCGTTCAGGCGCTCGCCGGCATCAGCTTCTCCGTCGCCGAGGGTGAGGTCTTCGGGTTCCTGGGGCACAACGGCGCCGGCAAGACGACGACGATCCGCATTCTCACCGGAAGAACGAAACCTACCGCCGGAACGGCCCGCGTCGCCGGGCACGACGTCGTCTCCGAACTTCCGCGGATCAAGCCACTGATCAATCTCGTCTTCGAGGAGCAGAATCTCTACGAGCGCCTCACCGGCCAGGACAACCTGCGCGTCTTCGCCGATCTCTACGGTGTGCCGCGCCGCCGCGCCCACGAATTGCTGGCGCTGGTTGGCTTGGCCGACGCCGCTAAGCGTCGCGTCAAGACTTATTCCTCTGGGATGAAGCAGCGGCTCCTTGTCGCCCGGGCGCTGATCAACCAGCCTCGCGTCCTCTTTCTCGACGAGCCGACGCGGGGGCTCGATCCAGCCTCGGCACGAGAGATCCGCACACTCATCCGCGATCTTAGCCAGCAAGGCACGACCGTCTTCCTCACCACGCATGACATGGTGGAAGCCGATGAGCTATGCCACCGCGTCGCCTTCCTGGCGATGGGCCGCATCGTCGCACTCGATCAGCCTCGCGAGTTGAAGCTGCGCTACGGTGAGCGCGTGGCGACGGTGCTCCTCCGCGACCGGCGCGAGGAAACGATCCGCCTCAACGACCCGGCCGATGCGCGCCGCCTAGCATGCTGGGTGGGAAACGACGAGGTGCTCACGATTCACTCACACGAAGGAACGTTAGAAGATGTCTTCATCGCGCTAGCAGGGAGACCGTTGTAAATTCAGCCGGTACCGCGTCCGCGGGATAGGGCAGGCAGCACGGAACTCCCGCGCTCGTTGAGGACGATGGCCATGAGCTTTCGACGCATCATCACGATCTTCCGCAAGGACCTCTGGGACGCGATTCGCGACGCGCGCGTGCTCGTCGCGCTCCTTGTTCCGCTCGGCATCGGCGTGTTTTACAACCTGGCCTTCGATGACAACGACACGATTCCCGACGCCCACGTCGTCTATGCCGCTGCCGATCAGACGCGCCTGCCGGAGATGATCCGCACCATTGTTGGCAACGCCGTACGCCTGCACCTCGAGCAGGTGCAGGACGAGCAGACTGTCCGTGCCCGCGTCGCCAATGAGGATGCCGATCTTGGCATCATCATCCCCACCGGGTTCGACGATGCTGTGATCGGGGGACAATCGCCAGAACTCGTGGTGATTCACGCGCCATCGCGCACCTTCGGCGGCGACTACGTGGCCGCCGCTCTGGAACCTGCTGTCCGTGCCTTGGCTGGGGAAATTCCACCGGCCGTCATCATCGTCGAGCAGCTTCAGCCAAAGGCCGGGCAGTCGGTGATCGATCAGGTTGGCCTACGAACCTGGGCCGTGCTCTCCTCCCTCGTCATGATGATCGCGATGATCGCCATGCTGGCTATTCCGGTGGTGCTCACCGAGGAGACGGAGAAGAAGACCTACGACGCGCTGGCGCTGATTGCTTCCCACATCGAGATCATCGCCGCGAAGGCACTGCTGGGTCTCGCCTATCTCACGATCATGGTACCGCTGCTGTTGCTCCTCACCCGCCTCCGGCCGCACGATCTCTCACTCTTTGTTATCACGGTTCTCCTGCTGGGGATTTCACTGATCGGCGCCGGCTTGCTGCTGGCGGGACTCTTCAAGAGCGCCAATCAGCTCAACACCTGGGCTGGTATCTTTCTGGTGCCCGTGGTCGCTCCGGCCTTCATCATCGGCACACCGGCCCCCGAGACCCTCTTAACTATCGCCGGGCTGCTGCCAACAGGCGGCGCGACCAAGCTGCTCCTCGACAGCGCCACCGCGGAGCGCCTGTATTCCGGGACCGTACAATCGCTCGTGATCATGGTTCTTTGGGGAGTGGCGGCCTATCTCTTGCTCGCCTGGCAACTTGCCCGGCGCCAGGCCTAGATACACCAGGGAGACATTCGCCTATGTCGTCACGGACTCGTGAGCACCATCTCATCGCCTCACCTGCGACTCTCACGCGGCAACTCTGGAGCAGCATCGAGCCCATCTTCGCCGAAATCTTGGCGCACCCGTTCATTACCGGCCTGACCGATGGCACGCTGCCCGAGGCAGCGTTCCGATTTTATGTCATTCAAGACGCGCTGTACCTCACGCGATATGCCCGGGCGCTGAGCCTCTGCGCGGCAAAGGCGCCACACGAAGCGGCGATTCGCATGTTCAACGAGCACGCCGCCGGGGCAATCGCCGTCGAGCGCTCGTTGCATGAGAGCTTTTTCGCCGACTTCGGCATCTCGCCCGCAGATGTGGCCACCACGCCGCTCGCCCCGACCAACCTGGCATACACGAGCTATCTCCTCGCCGTGGCCTACGGCGGATCGTTCGCCGAGGCGCTCGGCGCGGTGCTTCCGTGCTACTGGATCTATTGGGAGGTGGGCAAGGCGCTGATCGCCCGGGGCTCACCGAACCGCTTATACCAGCAGTGGATCAACACCTACGGCGGCGAGGAGTTCGCCGCCATCGTCCAAGCCGTGCTCGATCTGACGGATACGCTGGCGCCCGAGCTTGGTCCCGCCGACCAGCGGGCGATGGCCGAGCATTTCGTGATGACATCCAGGTACGAGTGGATGTTTTGGGAGATGGGGTACCGCCAGGAGCGGTGGCCGGAGGCGGTGGCGTCTAGGCGATAGCAGACTTGATGCACGTGTCGTGTCGGTCCGAGCCGCGCCACGCTCGGGTCATCCCTCGCCTCGTCCCGGATGAGCAGATACGGGAGGCAGCACCGGCTGGCATGCTCGATGCACCCCAAACGAAGAGCGCGGTAGCCAGTGCCCCGCGCTCTTTCCTCTTCCATTGCCCTGCCTGCTCAGCCCAGCTTCGAGCGGCGCGATTCAGCAACCGCGCTCTGCAGCATCCGCCAGAACCAGGCAAACGCACCGATGGCAAGCACTAGCCAGACAGCTGCGAACACGTTCACCCAGGCTGAGCTTCCGCCCGGCACCTGCCAGACGTTCCATCCCGGCGACGTCCGGTTCAGCGGGAGATACGCAATGAAGAAGGGACCATAGGCGAGCACGACCAGTAGCACCGCAATCCCAAACCAGAAGCCAAGCCGGTCGAGCACCGGCAGCGTCTCGGCGGCGCCATGGCGCGTTTCCGCGACCGGGATATCAACGTCCTCAGCAGTCTTTCGGCTCAGCAGCGTGCCGGCAAGCACGATGAAGAACAGCAATCCGCTGGTAGTCATCAGGATACCACCGATCGCCGTCAGCCAGTTATCAAGGTTCCAACTGGAAAGCTCATAGGTGGCTGCACCGATGGCCGTGCGCCGCGGCATGCCATTCAAGCCACCGGCAATCTGCCCGCGAGCGAACACCAGCACACCAATGGCGTACAGCCAGCCCTGCGCGATCGCTAGACGACGGCCATACAGCGCATGCCCTGTCAGATATGGAACCAGCCAGTAGCTAATTCCCATCACGGAGAGGGCAACCGCCGTGCCAACGGTGAGATGGAAGTGACCGGGGATGAACGACGTGTTGTGCACCACCTTGTTGACCGTATAGCTCGCATTGATGATGCCCGTCGCGCCACCCAAGAGAAAGACGAGCATCGCCAGTAATTGCGCTGAGACGCTTGGATCTCCCCACGGAAGGTGGCGAATCCATCCGATGAGGCCACGCCCGCCCCGCGCCCGGCCAGCAGACTCAACCACGGACATCAACGTGAACGCGGTGATCAGGCTCGGGAAGACGACCGCGAAGGTCGTGAAGAGGTGAATCGATTTCATCCAGACGGGAATGCCGGGATCCGTGTACTGGTGATGCAGCCCGGTCGGCACCGACAGCACCAGGAAGAGGATGAAGACTAGTCTAGTGAGTCCATCGCTGTAGAGCTTGCTACCAAGCTGTTTAGGCACCATCAGGTACCAGGAAACGTAGGCCGGCAGCAGCCAGAAATAGACGATCGGATGGCCGGTGAACCAGAACAGGGTCCGGTTGAACTGTGGGTCGGTCGTACCCATCCAGCCGAGCGACCACGGCAAGAGGAATGCCACCGCCTCAACCGCCACCCCAAGCGAGGCGATATCCCACATGAGGTACGTCGCGATCGAGACGAAGGCCAGCAGCGGCGTGCGCTCGCCGGGATGCTCGCGCTTCCACGCGCGCAGCGTGAGCAACTGATTCGCTGAGGTCAGCCACGTCGAGAGCACGAGGAAGACCGCACCGAGGTAGAACGTCGCGTGCGCCTTCATCGGCGCATAGAAGGTAAAGAGCACGCTCGCCTGGTTGCTGAGGATGGCGTAGCTGGCGAGCGCCACGCCGGCAGCCGCGGACCATAACGCCCCATGGACGAGGGCCGTGCTGGCGAGCGGCCTGCCGAAGCCGCGCATCGTTGTCAATGAGAGGAAGGCGTTGCTGAAGGTGAAGGTAAACACCAGGGCCAGCAACACGCCGTGCAGCGTCAAGCCTTGGTAGTAGCTCGCTAGCCCGGCTTCATTGTACCAATCAATGTCGATTCGCTCGATTGCCTGCAACAAGCCGACTAGGCCACCGATGGCCAGGCCGATGAATGCCAGATACAACTGCCAGCGGATCGCCCATCGCTGGGCCGCGGGCTCGCTTTCATCACGGTCGAAAACCCTAGCCACGGAAATCGTCGTAGCGCTCATGCGACGACCACCTTCGCGAACATTGTGTGATGACCTATGCCGCAATATTCGTGGCAGATGATCAGGTATTCCCCAGGCTTGTCGAAGGTGTAGCTGACCTGCGTGATCTGGCCAGGGATGATCATTGCGTTGACATCGGTGCGCTCGATCATGAATCCGTGAATGACATCGGTCGAGGTCACCTTAAACGTTACATTCGCGCCAACAGGCACGTGGATCTCGTTCGAAGCAAAATCGGGCGAGATTTGAAACGCCCAGGTAAAGGCGACAATCACTGCTTCGTACTGGTTCGGCCCGATTTGCTTGAGCCCTGGCTGGTCAAATGGCGGCGTGGTCCGCACGGTACGGGGATCAATGCGCCCACTGGGCGCGGGGAGATGGATATCGGCAGCAAACACTGACGCCCCAATGGCTGCGATGCCTATCGCGAGCAATACCCCGCCAAGTCCGATAAAGATCTTTTCCAGCCGCTCAATGTGCATAGCTCCCCTTCCTCCCTCCGCGATCCGAGCGCCACATATCACCAGCAGCGAAACCGCGCGATTGCGCCTTCCAAGCAGAATGGCTCAAGGCGAACGCTCCGGCGCATGATCATGAGGCTGCCTTCACCTCGATGGCTCATGACCGGCAGGCTAGCTGCGTTGAATGAGGGTGTAGTAGACAAAGCCCCACAACGCGGCGATCACCAGCAGGTACAGCAGCATGAGCAGAAATGCGCTGCGGTGCGACTCTTCCGCCTCGCGATCCGGCTCGCCCTTCTCGCTCAACTCCCCTCCCTCCTCACGTGGTTCCTTCCGGAACCAACGCGCAAAGATGCGAGAGCCTCCTCGCCTTGCCTCGTATCAGCAAGGGATGCCTGGCACTTCCGCGGCCAGCCAACTGGCGACTCCACACGGAGCGGCGACGGGAACCGCTTGTAGGTTTTGACACCCGTATCCTACGCCTCCGTCCCCCCGAGCGCAACTGGCGATATGGCGCAACTTCACTGCCTGCGTGGCCACGCTCAAATGGTCCAGGAGGTTTCTGGATCGAGGGGAAAGATCGGGCGGCGCAGGTGCTGGAACGGGAACGATTCCAGGTTGACGCTGCCCAGGCCAGGCGTATCGACGTCGATAGCATGCTTCGTGATCGGCGCGTAGCCGCCGCGCCAGCGCACCGCCGCCTTGACGACGATGATCTTCTGCCGCGCCGGATCGATCCCGACCGATTTGAGCTGCTGCAGATCTCCGGGCATCGTCTTCTTGCTCGTCAGGACGAGGTTCACCCCGTCTACGCGGACGACCGCCGTCGGCCCCATATCCACCGGGACGCCCGCGTTCTCCGGTCCCTCGTGGACCCACTTTCCGTCGCTGAGCAGCCGGACAGAGCCGGTGATGGGCACCGGGTCGCCATGGAGCCGGTCGGTCTTGCCGCCGACCGAGGTTTCGACACGGCCACCGATCCCCGCGGCAAACGCGGCGTTCACCGCCTCCGGGTCGGCGATCACAACCGTGGCTTCCCGTGCGCCCTGCCGCAGCAGCTCCGCCAGCAACACGGTGCCATCGCCAGGCGTGCCACCGCCGATGTTGTCCCCGACATCGACCAGGACGACCGGCCCCTCCGGATAGGCGATGGCTTGCGCGACCGCCTCGGCCGGCGGCACGTTGCGGACGATCATCTGCTCGCGCAGCGACCAGGCCAGCGCGCCCAGTTCGCGCGCCAGCCGCTCTGCCTTCGCCCGGTCGCCATCCGTCGTGACGAGGATGCTCGTGCCCGCGACCGGTACGTCGGCGTACGGGAACCCGGCCGCAATCGAGACCGTCAGGGCCTCGCCGCTGTCCTCCAGCGCGTGGGCGCGGTCGAGCAGCGTCTTGAAGGGCGGCCGGGCGGTGAATTGCGCCTGCGGCACCGGCAAGAGCGGCGGCTTGACTAGCGCCGTGGCCGGCCGGATCTCGCCTCGGATGACGCGAGCCAGCAGATCGACCGCCTCCTGCGCCCGCTCCGCCGCGTCCACATGCGGGTAGGTATCGTAGATGGTGACGATCTCTACCTGCTCGACCATCTCCGGCCCGATGTTGGCGTGGTAGTCGAGGGTGACGGCGATCGGCACCCGCGGGCCGGCGAGAGCTCGTACCCGCCGCGCGATCTCCGCCTCGGCGTCGGGGTAACCCTCGGCGACCATCGCGCCGTGCAACGTCAGCACAATCCCATCAGCTGGCAAGGCGCGGGCGATGCGCGCGGTCAGCTCATTGAGCAGCGCCTCGAACGTGTCGCGGCTCGGCGTGCCGGTCGAGACGCCGTCGACGAAGAGGGTGGGCACCAGTTCGATCTCGCGCTCCCGGCAGGCGTCGATCACCCCGCCGAGGGAGTGGTTCGTGCCGGCGTAGGCCCAGAGTTCCTCGCCGCGGAAGATCGGCAGCGTTTCCAGCGTCGTCGGCTCAGCCGAGAACGTGTGCGTCTCATGCATGATCCCGCCGGTAATCAGGCGCATCGGTACCTCCTGGGTGGTGGTAGGTGTAGGAAACGGGCGAGGATCGCAAGTAGCGTGATCCATCCGGGCGGAACCTCGCCTTCGGGAGCATTGTAGTCTTAATGGATTCGTAACACGATCCAACGGTACCCACCATATGTGCAAGGGAAAGAAGCGCGTGCTCCGTTCCTGATGAGCCCAAGGGATGCATCATGGGAGATGCTGCTGGACACGGTGAGGTGTTCCGCGATCTGCCGCTGACAAGACGGGAGTGGGAGATCGCCCGGTTCGTCGCCATGGGGCTTTCGAACCGGGAGATCGCCGACCGCCTGTGCCTCAGCGTGGCGACCGTGCACAACCACCTCAATCACATCTACGCAAAGCTCGGGCTGCGTGGCCGCGTGCAGCTCGCGCTCTGGGTTGCCAGGCGCCAGCCCGGCTCCTCCCAGCCGGAAAATGAACCAACCGGTCCATAGACGTCTATGATCATCTTCGCTAGCATGGGCATGAACTGGAGACGCAAGTGTGATGGAATCAGCCAGTCTTGCGGGATTGGCCCATTCCCGCTCAGCATTCCTGTCGTGTTCACGGCGAGAGCAACCACGTCGGAGGTGCAACGATGCGCGCTTCTGTCATCCCTCGTCTGCTGACCGGCATCGTCGTCATCGTCCTG
>JBHOQQ010000008.1:0-13584 GCA_042408955.1 Thermomicrobiales bacterium
GTGGCGCTCGACCTAGAAGGCTACCGCACTGGCAGCATGAACGAGGTGCTGAATGCGCGTCTCCAGCCGGGTGGACTACGGCGTTCGAGCCCTCTTTGATCTTGCGTTGCGCTATGGTCAGGGTCCGGTGCAGAGCCGGGAGATCGCGGCTCGTCAGGGGGTGCCGGAGGCGTATCTGCATCAGGTGCTTGGCGCTTTGAACCGGGCCGGGTTCGTTCGGAGCACGCGCGGACCGGCGGGTGGGCACGAGTTGATCAAAGACCCACGAGAAATCAGTCTCTGGGATATCTTGCAAGTCCTTGATGGGTTCGACCGTCATGCGCATCCTCATCCCACGAACCGGCAGGACGATCCGGTCCACGAAGCGTGGCACGAGTTGCAGCAGCAGGCGATCAAATATCTCTCAAACATCACGTTGGAAACCCTTGTTCAGCGGTATCGCAGCCGCCAGCCGGTGCCAGACTGGAGCATCTAGCCCGGCTGATGTTCGGCTCGGCCCGATCGCGTGGGACGAAAGACCCGCGCTGCAGCTACAAAGCCCCTAATGAGGGGCTCGGTGGGGCCTCACGCATACAAGACCAGCCGGCTGTGGGCGGCTTTGTGACGTCCGCGCGCGGCGAAAGTCCCCGCGCGGACGTCGGCAAGTCGGGCTTTGGCATAGCACGTGGTCCAGGTGTACAGAGGCTGCCTGGTCAGAGCGTAAGTAACGTCCGGGGAATTGCTTGACGATCTAAGAAATCGGCTCCCCGACTAGGATTCGAACCTAGAACCTACCGGTTAACAGCCGGCCGCTCTACCGTTGAGCTATCGGGGACCGCGGCTCACGTTCATACTGTAGCACAAGTTCGTTGCGCCGCCAATGCAGGCATTCCCATTACCATGCGGTTGCTCGCCAGGTCAGCCGGCGCAACGCCGCGCGCAGGCGGCTCTCCTCTGCAGCGTCTGGCTCGCGTGGGGCCAGCGCTGGCAATGCCTGGTCGCTCAGCAGAGCGCTCGGATACTCGGCAACCAGTTGCTCGACGCGCGCTCTGCCAACGAGTTGCCGTGCTCGCGCCAGTCCTTGGGTTACGGTGTCAATTCGCTGCCCCGCGGAGTGAGCGTCCGTTGCCAGCACAGTGACGGCATCGTTGAGCAGTAAGTCTTCCGCAACGCGCTGCGCGTGCCGGCCAAACAGGCCGACGAGCGAGCCAATGGTAACCTGGAGCAACACTCCTCGCTCGGCTAGCGCCAGCGCGCGAGCGATATCTGCTTGCACGGTGGCATATCGCTCTGGGTGAGCCAGAAGCGGCCGGTAGCCAGCCGCTTGGATCGCAAAAAGCGCCTGCTCGGTGTGGAGGGGCCACCCGGAGAATGGCAGTTCGACCAGGATGGTGCGACTCCCATCGAGCGTGACCGGATCGCCACATTCCAGGCGGCGAGGCAGGTCTGGAGTCAAGAGATTTTCAAAACCCAGGGCGAGGCTAAGCCCCATCTCGTTGGCGATCGGATCGATGGTCGCTGCCGCTTCCTCGATTCTCGCGCGGTAACCGGGCGTAGGTGGGCCATCCAGGTGAGGTGTTGCCACAAGCCTGGTGAAACCCAGCGCCTTGGCGCGGATGAGCATGTCACGTGCGACGTCGGGGGACGCCGCTCCGTCGTCCACTCCGGGGAGCACGTGGATGTGCAGATCAATCATGCAGGCAAACTTCCTCTCAATTGCGCGGGCTGTCATTACCGCGAACGCACCGACGCCGCCGGATGCCCAGCGGCGTCGTGCATCTTAGCGTCCTCCCAGGCTTGCCGGCCGTCTTGTCCGCCGGCCGCCGTGGTGGGAGGCGGGAGGAGGCGACGGGCTTCATCGCCGTCTTGGTCGCTGAGCGGTGGAGCGGATCGGTACCCGCGCAAGCGCCGGCGACGACCTTGGCACGAGCCGGTTCATCACCTTGTCGGTTCCGCGAATCCACCAGAGCGCGATTGTACGGAGCATGTGCACCCTTTCCCTGCGTTGCCGAGGCTCCACTGCCTACTTTCCTCAAACGCTTGGCGAGGCCGGTTTGTTTCGGCACGTGGGCCTGCTTTGCCTCCCGTCGTGCAAGAGCAAGCCTGATGCCAGCGCTGCCTTCCTCATACGCTATGCATTTCTCCTAGGTGTGTAACCAGTGTTGCGTAGCCCGTTGGACCGATTTGCGATTGAGCGGAACGTACTTGGTCACCGCGTCCATTCGCGGGGCCATGCCATTGCCGGCCGGGTCGGAGACAATACACGGGGTCGCCTACGAAACGGCGACCCCGAAGAGAGGAGGAGAGGAGAGCCCTGAGAGCATGACTGGCTCAGCAGGTTGCTGCTTATCTTACGGCAGATTGCATCGTGCGATATCCCCCAAAGCTCCTAATATGGAACGAACAGTGGAGGAAGCAGGATGACCCGGAGCCTGCCCGCGAGGGTAGTCGCACGACGTGAGCCGGCTCAAGACGTTAGCCGTGGGGCTTTTTTTGATGTGGTGCTGACCGAGTTGCGCCAGCGCCTACCCGGTGAGCTCGCACAGCCACGCGTCAAGCGATTCGGGTCGCTTCTCAAGGTGTTCTACGCGAACGAGCGTATTCACTATGAAGTTGCGCTCGATAGCAGGCTCGGCCACATCGAGATTGGGCTGCATTGCGAGGATGGGCCGGTAACCACGCTCACGTTTCTCCGGTTTTTCAACGAGCGCATCGTCGAGCTGAAGCATACCCTTGGCCCGGAAGTTGAGTTGGAGCGGTGGACAATGTCGTGGGGCCGTCTGTTCGAGCTGTGGCCGCTGACGCGACTCAACACCGAAACTGCCAAAGCCGTGGGCCAGCGGCTCGCCGTGATGGTGCGGACGCTCGAACCGTTGCTTGGGGAATCCGGGCTTGGCTCACGGTGAGGTTTCCACCCTCGATTCAATGAGCACGGTCAGTAACCGGACTGGCGTGGGATTGCTCGATCCTCCGTATCACGATGGGGTTCAAAGTGGACGGGTGTGAGCCCGGCGCAAAACCTGTCCCCGGCCAGCGGCAGCGCTCGTCTGGCCCGCATCGTAGACGATCTCTCCACGGCTGATCGTCAGTACTGGCCAGCCGGTGACCGGCCAGCCCTCGTAGGGAGAATAATCGCACTGAGAGACAAACGACGCCGCGCGCACGGGTTTGCTGAGCTGTGGGTCCCAGATTGCGAGGTCGGCATCGGAACCAACCGCGATCGTGCCCTTTTTCGGGAACAGGCCAAACAGCTTGGCGGCATTGGTCGAGGTAAGGGCAACGAAGCGGCTCAAGGTCAGCCGCCCTTTGGCAATCCCCTCGGAAAAGAGCATCGGTAGCACCGTTTCGAGATCGGCCACACCAGGGCGGACTGAGTCGATGCTGACGCCAGGGAAGACCTTGTCGGCAAATCGCCATGGGGCGTGATCGGTACAGACGGTGTGAATGTCGCCAGTCGTGAGTCCGTGCCAAAGCGCCTCGACGTCCGTCCTCGTTCGCAACGGTGGCTGGCCCACGTACTTTGCGCCATCTGGCTCGTGGAATCGTTCTTCGGTCAGGTGTAGGTACAAGGGCCGCGTCTCGACCCAGAGTGGCACGCCACGCGCGCGGGCTTTGCGCGTTTCCTCAAGCGCGTCCTTGCTGCTGAGGTGCACGATATACGTTGGCACACCAGTCAGCTCCGCGAACGCCGCGGCTCGCGCAGTGGCGCTCAATTCGGCGGAAACCGGGCGTGAGGCGGGGTAGTGTGCGATGGCGCTCTTTCCTTCCGCGAGCAGGCGATCGCGCGCATGTGCCAGCATGGCCGCATCTTCGCAGTGGATCAACGTGATCATTCCCGCCTCGCGCGCAAGATGCATCGCCTGGAGATACGGGACAGGATCTTGGGTAAACCCGCCAAAGCTCATGAAGTACTTGAGCGATGTGTGGCCCTCGGCAGCTACGGCTGGGATATCGGCAAGTGGCTGGGTGGCTGGGTCGGTCAGCACAGGGTGGAGAAACACATCAATGATCGCCTGCTCACGTGCCTCGGCCGCTTCCCGCGCAATGGCCTGGCGTAACGTCTCGCCAGCGCGGGGGAACGTCATGTTGCCAACGGTGGTGATTCCTCCAGCGGCAGCGGCTCTGGTGCCCGAATAGAAGTCGTCGCACCAGCGGGGACCGGCCAGCATGTCCTCAGACGGCGTCAGATGCACATGAGCGTCGATGCCGCCGGGCAAAACGAGCTTGCCGTTCGCATCAATCTCGCGCTCACCTCGCAGGTCATTTCCCATCTGCGCGACCGTCTCCCCACGTATCCCGATGTCGGCCACCGCGTGCATAGCCTCGGTGACGATGGTTCCGCCCCGAATGACCAGATCAAAACGCTCTGGCATGTCATGCTTCCTCCACGCAGGTCTGGCGCGCCATGTGTCGCGTTGCGGCGTCATAGTACAGAAACAAAGCGGCGGGAGCTAACCACTGCTCCCGCCGGGATTCGCCGAAAGTGTGCTCGGGTACGGGTTACTTGGCGCCTGCCTGCTCGAAGCGGCGAGCAATGGCCTCCCAGTTGACGACGTTCCACCAGGCCGCCAGGTACTCGCCCCGCCGGTACTGATACTTCAGGTAATAGGCATGCTCCCAGACATCCACCCCGAAGAGGGGATAGCCCGAGCCATCCATCAGCGGGTTGTCCTGGTTGGGGGTGCTGAGGACGGCAAGCTTGCCGTTCTGGATGACCACCCAAGCCCACCCGGAACCAAACCGGCCCAACCCCGCCTTAGTGACCGCGTCTTTGAGGGCATCCAGCGAGCCGAAGTCGCGGGTGATGGCGTCGGCCAGGGGGCCGCTGGGGCCGGCGGAGGTCCCGGCGGGCGCCATGATTTCCCAGAACAGGGTGTGGTTGTAGTGGCCGCCGCCGTTGTTGCGGACCGGGGTGCGGATTGCGTCGGGGAGCTTGTCGAGGTTGGTCAGGAGCTGCTCGATCGACCAGGAGTCGAACTCGGTGCCTTTGATTGCATTGTTGACGTTGGTGACGTAGGTGCCATGGTGATTGTCGTGGTGGTAATGCATCGTGGCCGTATCGATATACGGCTCAAGGGCGGAGTAATCGTAAGGAAGCGGTGGAAGTTCAAACGCCATCGCTGTGAGTCCCTCCTTTCAACTGCAAGGCAAGACGCCGATCGCGACCTGCTGGCTCCCCCAGGTCCAGCCATGGTCACTATTCGCAAGAAAACATACCAGAAACTCGCATGACACGGCGATCGCGAGAGGTGGGCTATGCCCTGCCAGAGAGAGGTCTGAGATCAGGCCCAGCTTTCGTAGGGGCGGGGATCCGTCTCCCAATCGCCAACGGTCACCCGATCGTCCTCAGCCTCTTCCAGCCGAGTAAATTGCGCTTGCCGGAACTCATAGAGCGCGGCGGCACGCTGATCACCGTCGAGGCGCGCCAGCCTGATGATCTCATCGAAAGCGGTCTGGACGTGCTCGGCATCGCTGGTATGCTCGTCGGCGCGGCGCCAGTTCAGAAAGTTGATGTAATACTCGGCTGCCGCGAGAGGATCACCTTGCGCTTCGGCAATCGCGGCGAGGTGGGTGGTGGCCGCGAAGATGATGTCTGGATCATCGAGGTGGTAACCGGCTTCGAGCACCCCTTCCCAGAGTGTGTCGGCGAGCATCGGGTCCGACTCGTCAGCAAGTTCAGCGATTTCCGCTCTCGCAAGCGCCCGCTCTTCTTCACTGGCTGACAGCAATAAGGTGTGCACGGAGTCGAAGAGATCTTCCTTTAGGCGAGGCTGGCCGATGCGATGAGCGAGCCACCGGGCTGTCTCTTCAACGCCTTCGATGCGCGCGGCGTCTTCCCACGCTTCCCATCCTTGCAGCAGCGCAGCATCGAGACGCGGGTTGACCGTGAATGTGAGTGGCTGACCATTCGGGCGCATGGGAGCGGTGACGTTGCCTTTCTTGTTTCGCCTAACAGCAGTGTCCAGTGACGATGATGCAGCGCGCCGCGCGCGGTATGGAGTGTAGCAAACGGCTGGATGGCAAATTGCGAGGGCGCCGTGTGGCCGGGATTGCCGAGGTTGGGAGTGGCTGCCACAAGGATGCATCGGTGCGGCCGCTGGGGGGCTTGACAGCGCGCCGATTCGCCTGTACCGTATCTCCTATGGAATCGCAGAGTGCGCCGGTAGCAGGTAAGCAGGTCCGCGGCACGCCGACGATGGCGTGTTGCTGGTTCTGGTTCTCCTTTACCTCCTACCAACCCCCCGGCGGCGCTGGCGGGGCGTGAGGCGCTTCTGCGATAGGCACGCTCGCCAAAGAACAGCGACGTCGGGGACCGAGGCCAATCGCCTCGGTTTTTTGTTGCTCGAACCGCGAGCCACGAGAGGGAAAGGAGAGGACCATGCTCATTCATGTTGCCAGTGATGCGCCCGGATCAACTCTTGGGACGTTATTAGCCACTGCTGCCCAACACGGCGTCACGGCGCACACGCTCCCAGACGAGCGTGGCGGGACGATCATCGGCCTCGACGGCGCATTGCCAGCGGATTCGCTGGTGCTTCCTGGGATCTGCCGGGTTCATCCTCAGCACAAGCCATACATGCTGGCGAGCAAAGAGGCGAAGGAACGCACCGTCGTCCGGGTGGGGCCAGTTGAAATTGGCGGGAGCCGTCCGGTTTTGATTGCCGGTCCGTGTGTGGTTGAAGGCCGCAGTGAGATCATCGAGGCAGCGCGCCAGGTCAAGGCGGCGGGAGCCCACATGCTGCGCGGTGGAGCGTTCAAGCCACGGACGTCGCCCTATGCGTTCCAGGGATTGGGTGAGAAAGGACTTCACTATCTTGCTGCTGCACGGGAGGTAACCGGTCTGCCGGTGGTCACCGAGGTCATGGAGCCGGATCAGGTGGAATTGGTTGCAGAGTACGCGGATATGTTGCAGATTGGTGCGAGAAACATGGCAAATTTCCCTCTTCTTCGCCGGGTCGGCAAGGTGAACAAGCCGGTCTTGCTCAAACGCGGATTCTCAGCGACGGTCGAAGAGTGGTTGATGAGCGCGGAATATATCCTGGCCAGCGGCAATCCGGCAGTGGTGCTCTGTGAGCGAGGCGTTCGGGGCTTTGATCCTGCGGTGCGCTTCAGTCTTGATCTCAACGCCGTGCCACTGGCCAAAGAATTGACCCATCTACCCGTGATCGTCGATCCCAGCCACGGAACGGGGCGGCGCTCGCTGGTCGCGCGCATGGCGCTCGCTGGCCTAGCGGCTGGCGCCGATGGCCTCATCATCGAGGTTCATCCGGTGCCGGACCAATCGAAATGTGACGCCGCGCAAACCATCTCTCCTGCCGAGCTGGCGCGGATCGCTCGCCAGGGGGAGGCACTGTGCGCGGTGCTGGCGAGCACTCCGCTTGAGCTTGCGTTGGATGGGATGATCCTCGCTTCCGCGTGAATGCGCTCACGCACTATTCAGCGTAGACTACCAATGGGCAGGTAATCTGGCCTGCCCATTCATCGCTTATCAGCCGGGCCACAGGTGCGCGTTGATCGTGGTTCTGTACCCGCGAGCGCAAGAACGGGCGCGCAACGAAACCAAGCGGGCGTGGCAATCGGTACCGCGCAGGGAGAGGAAGCGTGACTGGACAGCCCGCTTCGGTGGCACCGTGCTCTTGAGACATTCATAAGGAAGAGATCAAGCACCATCCTCATGACAGGCACGTCAAGTCAACTGCGGGAAACATTTGTTATTGCAACCGCCGGCCACGTCGATCATGGCAAATCGACGCTGGTGCGAGCGCTAACCGGAATTGATCCGGACCGGCTAGCCGAAGAAAAAGCCAGGCAGATGACGATCGATCTCGGCTTCGCTCACCTGGATCTACCGAGCGGCCGGCGGGTGGGCATTATTGACGTTCCCGGCCATGAGCGATTCATCAAGAACATGCTCGCCGGCGTTGGTGGCATTGATGCGGCGCTGCTGATCATCGCGGCCGACGAGGGTCCGATGCCGCAAACGCGAGAGCATCTGGCTATTCTCGATCTGCTCGCTGTGTCCAATGGGGTGATCGCGATCACGAAGCGTGATCTTGTCGACGATGAATGGCTTGCTCTCGTCATGGAAGAGGTGCGCGAGGCGGTGTCCGGGACGACGCTGGAGCAGGCCGTCATCATTCCTGTCTCGGCGGTGACGGGTGACGGGCTACCGGAACTCGTGCAGGCACTCGACGCCGTCTTGCAAAGCTCCCGGGTCGCCTCAGATCACGCCAAAGCCCGGCTCCCAATAGACCGCGTCTTCACAGTGAGCGGGTTTGGCACGGTGGTTACCGGCACTCTCCTCGGGGGACCGCTGGCCGTTGGGCAAGAAGTGGAAATCCTGCCGCAAGGGCTCGTGACTCGCATCCGGGGGTTGCAATCCCACGGTCAAAAGATCGAGCGGGCCTTGCCCGGGTCGCGAGTGGCCGTCAACATCGCGAGTGTCGCCGTGGAGGATGTGCGCCGGGGCGATGTCCTGGCCGAGCCGGGTTTCCTCCGTCCAACGCAGCGACTCGATGTTCAGCTCAAGCTTCTGCCATCGGCACCGAAGGCGTTGGAGCAAAACGATAGTGTCGATTTCTTTACCGGGGCCAAGGAGGCGAACGCCTGGCTGACACTCCTCGACCGCGAGCGAATTGAGCCTGGCGAGCGCGCTTGGGTGCAACTGAGATTTCGGGAGCCGATTGTGGCTGCGCGTGGCGACCGCTGCATCATCCGTCAGCCTTCTCCGGGAGTGACGATTGGGGGCGGCGTCATTGTCGATGCCCATCCACCTCGGCACCGCCGGTTCCGGCCAGAAGTTCTCAGTGCGCTAGAAACCCTGGCGCAAGGGAGCCCCGATGAGCTGGTTCTGCAGGCGCTCGCCAGGCAGCCGACCGAGATTCGGGCGCTGAGGCAAAGTCTTGCCGCGGGGCTGAGCGAGCAGCAAATAGACGAGGCCCTGGCGCAGTTGATCGCCGAGGGGGAGGTTCGCGTGCTCGGCGAAGGCGAAGTTCGCCCCGCCGCCTTCGTCGTCACCACCTCAGCGTGGCAGGAGATGCTCGCCCACATTCGTAACGTGCTCGCGTCGTATCACGCGGCGCAACCATTGCGGCGGGGCATGCCGCGCGAGGAGTTGCGCAGCCGCCTGCGTCTGGCGACTGGCCGGTTGTTCGATGACGTGGTGATGGCGGCTGTGCGCGATGGCGTGGTGGTTGACGACGGGGCGACGGTGCGGCTGCCGGAGTTTACCATCGTGCTCGACTCGGCACGCCGGGCGCTCGCCGATCGGTATCTGGCGGCGCTTGAGGCTGCCCCGTATGCGCCACCTTCTCCAGCAGAGTTTGGTATCGATGCAGACACGCTCGGCGCTTTGATTGATTTGGGTGAGGTCGTTAAGGTGGCGGATGGCGTCGTCTACTCGGCGGCAGCGCTGGCTCGCCTGGCACGCGAGGTGTTAGAGATTCTTGACCGCGAAGGGCGGATCACACTGGCGGGGTTTCGCGATCATTTCAACACGAGCAGGAAATACGCTCAGGCGACCCTGGAGTATTTCGATCAGCGGCGGATCACGCGCCGGGTCGGAGACGAGCGCGTCCGCTACGTGGGCACTGGTGCGGGTGTCCCCGCTCGGGGTGAGGCCCGGTGATGTGCGCTGAAGCGATCTCCCTGAGTGTGGTCTCTGCGCCATCCCGTCACATGTTCTTGTCTCCTCACTACGACGATATCCCGTTGTCGTGTGGTGGCACAGTTTCGTTGCTGACAGGCGCTGGCGCGGTGGCGGAGATTGTGGTGCTCTTTGGAGCCGCGCCGCCCCCGAGGCAAAATCTGAGCCCGTTTGCCCAGGAACTCCACGCGCGGTGGGGAGTGAGTGCAGAAGACGTTGTGACGAGACGGCGCGCGGAGGAAGAGGCGGCAGCAGCGATTCTTGGGGCAAGCGTGCGCGTCCTTGATTTCCCGGACGCGATTTACCGAGGACACCGGTATACCGATGAGGCGACACTGCTGGGCGAGCCGGCGGCGGACGAGCACGAGCTACCAGAGCGAGTCGTTGCCGAGATCGGCGAGCGCGTGATTATGTCGTCATCGCGCGAGGTACGGTGGTACGCGCCGCTGGGAATCGGCGGTCATGTCGATCACCGGCTGGCGTTCCGGGTTGCCGCACGCCTGGCCGCCGCCGGCGCAGACGTTTGGATTTACGAGGATCTTCCATATGCACTGCGACCCGGAGCAACTGAGCGGCGCCTCACAGAGGCGGAAGGTACGCTGTCTCCCATTGGGGTGGTCCCGATTTCGGCGGTGTGGGAGAGGAAGCTCGACGCCATCATGACGTATCGGTCGCAGTTAGCCTCCGTGTTTCAGGGAATCGCGGCGAATCCGACCCGAGCGGAGATTGGGCAGGCGATGATCCGGCATGCGCGAGAGGTTGGTCGGGGAGAGCCAGCCGAGCGATTCTGGCGACTGACGGGACCGTGAAGGGAGTTTGAAAATTGCTCGCTCAGGGGTATTGACAAACAGGCAACGGGCTGCTAGAGTGTACGTACTGAAGCGACGGGAGCCGCGCAAGCGGCCAATCGGGAGAAACGGAGTCATCCGAATCAACCGGTTGCAGGGGAGAATGCGACCGGAAGGTCCATTCTACCCTGGGGCGAAGGGTCCGCTCGACTCCGCGCCAAGCCTGTCGAGCAGCCCCGGTCTCCTGGCGGTCGGCAACGATCGGCAGGGGAACCGGAGGCGGGAACGACAAAGCCGCTCGCTGCGTCGTTCCGGACCTGGGCATCCGCGCAACGGTTCCGTTCGTGGGTTGCTCGCCCGGTCGTCCCGGAACTCCTCTTCGAGGAACCGGGAGACTTCCCGGAGCTTCAGGACGTGGCGCCGATGACTGCGCAAGCGGTTGTCGGCGTCATTTGTTGTTCAGCAGTGTCGTTGGGTGGGGATGTTGCCGCCTGTCTCGCGACTCACCACGCTGCTACTCACACGAAATGTGACTCTTCGCCAGTTACCTTCCACTAACGTCCGCTCCTATCCGCTGTCCTGATCGAGGCCTCATCAAGATTCTCAATGCGGTCAGTCGCCCGATTGCCGGACATGCGCTCGCTGATTACAGTACGTGTGAGAGACGCGCTTACCAAATCACCGATGGCGGTATCGGGATAACGAAGCAGCTTACCGCAACCATTGCTCTCATCCGCGCACAATTGCAGGGGAAAGTCGGACATGGCAACGACGCTAGATATCCTCCCCGAAACGGTCGGACCGGAGCAGCGAGCAGTCATTCTCCATGACCGTGGTCCGCTGGTAGTTATCGCTGGCCCTGGCGCTGGCAAAACCGAGGTGATGCTGCGGCGTGCGGCTTATCTCGTCTGTGAGCGCGGGGTCGAGCCAGAAGCGCTCCTGCTCACAACGTTCACCCGAAAGGCCGCAACTGAGCTAAAACTTCGACTCACCCAGTTTCTCCGCGGCGATGCAGACCGCGTCTTTATTTCCACGATCCACGGGTTCTGCCAGTGGCTGCTGGAGGAGTTTCCCGAAGCTCACGACTATGGCCCATTCCTTCAGGTGCTGGACGAACGCGCACAATATCTCTTTATCCTCAGCCATCTCAAGGATCTCGGCATTGGCCGCGGCAAGGGCAAGCTGGGCGATTGCTTGGGCGAGATCATCGCGGCGTTCAATGCCTACAGCGAAGAGCTCGTCGATCCTGCCAAGCTTGTCGAGGCGCGCCGGGCCAGCGATGCTGATCCCGATGAGGTTGCGGTTGCCGAGGCGTATGGCCGGTACCGCGAGCTCCTCAAGGAAGAGCGCCTCCTCGACTTTGCGGGCCTGCAGCGGGAGACCTACCTAGTCCTCTCCGACAACACATCAGTCCGGGACGCAATCCAAGCCAGATTTGACTACGTGATGGTAGATGAGTATCAGGATACGAATGTCATCCAGGATCGCATCCTCAGCTTGGTCGCGGCGCCGGAGTTCAACCTTTGCGTCGTGGGGGATGACGACCAGAGCATTTACCGCTTTCGCGGCGCGACCGTCCAGAACTTTCTCAATTTCCCAAACAGCTTTCCAAATGCTCGCCAAATCACACTAAGTCGCAACTTTCGCTCGACGAGGCCGATAGTCGACTTTGCCAGCCGCCTGATCGCTCACAACCCAGTTCGATACACCAAGGCGCTCGTTGCTCACCGCGGAGCGGGACCCGACATCCTCCTGGTTACTGCCCACGATGTTGAGGACGAAGGGCAACAGCTTGCCGAGCTCATCGGAGAGCTCTTCCGTGGCCGTCTCATAAACCGGTGGTCTGATGTGGCCGTGCTCTTCTCGAGCGTCAAACACTATGCAAGTCCGCTTTTGTCCGGATTGGAGGAGCGCGGCATCCCATATCAGGTAACCGGCGATGGCCGGTTTTTTGACCGTCCGGATATTCAGCAGTTGATAGATCTGGTTGTCTCACTCGGATGGCCGAATTACTGGCGCACGGACATGCTCGATGGGCCGGTGCTGGATCTTTCGCCGGATACGCGCGTCGTCCTTGAGAGTTACGACGGCAATCTCTGGAAATTGGATGAGGCGGGGCTGGCTGGCCTTGGAATTCGCAACAAGCGCGATCTGCGGGTGTTGGCCGGACTGACGGCGCTGCACCGCAACGTGCAAAACCGCGAGCACGCCAGCATTGTCGGGCTGGTCCATGAAATTCTGGTGATCAGCGGGTATGTGGCTGGCCGCCTCCGGGAAGGGGACACCACTGCCGTAATGAACATCGCTCAATTTACCCAGCTCGCGCTGGATTTTGACCGGCATGGAAGCTCGCGCTCTCCCTATCGCTTCGGGGAGTTTCTCTGGAGCCTGCCCGACCGGTCGATTGACGAGCGGCGGCTTCCGGCGGATGATGCCGTGCAGATCATGACCATTCACCAGGCCAAAGGTCTCGAATTCCCGGTGGTTGCGATCGCCTCAGTCATTGAAGGGCGCCTTCCGAACCGGGAGCGCAAGCGCCGCTTCCTCATCCCCGACGATCTCGCGCCGCAGGTGATGCCGCCGGAGATTGCTGAGCGCCGGCGGGTAGTCGAGCCGGAAACGCACATTCCCGACCAGCGGCGGCTCTTCTACGTTGCGCTGACCCGAGCGCGCGACCTCCTCATCGTCAGTGCCTCGGAAAGGGTTCGCCAGCAACGATGCAAACCCTCTCGGTTCCTGGCAGAAATGGACCTCGCGCCGGTGCAAGGTCCAATCGCATGGGAGCCCGTGGCGAGCACGACCAGAAATCCTGCGAACGGGCCGCGTAGGCAGTTGAGCTTTTCGGCGATCAATGAGTATATCACCTGCCCGCTGCGGTACCGTCTCGCCTTTGAGGACGAGATGGCCGTTCCCACATGGTACTTCGTCCAATTCGGCGCCAGTCTCCATCGTACCCTGGAGGCACTCCACCAAAGAGCGCTGCGCGGTGAGCCGGTCGACGAGGAGATTGCCGGGATACTCTTCGATGAGCATTGGATCTCGTTCGGTTCGCGGTCCAAAGATGTGGAGGACCGGATGAAAGCAACGGCGCGGACGTATGTCGCGCGTTACGTCCGGCACCACCGTTCCAGTTTCTCGCGCATCCGGGCAGTGGAACTCACCTTCACCGAG
>JBHOQQ010000011.1:0-28172 GCA_042408955.1 Thermomicrobiales bacterium
CCCTGGTCCAAGCGGCTCAGGACCGCAACGTAGCGAGCCAGGTTGTCCTGGTAATAGGCAGCGTTCGCTTGGTCATGCTCGGATAGCTTCTGTGCGGTGAGCTCGGCATAGCGAATGGCATACGCGACGTTCGGCCACAGATGGGGGTTGGGGTGTCCCTCCTCTCGCGGAAAGGAGAAGTCGTAGGCGTACTCCTCCGGTGTGATTGTGTTCTCCCCGAGCGGATAAATCTCCGCGCCGTCTTTGAGGTTGGCCTTGGCGAGTTCGATGGTCGGCGTTTCCAAATCGAGCCCGTTGACGATGACGAGATCGGCCTTGGAGAGCAGCGCCGCATCCGACGGCGCTGGCTCGAAGGTGTGACTGTTGGTGCCATCGGGAACGATCCCGTGAAGCTTGATGCGCGTGCCGCCGACGTTGCGAACGATTGAGCTGATGGGGGCAACGGTCGTGGCAACATGCAACCGGCCGTCATCTAGATCGAAGCTATCGCTCCAGCCGAGGCTTGATGCGGGAGCAATCGGGGAGGCTTCCTGGGCGACACCGATCCGGGCGAGGAGCAAGGCACTCGGAGCGGCGATCGCCGCGCTCACCACCTGCCGGCGCGTCAACACTCCTGGGCGCGTCATCAGTCTCCTCCTGCGAGTCTGGACTCCTCGATGCTGACGGAAAGAGGCGTTATCATCTCCCGACGAAACTTCGCGCAGATGCGATCATTTGCATCAGCACGAGTTTGCATACTACCTGCCCGGACGGCGTGGATCAAGGTGGTACTATCTGTACGAGTGACGCACGATACCTCGATCAGGGGACGGTGGCGCCGAGTGCTGCATCTCGTTCGAATAACGCGATGACGACGACGAGTGTGGGAACGAAACCTGGGGCATGGCTGCCTGGACGCTCACCGGAAGAGCTTGCGGCCCGCTTGCGCGCGGTTGGACAGCGGGTTACGCCGCAGCGCCTCTTGATTCTTGGGGCGTTTGCCCGCCCTGGTGAGCATCTGACCGCGGATGAAGTCTATGCGCGCGTCGGACCGCTCGCGCCAGCGGTCAATCGTTCGACGGTCTATCGCACGCTGGAACTCTTTCGTGATCTCGGCTTGATCTCGGAGACGGACCTGGGCGAGGGCGCACGCCATTACGAACTCCTCGACGATGGCCGCCATCATCATTTGATCTGCCGGGATTGCGGCCACATGCTTATCCTCGACGATGAGCTTGTGGCGCCACTGCGCGATGCAATCCAGACGCGCTATGGCTTTGAAGCGACTATTGACCATCTCGCCTTGTTTGGCCGTTGCAAGGCGTGCCAGGAATAACAGCCCACCCCGCGCCGCTTGGAAACTGCCTGGCGAAAGGAACAACTAGATGCCGGTCTATGTGTACGCGTGTCCGGAATGCGAAGCGCGCTTTGAACGGGAGCGCCCGGTCGAAGAGGCATCTGCCCCTGCTGCCTGCCCGGTCTGCGAAACGCCAGCGCGCCGCGTCTATACCATGCCCAAGCTGTTATTCAAGGCTGACCCGCGCGATGTGCGACCGGTCTGGCACACGCACAACGGCTATGCCCACGCGCATGCGCCCCGCCGGGGACGGCACCGGCACCCAAGCGAGGATCACTAGCCTTGAAGGACTAGGGAGGGGGGTCAGGAGTCAGGGGTCAGGGGTCGGTGTGGGGGTTGGGGGCTAGGGGTTAGGGGCTGGGGAAGCGACGAGCTTCGAGTGGTGAGCTATCAGCCGTCAGGTGACGTCGGGGCGCGATTCATCGCGCCCTTCCCTGGTCGGTAGGGGAGGCACCAGCGGCCTCCCGAGACGTCCAGGATCTGTAGGGTCGCCATGCATCGTGTCCCCATCGGCTACCGGCTATCGGCTATCGGCTATCGGCTGACTCCTGACACCTGACGGCTGATAGCTCACACCTCGAAGCTGGAAGCTCGTAGCTCTCCGCTTCCCTGACCCCTAACTCCCGACTCCTGACCCCTCCCTAGCCCCCAGCCCCTAGCCCCTAGCCCCTAAACTGACCCCCGACCCCCGACCCCTGACTCCTGACCCCCCTCCCTAACCCC
Source organism: Thermomicrobiales bacterium (assembly GCA_042408955.1). Lineage (GTDB taxonomy): Bacteria > Chloroflexota > Chloroflexia > Thermomicrobiales > UBA6265 > CALGSZ01. Next base: position 2,060 of record JBHOQQ010000011.1, read on the forward strand.
CTCCGAGCTAGCCCAGCCAGATTGGGTTCGTCCAGGCGCGCCGGCCGTGCTGATCGAGTACTGTCACACGGCAGTAGCTGCCAAGGAATTTCTCGATGGATACGGTCGCTTCCGTGATTCCGTCTCCGCGCCGTTGCGCAGCGCGGGAGCCAGCGCCGGTCACAAAGACGACGCTCGCGGGCGAGCACGCGACAAAGATTTCGGTTCCCTCGATGCGCACGTCGTGAATCTCGGGCCCTTGGCTTGAGTAGAAGTGACCAGCCTTCAGGGCGGTCAGGAGCGCTTCGGGCGAGAGCTCAGGCGCTCGCACCATGACCCAGGCGCCAAACGCGTCGGGACGGTCGCTGAAGTGGGTATCGTCGGCTGCATAGGCCAGGAGCCGCCGGCCTCGCATCGAGAGCTGATCGCTCAAATACCAACCATCGCCGCGGTCATTATGGTGCGCCGTGGTGTGATTGTAGATCTCGATGGCGTGGGCAGCCTCAACCGACCAGCTATCCTCGAGCGTCAGCGCGTACCAGGCCGGATGCGCGATGCCGACAAATGCTCCCGCTTCCGCGGCCCTGGCGGCTAGCTCAGGTCCCGTTTCGCCATCGCTGAGCGGGGCGAAATCGAGGGGCAGTCCGACAGCCAGCAGGTGCCACGGTTCGCCGTGTGACAGCGCGGGAGCATGAAGCTCAGCGCCCAGGAGCGTGGTGAACGTCGCATCCCGATACGGACGGGTGTCCACAATGGGGAAACCATACCGTTCCAGGAAATGATCGGTGATGGCGAGGAAATCGTACCCGCGCTCGCGATATGCCCGCACCACCTCCTCGGGCGGTCTGCGACCATCGGAGCAGGTTGAGTGGGTGTGAAGATTGCCTCGCCAAAATCGGCCCGGTTGCGCAAACGGAAGACGATCCATTTCGTGCCTTGCTCCTCGTCTGATCGATGGGTGTGAACCTGCCCGCGCCGGTGCGGCTTCCGGCAGGCCCAACGAGTCATGCTTGCTGGAGCGTAGCGCAGGCTGGCGCTGTGTGCCTGATTGGCCGACCGGCGCTCGGGATAGGATGCCCGTGTGGGGGAAAATCCTCCATTTTGACCACGTGAACCATCTAGCGAAGGCTAGCACGACCCCCTATAGTGAATCCGTGTCATGGAATGCTTGCCAGAATGCTTCCACACGGGGAGGGGAGACACACCATTGTGATTGTTGCTCGGGGTCTCATCCTGGCGCTATGCCTGATGGCGCTCATGGGAGGATCGGCCGTAGCCGCGGATGAGGAGACGCCGGTCGGTGAATCGATCCGGCCGCGTCCGACTCCACGAGCCTATCACAATCCGGCGGCCAAGCCGCGTGGCAAAGGTGGCCAAAGCGACAATGCTGCGACGGAGTCTCCCGAGGCACAACAGCCAGCGGGAGCGCGAGTCTGGCCACTTGCTCCTGGTACATACTGGTTCAGCCAGCCTTTTGGCTGCGTGCCGCAGCTTGGCTTTTACGCGGTCGTTCCGGGCTGCCCTCCTGATGCGCCAGCGATGCACACCGGCCTCGATTTGGCTGCGCCGCTGGGCACGCTGATCTATGCCGCAGCTTCGGGCACGGTGGTGGAGGCGGGGCTCGATCGGCCGGCAGGCATCGCAAATACCAGGCTAGTGATCGTACACGATGGGCCGAACGCTGGCTGGGCAACCGAATATCTGCACTGGGTCACGACGTATGTGCAACCGGGGCAGTGGGTTGAGGCGGGCCAAGCCATCGCTGAGGTCGGCTCGGTTGGCTACTCGACCGGAGAGCATCTCCATTTTGGTGTTATTGATCTTTCCACTGGTGGCCGGATCGATCCACTGCTGTGGTTGCCGCCGGACCCAAGCGGTGGCGCGTATTTCGGCATCTTGCCAGGCAGTGTGGCCGTCTCGTTCCCGAACGTAAGCGCCGGCGTACCGGACTATGCCGATCCGGAGCCACCACCTCCGCCGCCAGCGCCATCACCGGCTGCTCCACCGGTGCCATCCCCAAGCGCGACGCCAGTGGCGACGCCAAGCCCGACCGGCGTGCCCACCGGCGTACCAACAGATGTGCCACCCGCGACCGAGCCACCCGCGACCGAGCCGCCACCGACCGAGGCACCGCCGACCGAGGCGCCACCGGCTGAGCCACCGCCGGCAGAGGAGTCGCCGCCTGCGCCGACGGAAGCGCCCACCGAGGCCGCGGAGGCTCCAACCGAGCCGGGAGGATAGCGCGGCTTGCAGCAGCAACGCTTCCGCGCCGTCCGCCCGATTTTCCGAGAGCGCGGCAAGAATGCACGTGTCATGGCACCACCGTCAGGGAGAGACGCCTCACGCTTCGCGCTTGAGATGGCCAGGTAGCCGGTGTCTCTCGCTGGGTCACCTTGCCCGCACGCTCGTCTAACCCTCGCGCACAGCCCCTGGATGAGCCGCTGACGCACTGGCTCGCCAGCGGACGGCGAAATTTTCAGGAGTCGCGGCTGTCACTCGTGCAGCGACGCTGCGGCCCGCGCTTGACAGCGGCCGTGACCTGCTCCTATCATGTTGTCCTGAACGCTACACTGTTTCGTTATCAGAAACTCTCGAGGTATTCGGCAAGGCGCCGGGATTCCGGCTCACGAGCCGGCACAGGTGCAGCGCCGGAGGAACCGGTAGTGACGGCCATCGTGGCCGCACCGAGCCTAAGGAGGGGGTCCATGACACCACGGCGTGACGATCCGGCACAGTCCTCGGCGGATTCACTAGCTTCAGCAGAGCTATCGCGGCGTGAGCTGATGCGTCGCGCCGCGGTGCTGGGCGGTGCGGTTGCCGCTGGTGGCTCGCTTGCAGCGATCAGGCCAGCACCAACGCATGCACAGGTGGGCTCCCGCCGGGTGCGCAAGCTCCAACTTCTCGTTCAGCCTCAGGCCAACGTGCCAGAAGAATTCGAGTCCATCCAGCTCGCCGCAAGCCAGCTCAAGCAGATTGGCCTCGATCTCGATATCCAGGTTGTTCCCTGGGAGCAGATGAGCGACCTCGTCTGGTTCAATCGCGACAAGTGGGACATGACGGCCTGGCAGATGGTCGGGCGGCCCGAGCGCCTTGATCCCGACGAATTCGTCTACAACCTGTTCCACTCCTCGACCGCAGAGAATGGCTACAACTTCGTCGGTTACATCAACCCCGAGTATGACCGGCTCGCTGAGGCGCAGCGCGCCGAAATGGACCGCGAGAAGCGCCGGGAGCTCATCTATCAGATCCAGCAGATCGTGGCCAACGATCAGCCCTACATCTTCTTCGTCTATCCACACCAGTCCTACGCTTACAACAAGGCGATTTGGGATCCCAACACGATCATTGAGGCGAAAGGCATCGGCATCAAGAACTATTGGACCTTCGTCCGCGCCACGCCGCTGACCGACCAGAAGGACATGATCCTCAACACGCAGGCCGTGGTGCAGGCCATCAACCCGCTCTACATCTCGGGTGGCACCGACTCCTGGATCACCGAGCTGATCTGGGACCGCCTGATGCGCATCAATCCCGATGGCCTGCCAGAGCCCTACGCGGCCGAGCGTGTCGAGTGGACCGACGATGTCACGGTGGTCTGCACCCTGCGCCCAGGCATGAAGTGGCACGACGGCCAGCCGGTGACTGTCGATGATGTCATCTTCAGCTTCCAGGCTCCAGCGGGCGACGAAGCGCCAATGTACAAGCCGTTCGTGGCGCCGATCGAGTCCGTTACCGCCATTGGCGACAACCAGGTGCAGTTCAAGCTCAAAGCGCCATATGCCGCGTTTGAAACCGCCGGCCTGGCGAAGATTAACTTGATCCCCAAGCATATCTGGGAACCGATTCTCGCCGACCTGGCGACGAAAGACGATCAGAATGCACAGGATTACCAGGAAGAGCGCCCGATCGGTTCCGGTCCATTCAAGTTCGTCAACTGGGCCCGCTCCCAGGAGATCATTCTTGAAGCGAACCCTGAGCACTTCGACGCGCCGAAGATGAGCCGCTGGATCTTGCGCGACATGCCAAATGTGGCGGCAGCGCTTGGCGCGCTCCAAAGCGGTGAGATCAACTTCCTCTCGGATTACACGGGAGACGCCGAGCTACTCAAGCAGACGGTGGAGTCCAGCGAGAATCTGGCGATGGTCTCGACGATCGTCGTGGGATTCCGCTTCCTTGCTCCAAACGAGCGACGTCCACCGCTGGACGATCCTGCGTTGCGCCGAGCGATGGCCACCGCCATCGGCAAGGATCAGATTGTGGCCAATATTTTCAAGGGCTTTGCCACCGTCGCCGACTCCCACGTCTCCAAAGCGCTCGAGTTTTGGCACGCGCCGAACCTGCCCGACTACGCCACCTCTGACATCGAGGGCGCGCGCAAGATTCTCGAGGAGGCAGGATACTCCTGGGACGATGACGGATTCTTGCTCTATCCCGAGGGCAAGACGGAGACCCTGGAGACAGGGAGCGCCTAATCGCACGGATGTGCTGTTCGCCCCTTCCCCTGGCTCATCTGGGGGAAGGGGCTACCGGTTTGTCCACCGCGTGGCGTGCGCACGCCGCACCACGACGATACTAGGCTGTGCCAGATGCTCGTTTCCCGCGCCGGTTACATCCTGAGTCGCCTCATCCAAATGGCCATCGTCCTGTGGGTCATTGTCACCGTGCTCTTTCTCATGTTCCGGCTCATGCCTGGGGATCCGCTGACCGCATTCATCGACCCCACCTTCACCGAGGAGCAAGAGCGCGCCATTCGTAAGCAGTTCGGGTTAGATGAGCCGCTGGCGGTGCAATATCTCTATTACCTGAAAAATGTGGCCACCGGAAACCTGGGCAATTCCTTCTTTCAACGGCGGCCCGTGTTCGACATCTTGATGGATATCTTCCCCAACACGATCCTCCTCACTGGCACCGCCTTGCTGCTTGCCTATGCCTTCGGCGTCGTCGGTGGGGCATTGCTCGCCTGGCGGCGGGGAACCAGGCTGGAGAGCGGTGGCATCCTCTTCGCCCTCATGACACGCGCCGCGCCAGAGTTCTTCGTCGGGATGCTGCTGCTCTCATTCTTCTCGTTCAAGCTCCGCTGGTTCCCGTCGTCCGGTGTGGCGAGTCCCGGTACCATCTACAGTTCGATCTTCGAGCAACTCGCGTCCGGTGACTTCTGGCGTCACCTGGTCCTGCCGGCTGTCACCCTCGCCATCTACCTGCAAGGGCTGCCTCTGCTGCTGATGCGCTCGAACATGCTCGAAGTCTTGGACGAGGATTTCGTCGTCATGGCGCGGATGAAAGGGCTGTCCGAATGGCGCATCATGCTCGCCCACGCCGCCCGCAACGCCCTGCTGCCTATCGTGACCGCGCTTACGCTGGGCATTGGGTATGCCGTGGGTGGCAATGTCGTTATCGAGACGGTCTTTAGCTGGCCCGGCATTGGCCGGATCCTCGTCCGCGCGGTGCAGGGGCATGATTATCCCCTGGCCCAGGGAGCGTTTCTGCTCATCGCTCTCGTCATTGTCACGATGAATTTTCTGGCCGATCTGCTGTACAGCGCGCTCGATCCGCGTGTCGCCGCTGGGCGGCGGGGAGCGTCGGCATGACAGAAACAGCGCGCAGCGTTGAGCTTCTAACTCCGGCAGCATCGCCCCCGCGTTTCGCCAGGCTACGGGGGCTCTTGGGACCGACTGCGCAGATCCTCAAACGCGATCGGTTTGCCCTGGCCGGGGTGATCATCTACGCGATCATGATCGTGGTCGCCATTTTTGCGCCCGTGCTTGCCCCCCACGATCCCCATGCAGTCATGGAGAACGACGGCATCTGGCTGACCAACCAAAAGCCGAGCTGGCAGTTCCCGCTCGGCACGACCAACATTGGACGAGACATCTTCTCCCAGCTCATCTACGGCACCCGCCCGGCCCTGTTCGTCGGCTTCACCGCCGCATTCTTCGTCGCCTGCATCGGCACCATTGTCGGGCTGATCTCCGGCTACTTCGGCGGTTGGGTTGATACCCTGCTCATGCGCCTGACCGATATCGCCTTCGGCATCCCGTTCTTGCCCTTCGTCATTGTCCTGGTCGCGTTCCTTGAGCCCAGCATTTGGAATGTGGTGCTGGCCATGGCGCTGCTCCTCTGGCGCGACACGGCCCGCGTGATCCGGAGCCAAGTGTTGACCGTGCGCGAGCGGGCGTTCGTTCAAGCCGCGCGCGTCTCCGGCGCTAGCGCCTGGCGCACAATCTTTATCTATATCGCGCCGAATATCCTTGCGCTTTCGTTCTTGTATGGGACCCTGGCAATCGGCTGGGCAATTCTCACGGAAGCGTCGGTTAGCTTTCTCGGATTTGGCGACCCGACGGTCGTGAGCTGGGGCTTCATGCTGCAGGATGCCTACGTCAGCCAGGCGCTGGCGCGAGGTGCCTATTACTGGTTCGTGCCTCCCGGCGTGTGCATCATGCTCGCCGTGATGGCCGGGTTCTTTATTGGCCGCGGGTATGAGGAGCTGCTCTTCCCGCGCCTTCGAGAGCGGTAACCAAATGTCGCACGCCAGCCACGTGAGCCTGCAATGACGCTGCTTGCTGTCAACGGATTACAGATCGATTACCTGACCCAGCGGGGGGTGATGAAAGCGGTTGACGGGATCTCGTTTACCCTTGAAGCCGGCCGCCACCTCGGTCTTATCGGGGAAAGCGGCTGCGGCAAAACCACCACCGGACGCGCGCTGCTCAGAGTGTTGCCGCGAAACGGCCGGATCTCTGGTGGAGAAATCCTCTTCAAGGACCGCGATCTCGTCACCTTGCCCGAAGAGACAATGCGCCGGGTGCGCTGGCGCGAGATCGCCATGGTTCCGCAGTCGTCCATGGACGCGCTCGATCCTGTCTACCGTGTCGGTGATCAGCTCCTTGAAGTTCTCATCCACCGGGGCGGCAAATCGCGAACAGAAGCGATGGAACGCGCTAGGGAACTCTTCGCGCTCGTCGGTCTCGCCGCCGACCGGTTGAACAATTATCCGCACGAATTCTCGGGCGGCATGCGGCAGCGCGCGGTGATCGCGATGGCGCTCGCGCTTGATCCTGATCTCGTCATCGCCGATGAGCCCGTCACGGCCCTCGACGTGATCGTCCAGCACCAGGTGCTGCGCACCTTCCGCGAATTGCAGGAGCGGTTGCACCTCTCCGTCATTATGATCACGCACGATATCTCCGTTGTCGCCGAAACGTGCGACGACGTGGCAGTCATGTACGCCGGCAAGATCGTCGAGTGGACGAGCGTGGAGCGCTTCTTCCACGAGCCGTTTCACCCATATTCGCTTGGACTGCAAAACGCCTTCCCCAACCTGTACCGCCCTCAGCAAACGCTGATCTCCATCGAAGGCTATCCGCCCGACTTGGTGGAACCTCCTCGCGGTTGCCGGTTCCATGCCCGGTGCCCCTTCGCCATCGAGCGCTGCCGGTACGAGGAGCCGCCCCTTACCGAAGTCGCGCCAGGGCATCGAGCCGCCTGTCACCGCTGGCAGGAGGTGGAATTGTTGCGATCGCGGGCCAAACTGGCGGAAACGTGGCAGACCGGAGTGGCGTGATGGAGGCGCACAGATACGAACAGAACCGCGGCGCAGCCAGTGCGCTGATAGAGGTGCGCGACCTTGTCAAGCACTTCCCGGTCGGGAGTGGGTTACTCGGGAGCTTGGCCGGGCGGCGGCAGTACGTCCAAGCCGTCAATGGTGTGTCGTTTGACGTCCGCCGCGGCGAGGTGCTTGGCATTGCCGGCGAAAGTGGCTGTGGCAAGAGTACGACCGCCAAGCTGCTCTTGAAACTCTTTGAGCCAACCAGTGGCACGATCCGTTTCGATGGTCAGGATTTGGGCACGCTGAAAGGTCCCGCGCTCAAGGCGTTCCGCAAGCGCGTGCAATTGATGTTCCAAAATCCGTATGAGTCATTCAGCCCGCGCTTCACGATCCTCCGTGCCGTCTCTGAACCACTCATCATTCACCGGATCGGCAATGCGCACGAGCGAGTTGAGCGCGTTCGCCAAGCGCTGCATGATGTGCATCTCCGTCCCGCTGATGCGTTTTTGCACAAATATCCTCATCAGTTATCCGGCGGCCAACTCCAGCGGGTGGTGCTCGCGCGGGCGCTGGTGCTGGAACCGGATGTGCTGATCGCGGACGAACCGGTCTCCATGCTCGATGTCTCGGTGCGCGCCGGCATCCTCAACACGCTGCGGGAGCTGACAGCGCAACGGAACCTGACCGTCATCTACATCTCGCACGATCTCTCACTGATTCATTATCTCTGCGATACCACCGCCATCATGTACCTCGGGCAGATCGTGGAGATGGGACCAACGACGCGCATCATCAACGATCCGCAACATCCGTACACCAAGGCGCTCATCGCCGCGATCCCGGTGCCCGAGCCAGGACGACCCGACCGGGCGCTCCCGATCAAAGGGGGCATACCCAGCGCGATTCAGATGCCGCGAGGGTGCCCGTTCCATCCGCGCTGCCCGTCGGCAATGCCGATCTGCTCAATGCGATTGCCACCACCCGTCATCGTCAATGGGGTTGAGGTCCGGTGTTTCCTGCATGGCGGCGCAGATGTGGCGAGCGCGGCCGCCGATTGAGCGTCAGGAGGAGGGGGCGTTGTGGTCTGGGCAATCCATGCAGATTGGGTGTGGGATGGGCGCGCGCCGGAGGCGATCCGTGATGGCGTTGTCCTGATTGACGGGGAGCGAATCGCGCGGGTCGGTCGCTTCGGCGAAACGCCGCTCCCAAGCGATCTCCCGATCACTCACCGGCTAGGCGAATGCATCCTTCCGGGTCTGATCGACGCGCACACACACATCACGATCATTCCAGGCTTGGGCAACCAAGTCGGTCAGCTTCTACAACCGGTGGAACGCCAGACCATGCGCGGGGTTGGCAACGTGCGCCGGATGCTCGATTCCGGGGTCACCACGGCTCGCATCATGGGCGAGGAGAACTGGCTCGATGTCGCATTCAAGGAGGAAATCGAGCGAGGCACGGTCGCCGGGCCCCGGCTGCTTGTCGCCACGCGCATGATTACCCAGAGCAACGGGCACGGGCGTGCGCGATCTGCCTTCGACGGCGTCGATGAGATTCGCAAGGGCGCGCGAGAAAACCTCTATGCGGGCGCGGATTTCCTCAAAATGTTCGTCACGGGAGGTGTCAGCTCGACGCGGGGCGGGGGCATCACCCGCGCGAGCTACTCCCGTGAGGAGATCCGCGTCTGCGTCGAGGAAGCGGAGCGAGCGGGCACCTACGTGGCGGCTCATGCGATTGGTGGTCCTGGCCTCCGCCTTGGTGTGGAGGAGGGGATTCGCACCATCGAGCACGCCTCGATGGCCACCGATGATGATCTCGCGCTGATCGCCGAGCGAGGGGCATGGGTAGTGCTCACTCAGGCGATCCTGCTGCACCCAACCGGCATCGAGCAGGGCGACCGGGACAATCCGGTCGTGATGGCCAAACTGGCCGAAGCGCGTGCCAGGGCAGAGGAGCGCTTCCGTGCCATCGTCGCTTCTCGGGTCAACCTCACGGTCGGCACCGACAGCATGCACGGCCTACTGCCGTTCGAGATTCAATGCCTGGTCCGCTGGGGCATGTCCCCGGTGGCGGCTTGCAGCGCCGCCACGATCCGCGCAGCGGAATGCTGCCGGATCGAGGACCGGACCGGCACCATCGAGCCAGGGAAGCTTGCTGATTTGGTCAGTGTGGCTGGCAACCCGTTGGAGGAGATCGCGGCAGTCGAGCGAACGCGGATGGTGGTGAAAGGCGGAAAGATCAGCGGACCGCTCTCGATGGCATCGTAGCGCGAGAAGCGCGGACCGCTTGGCGCGCTCATCACGAGTATCAACGTCCAATGCAGGAGGAGGAACGTGTCATTCGCCCTGTGGAAACAACCTGACATCGAGCAGCAGGTACAGGACGCGGTCTCGATCGACGAAGCTTGGGCAACGGTCGAGCAGCTGGCAACGCTCGTCCGGTTGTCGGGCAACGATGACGAGCGCCGTGCGATCACGTATCTGACGGGCAAGCTCGATGAGTACGGCATCCCCTATCACCTGTATACGCCAACCCTCTTCGTGAGCTGGCCTCTCGGCGCGACGCTGCGGCTGATCGATGACCCGGCGTTCGCAATCCAAGCCAAGACGCCCTCCATGTCCGTCTCGACCGGGGGCGAGGAGCGAGAAGGCGAGCTTGTTTACCTACCGACCGGATATGCCCGGGATGTAACGACGATCTTCAGCGCGGGCGAGATCGCTGGTGAAGATGTTGCAGGCAAGGTGGTGATTACCGAGGGAATGCCTATGCCTGCCAAGGTAGCCGACATCGCCGCGAAAGGGGCAATCGCGGCCGTCTTCGTCGGTCCTGGTGAGCGCATCCACGAGGGGATCTGCACCACGATCTGGGGATCGCCGGATCTCGACTCGATGGGACGGCAACCTTCGATTCCCATTATTGCCGTCAATAAGCCACAAGGCTTGCGGCTGATCGAACGGGCCAAGGCCGGTGGCGCCCGCGTGGCCTTCTCAACGAACCTCGACACGCGCTGGCGGCCGATTCCCGTCCTCGTCGCGGAGATCGTGGGAAGCGCCGTTCCGGAGGAATTCGTCCTCGTCCACGGTCATCTCGATAGCTGGCATTACGGCGTCGGTGATAACGCGGTCGGTGACGCTACCCTCCTTGAGATCGCCCGAGTGTTCAAGCAATTCCAGCCAAGGCTGGCGCGCAGCGTTCGCGTTGCCTGGTGGAGCGGCCATTCCCACGGCCGCTACGCAGGCTCCACCTGGTATGCCGACACGTTCGCTCTCGATCTCGCCGAACGATGCGTCGCCCAAGTCAATTGCGATTCCCCCGGCTGCCGTTGGGCGACGGTCTACACCAATGTCATGTGGACCGAAGAAGCCGGACCGCTGGCCGCCGCGGCGATCCGCGATGTCACCGGACAGGAGCCGACGTGGGCGCGGCCGCTGCGCGCTGGCGACTACTCGTTCAATAACATCGGTATCTCCGGTTTCTTCATGCTCAGCAGCACGATGCCCGACGACCTGCGCGCGGAGAAGGGCTACTACGCTGTCGGTGGCTGCGGCGGCAACATTGCCTGGCATACCGAGGACGATACGCTGGAGATCGCTGACTGGGACAATCTCCACCGGGACATCAAGCTGTACGCGACCGCCGTCTGGCGTGCGGCCAACGCGCCAGTTCCTCCGCTCGATTTCCGCCTGACACTCGATTCGTTCGCCGTAACGCTCGATGCCTATCAGGCGCAAGCCGGCGACCGGTTCGATTTCTCCCAGGCGCGCGACGACCTCGATGCACTCCGGGCCACGCTCGACCGCTTCTATGGCAACGTCGAGCATCTCACAGAAGCACCAGCCACCGACCCAGCTGTCCGCGCGGCGGCCACCGTCCAGCGCATGCTGGCGCGGATCCTCATTCCCGTGAACTATGCCCGCGAAGGGCGCTTCCGCCAGGACCCGGCTCAGAATATCCCGGCCTTGCCAGATCTCGCGCTGGTCAGGCATTTGGCCGCTGCGGAGCCAGGATCGCATCAGTTCTACGCTGCCCAGATCAGCCTGCAGCGCGGCCTGAACCGCTTGCGCTGGGCGCTGCGCCAGGCGCGGGACGTCGTCGAGCGCGGAGTAGCCACCGACGTATGAACGACCTACCTGCCACCATGCATGCCATCGTTATCCACCGGCACGGTGGCCCGGAAGTGCTCTCGTATGAGGCGATTCCCTGTCCCCGGCCCGGTCCTGGGGAAGCGCTCATTCGCGTGCGGGCCACCTCCATCAACCGGCTGGATATCTGGGCACGCAGTGGTCCACCCGGCCCAATTTTCCCGTGGAAAGAGCCGTCCTTTCCCATCGTCAGCGGCAGCGATTGCGCCGGCGACGTCGTCGCCATTGGTCCTGGGGTGACGAATGTTGCTCCGGGTGACCGCGTGGTCCTGTATCCAAGCCTCTTTTGTGGCAAGTGTGACTACTGCCTTGCTGGCGAGCAGACACAATGCCTCGACTATCGCATCATCGGCGAGCACACTCCTGGAGCAATGGCCGAATACGCGGTCGCGCCCGCTGGGAATCTGCTACGGCTTCCCGAAGGTGTCGATCCCATTCAAGCAGCCGCCATGCCCGTCGCGTATACCACCGCCTGGCGCATGCTGATGAACGCGGCACGGTTGCAGGCGGGCACATCGGTGCTGATTCTCGGTGTTGGGGGCGGCGTTGGATCGGCCGCGCTCGTCTTGGCCCGGCATGCCGGTGCCACCATTTTTGCCGCGGCAAGCTCGCCGGAGCGCCGCCAGAAAGCGCTTGAGCACGGTGCCGTCGCGGCATTCGACTCCCGCAGCGCCTTTTCCGCTGATGTCCTGGAGCACACCGGCAGCCGGGGCGTGGATGTCGTCGTCGATCCGCTCGGCGCGACCTGGCAGGAGAGCATCCGGAGCCTGGCGCGAGGCGGGTGCCTCGTCGTGTGCGGCGCCACGGCCGGCAACACGCCAACGTTCGACATCCGCGAGCTTTACCAGCGGCACCGGCGCATTCTCGGCGCGCCAATGGGTAACTGGCAGGACTTCACTAGCGCGATGCGGTGCTTCTTCAGCGGAGCCATCGCGCCGGTCATCGATACCATTCTGCCGTTGCCGGCAGCCGCCGATGGTCACCGCCGGGTCGAGTCGCCAGCGTCCTTTGGCAAAGTGGTGCTGACGCCGTGAGATCATGATGCGATGGGAATACGTAGTTGACCAGTTGTCGCACGCAAGGAGCCACGATGAGCGAAACCGTGACACGCGAGAGCATGACTGCGTGGAAAGATTCCTCGCTGGAGCAAGAGATCCTCAGCAGCATTACCTTGGATGCGCCCTGGGCGGCGGTCGAGAAGTTTGCCACGCTAGTCCGGCTGTCCGGCTCGGAGGAAGAGCGGGAAGCGGTCAATTACCTGATGGCCCGCCTGGCCGAGTGGGGAGTGCCCCACCACCTCTATGAACCGGTCTGCTTCATCTCTCTCCCTATTGCGGCGACGCTCCGCATCGATGCCCCAGGCGGCCCCAGCTACCGGGCCAAAACGGTGGCCATGTCCGTTTCGACCGATGGCCAGGAGATCACCGGTGATCTGGTCTATGTTCCCCCGCGCATCCGGGAGGACGTGGCAGATGACTGGTCGTATGGTCTCGACTTCTCCGGCCTCGATGTGCGCGGCAAGATCGTGATCGCCGATGGCATGCCAGCACCCGGCCGGGTTCTCGACGTCATGAACGCGGGCGCGCTCGCTGGCATCTTCATCAACCCAGGCACCGCTATTCACGAAAGCATCGTGACCACGATCTGGGGCACGCCCGATGTTGAATCCCGGCACCGCCAGCCAACCATCCCAGTCATTGGAGTCAACCACCCGGATGGGCAGGAACTCATCGCGCTGGCGAAACGCGGGGGACGTGTCGCGCTCTCAACCCGCGTCGACACCGGCTGGCGGCCAATTCCCGTCCTCGTCGCTGAAATCCCCGGTAGCACCGCTCCAGACGAGTTTGTCCTGCTGCACGGACACATCGATTCCTGGCACGTTGGCGTTGGTGACAATGCCACGGGCGACGCAACGATGCTCGAACTGGCACGCGTCTTCTGGCAACACCGCGAACGCCTGGCTCGGACCCTGCGCATCGCCTGGTGGAGCGGCCATTCCCACGGCCGGTACGCCGGATCCACCTGGTACGCGGACACTTTCGGCATCGAGCTCGCACAGGGCTGTGTTGCCCAGGTCAATTGCGACTCTCCCGGCTGCCGCTGGGCCTCAACCTACAACGAGCTGACGGCAATGAGCGAAACCGAGCCGTTCGTGGACACCGTCATCCGGGAGACGACCGGCATCACGCCGCAGACGGAGCGTCCACCGCGCGCTGGCGACTACTCGTTCAATGGCATTGGCATCAGCTCGTTCTACATGCTGAGCTCGACAATGTCCCCGGAGCAGCGAGCGGAGAAAGGCTATTACCCCGTCGGCGGCTGCGGCGGCAACATCGCCTGGCATACCGAGGACGATACGCTGGAGATCGCTGACCGCGATAACCTCCTTCGGGACATGCGCATGTACGCCGCCTCGCTGCTGCGCGTGCTCAACGCGCCGGTGCACCCGTTTGACTGGCGCGCCACGATGCAGGAGTTCCGCACCACCATCGAGCGATACGCGGAAGCCGCTGGCGACGCCTTCGATTTTGGTCCAGCGCGCGCCGCGATTGACGCGCTCGACGACGCCCTGGAGCGCTTTTACGCCGCCGCGCCAATAACCTCCTCACCGAGCTCGCCGGAAGCACGGCAGTTCAATTGGGTCCAGCGCCGCCTCGCTCGCCTGCTCGTGCCGGTCAATTACAGCCGGACAACACCATTCCACCATGACCCAGCACTGGAGGTGCCTCCGCTGCCCGACCTGGCGCCCGCTCTGGCGCTCGCACGGGCGCGACGTGACGTTGCTGAGCGGAGCATCCTCTCGACAACGCTGAGCCGCGGCCAGAACCGGCTGGTCTGGACACTGGAGCAGGCGCGAGAGCTTATCGAGACCGTGAGTCAGCAATCGAGCACTTGAGACCGCGCCGAAGCCTGGGAAAGGAGGCGCCACATGCGTATTTGCTACATCGGCCCGGCTGGACGCGAGGCCGCTCTACAGGCGCTCGTCTCTCCGGGTGTCATCGTGGAATCCCGGCAGCCGCGCGGGGGACCGGCAAGCATCGAATCCATGTGGGAGGAATACCTGTCGGTCCCGCCACTCATGGAGCTAGCCGTCGAGCTTGAGCGGGAAGGCTTCGACGCAATCGTGCCTGGCTGCTTTGGTGATCCGGGGATTGATGCGCTGCGCGAGCTCGTCTCCATCCCCGTCGTGGGGCCCGGCGCCGCCTCGATGCTCGTGGCCGCTGGGCTGGGCCACCGGTTCGGCATTGTGACCGTGCTGGAAAGTGTCGTGCGTCCATTGGAGAACCTTGCGCTCCTCACCGGCGTGGCCACGAAGCTCGCGGTTGTCCGTCAGATCGGCATCCCGGTGCTCGAATTGAACAACGACCGCGAGCGCACCTTTGCGCGCTTGGTCGAGGTGAGCCGCCGCGTTGTCGAGGAGGATCGGGCCGATGTGCTCATTCTCGGATGCGGCACGCTCTCGTTCCGCTCGGCAGAATTGCAGCGCGTCATCGGGGTGCCGGTCGTCAACCCATTGCAAGCTGCCTTGCGCATGGCCGAGTTGCTCGTCGGGTCCTGCCTGAGTCACAGTAAGCGTTCATATCCTGTTCCGCCGAAGCTGGCGTACCGCTCAGCGAGCACGGTGCTGGAGGCTGATTCTCAGGCCCTGCACGTGGGTCAGCTTTCTCGATAGCGGCCAGACGGCCACGAAGGAGAGGTATTCATGACGATTCGCGGCACGGTCGATCGCGCGTTTGAAGATGCTCTGCGCGCAGACGTGTCTCCAGCGCTCCTGACCGCGCACCTCGAAGTATTCAGCAAGCTGTTCCGGGACAGCGGCAGCGAGGATGAGCGGCGCGCCGCGCAGTATGTGGCCGACACCGTGCGAGCGTATGGCCTGGACGTGGCGATGCTCGAATTCGACTCGCTCATCTCCTGGCCACTCGATGCGACGCTCGCCGTGCTCGATGCGAACGGGGATGAAGTCGAGCGGATTCCCGTTCGCACGCGCTCGTTTAGCGCCGCGACACCGCCTGAGGGGATTGAGGCGGAACTCGTCTATGTCCCGGCCGCCGCGCCGCCGCCTGGCGCGATGATTTTCTCCCATCGCGCGATCGCCGGGGATTACGCGGGACTCAATGTCGCGGGAAAGATCGTCCTCACGACTGACGGCGGCCCGGATGGTGTGCGCCGGGCACAAGAACGCGGTGCTGCGGGCCATATCCATATCTGGCCCTCGGACGAGCACGTCATCCACGAAATGATTGCTGGCAGTGTGTGGGGCACGCCAACGCCAGAAACGGCCAAAGATTTGCCAGCGATTCCCGTCCTCGGCCTCACCAAAGCCGATGGGGAGCGCCTGGCGGCCCGTCTGGCGCGCGGCACCGTTCGGGTTCGCCTGACAACGCGGGTCGACACCGCGTGGAGGCGCTTGCCGCTCGTTGTGGCCTCGATTCCCGGAGCCAGGAGCGACGATTTCCTCCTCGTTGGCGCGCATATTGATTCCTGGTACGAAGGCATCACTGACAATGCCACCGGTGATGTCGCCCTCATCGAGATGGCGCGTATCCTCGTCAAACACCAGGACAAACTGCGGCGCGGCGTCCGATTCTGCTGGTGGCCAGGACACTCCACCGGCCGGTATTCCGGCTCAACCTGGTATGCCGATACTCATTTCCGCGAGCTACGAGAGCACGCCATTGGGTATCTGAACATCGACTCACCAGGAGTTCGCGATTCGGCGGTGTGGGATTGCCGGTATAACACCGGTGAGGTTGAGGGCGTGACTGCCACGGTAGTGACGGAGTTGTCCGGGCAGGCTCCGGCGATCCGGCGGCCCCTGCGCGCGGGCGACCAATCATTTCTCGGGATCGGATTGCCAAGCCTCGGTGCGTTCCGCATGCTGCCGCTCGATCATCCCGATCGCAAAGCGGTCGGTGGTTGTGGCGGCGCCTACTGGTGGCACTCCCGCGAAGACACGCTCGACAAAGCCGACCCTGAGATTTTGGCGGACGATACCCGGATTTACCTGACACTGGTCACCCGCCTCTGCTGTCCAGAGGTTCTCCCCTTCGACTTTGTTCCCACTGCGAACGATTTTCTGACCCATCTTTCTGCGTTGCAGAACGTTGGTGGCACGCACCTCGATCTCACTGAAACGATCGTCGCTGCCGAGCGGTTTGCCGCGGTCGCGCAACGGCTCCGGCTCACCCCGGTGAGTGATGCCGCGCGGCACAATCGCGGCCTCTTGCGTCTTTCTCGCCTGCTCAATCCAGCGCTCTTCACTATCCATGGTCCATACGACATGGACCCAGCGCTGCAATTGCCGCTCCTGCCAGGACTCGCGGCCATGCACGAGTTAGCCCATCTGCCCCCAGATTCTGACGCGTTTCACTTTCTGTTGACCAGACTGCGCCGCCAGCGCAACCGTATCACCGACGCACTCATTGAGGCGACGGACCTGGCCGAGCGCCTTGCTCTGGCTCCTGCTGGTGAGGTGCCACCATCCGCTGTTTGACCGATACGAGGGCTTCCGGTCGGAGCGGTGACCAGAATGGCGCACCAATTCGGGCTGGTGTTGCCACTGTCTGGGCGATGTCTGCGCAGCCAAGCCGTAGACAGGGCCGCGTGGCGACGACGCGGTGAGGCTGCGTGGAAGACGTGCTATGCTCCGCAAGCACGGCACGCAGCGATCGATGCAGGGTTGGCCGGTATCGCTATGATCGGCGCGCGCGATCGAGCATCCACGGCTGCAGGTGGTCCGGGCGGCGATGCGCTCTGTGCCGGGTTTTTGCTCCAGAGTGGTACGCCATCAGAAATACGAACCTATAGTGTATATTTAGATTCAGGCAATGCGTGCGCGGATCTCCCGGCGGGCCCTCACTGTCCACGCCGGGGCGCGTCTTCGAGCGGCGTCGTTTGCCAGCGACCGAGGGGCTCATTCTTCGGTAAGGAGCGTGATATGACTGAGCACGAGCCTGCTTCGTTCCTTGCGCCTGGGGAGACGCGTGTGACCGGCACAGCCCATCGCAAGCATGATCACATTGCTATCAACCTCGAACAGGATGTCTCGTCAGGGGTACGTACCGGATTTGAGCGCTTGCGCTTTGCCCATGTCGCGCTCCCCGAGCACGACTACGACGCAATTGATCTGCGCACCACCTTTTTGGGACGTCAACTCAATGCACCGATTTTGATCTCCTCGATGACCGGTGGCACCGAGGAAGGGTCGGTGATCATGCGGCGACTGGCGGGGGTTGCACAAGAACTGGGATGCGCGATCGGAGTGGGATCCCAACGGATTGCGCTTGAAGATCCCGCCGCCGTGCGCTGGTTTGCAATTCGCGACATTGCGCCCACGGTCGTACTCTTTGCCAATCTCGGGGCGGTGCAACTCAACTATGGTTTTGGCGTAGACGAATGCCGGCGTGCGGTCGAAATGATCGAGGCCGACGCGCTCATCCTTCATCTGAATCCGCTGCAAGAAGCGCTGCAACCCGAAGGGAATCGCAATTTCGCGTCCCTGCTCCACAAGATCGAAATCGTGTGTGCATCGCTCGCTGTCCCTGTCATCGTGAAGGAAGTGGGTGGGGGGATTTCCGCGCGGGTCGCACGCCAGCTTGCCGATGCTGGTGTGGCTGCCATTGATGTCAGTGGCTCGGGGGGAACATCCTGGAGCGCGGTAGAGCACTACCGTGCTCGCACGCCGCTCGCTCGCCGTCTCAGCCAGACCTTCATTGACTGGGGTATCCCGACGGCCCTGAGCCTCCGCTGGGCGCGTCAAGGAGCGCCGGATGTGCCGTTGATCGCGAGTGGCGGCCTGCGAACGGGCATTGACGCGGCCAAAGCGATTGCCCTGGGCGCTGATCTCGCTGGATTCGCTGGCCCGTTGCTCAGGGCCGCCGCCGCGAGTGAGGAGGATGCCTTTATGCTGGTTCGTGCCCTGATCGAAGAGCTACGATTAGCGCTCTTCTGCACTGGATGTGGAACGGTGGCCGACTTACGCTCTGCCGATCTGTTCGACAATGATGACGCATTGCGCGTACGATCATCTGGTGAAGAGGAGCCTCCCCGGTTAAGCGCCGCTGATGTCGCTGGGGCCAACGGGCATGTCACGCCGACCTGAAGCGGACGCGTTTGCGCCTGACCCATGGGCGCTGTGTGAAGCCATTGCACGGGAGCATGGCCGGACCTTCTATTTGGCGAGTCGCTTCCTCGCCGATCACCGGCGCCGAGCGATCCTTGCTGCCTATGCCTATTGCCGCATCGCGGATGATCTGGTTGACCGCTCATCCGGCCAGCACCCCGGTGTGATCACGGAAGCGTTGGCCCGATGGGAAGATGAACTCATTGCACCTCGCCATCCGGTCGCCGTTGCCTTCGCTCACGCGCGCCGGAGCTTCAACATTCCCATCCAGCCGGTGCGGGATCTGCTGACGGGCATACGTATGGATCTTGCCGGCACCCGGTTTGCCACTTGGGCAGCACTGTACACCTATTCGTATCATGTTGCCGGCACGATCGGCTTGATCGTCGCGCCCATTCTTGGATGCACCGACCGGCGTGCACTTCGCCATGCCGCTGAGCTTGGCATAGCGATGCAACTTACCAACATTCTTCGGGATATTGGCGAAGATGCCCGCCGCGGTCGCCTCTATCTCCCACTCGATGAGATCGCTGCGTTTGGCTGTGATCCGGATGGGATTTTGCAGGGGCAACCAGGAGGACGATTCACCGAGTTGCTCGCACTGCAGGCGCAGCGAGCTCGTGCACTCTATGCCAGCGCAGAAGGCGGATTACGGTCGCTGCCGCCTCGCGGTCGCTTCACGGCGCTCGTGGCAAGCCGCCTCTACGCCGAGATTTTGACCGAGTTGGAGTCCGCGAACTACCCTGTCTATGAGCGCCGCGTCTACGTGCCCGCCCGGCACAAGCTCCGCGCGATGCCCGGCGTTCTGACCGCGTTCGTGCGGTTGACCCTTCCATCCCATAGCAGCGATCAGGTCATCGACCATGCCTCAGGTGATGGAGACAGGAGCGATGCAGGTGATCGTGGCTGGAACGCATCACGGCCAAGCGAGATGCCGCCCCATGGCTGATTCCTGGCGCCCCGCTTCGCCCCAAGCTCCTTCCCTGGCCCGGTTACCGGCGCTCGGCGATATCCTGCTCAATCAAGGCGTCGGCGATCACGGCCGAGCAGAGCACGCCTGGCAACCCTGCGCCTGGGTGTGTGCCTGCTCCGACAAAATACAGGTTGGGCACTTCCTCCGACCGGTTATGCGGCCGGAAATACGCCGATTGTCGGAGGACCGGCTCAAACGAAAATGCTGCTCCCAAATAGCTCCCCAGCTCATCGTGAAAATGCCGGGGATCGATCATGAACTCAGTCACGATGTGTCGGGAGAGGTTGGGGAAAAAGCGCCTTTCCAGGTCGTGCATGATGCGATCGCGGTAAGGCTTCGCCGCGACCTCCCAGTTCACCGAGCCTCCCAGATGCGGTACAGGAGCCAGCACGTAGAACGTTTCACAATCAGGCGGGGCGAGCGAGGGGTCGGTCAGCGTCGGCATATGAAGGTAGAGCGAGAAGTCGTCTGCAAGAATCTTGCGATCAAAGATATCGGTCAGCAGACCGCGGTAGCGGGGACCCAGGATGATGGCATGATGCCGAATCGTGCTGCTGGGGCCATCGCGATACAAGCGGTCTGTTCCAAAGTAAATCACGACCAGGGACATCGAGTAGCGAAACTGGCGCAGGCGGCGGTCGGTATATTTGCGCCGGGTGATTCCGGGCAACAGGCGCTGATACGTCGTCGCGACGTCGCTATTCGCGACGACGATATCCGCAGGCAGCACCTGCCCATCTGCCAGCGCGACACCAGTTGCCCGCCCGTGCTCAGTGATGATGTGGTGTGCCTCGGCCGAGAGCATCAGTCGGCCACCCAACTCTCCCAACAGACGAACCAGCGCATTGACAATAGCGCCAGTCCCGCCCTTGGCGTACCAGACACCCCACTTCTGCTCAAGATGATGAATCAAGGCATAGATGCTCGTCGTGTCAAAGGGATTGCCCCCGATCAACAAGGGATGAAACGACAGCATCTGGCGAACACGCTCATCGCGCACGTGGCGCGAAACCAAGCCATACACCGTGCGGTAGCTCTCGAGCCGGATCAGATCAGGGGCGATGACGAGCATGTCCCGCAGCGTGAGAAATGGCCGGGTGGCCAGCTCGGTGAATCCTTTCGCAAAGATGCGCTCGGTCTTTGCCAGGAACGCCTCGTAGCCAAGCACGTCGCTAGGGAATGGACTCAACGAGCGGATCGCCGCACGCATCTGCTCTCGATCGCCGTTGTAGTCAACCGCGGTGTTGTCCGAGAAAATAATGCGATAAAACGGATCAAGCGGGACGAGCTGCACATAATCGTCGGCGCGGCGACCTGCGACCGCGAACAGGTCGGTAATCAGCCACGGCGCGGTGATGACCGTCGGGCCGCCGTCGAAGATGAAGCCATCACGCCGGTAGACATAGGCGCGGCCTCCTGGCTGATCGCGCTTCTCCACGACCGTCACGTCATGCCCGCGTGCCGCCAGTCGGATCGCCGCCGCCAGGCCACCAAACCCGCTGCCGATGACAACGATGCGTGCCAACCTCTTGCCTTTCTTCGCCTCAATGCTCGTTTCAGGATGCCGGCCGCAGGAACGCGGGCGGGGCCTCATCCCAGCATCCATCCGCTGAGACGAAACCATAACGAGTGCAGCTTCGCTGTGCCAATGCGGAGGCAGGGCCGATGATGCGCTGGGTGCTTCTTTTGGGCATCGCGCAAGCCGGCCTTACCTGGCGCGTGTTTGAGCGGTGGGCCCGCACAGCTCGGGGGCAAACCATTCTGCGCGATGAGGGGCCAGTCACGGCAGGGCAGGTCAGCATCCTGGTGCCGGTCCTGAATGAAGAGCGGCGTCTGGGGCCGTGCCTTGCCGGGCTGACATCGCAGGGGCAGGAGGTTGCGGAGATTGTGGTCATAGATGGCGGCTCGACTGACGCCACGCGCGAGATCGTTCGGCACGTTGCTGCCCACGATCCCCGCGTCCGTCTTGTCGATGCGGCTCCAGTTCCGCCTTTGCTCAATGGAAAGGCATATGGGCTTGAAGCTGGTCTACGCCACGCGATGGCCGCGACTCCATGGATTCTGACCATAGACGCCGATGTGCGCCCTGAAGCCGCGTTGACCCGCTCGCTCCTGGCTCATGCACGCCGGGAGCGTATCAATGCGCTTAGCGTCGCCACGCTTCAATTGCTGTCCGGCCCTGCCGAGGCGCTCGTGCATCCAGCCATGCTGGCGACCTTGGTCTATCGGTTTGGCATTCCTGGCTATGCGACCAAGAATCCCGCGCGGGTCCAAGCCAATGGACAATGCTTTTTGATTCGCCGTGAGCTACTTGAGGCGGTCGGGGGATTCGGATCAGTCTTGGACTCGGTGTGTGAGGATGTGACACTGGCCCGGGCCATCGCCATGGCCGGTTATCGGGTGGGATTTTATGAATCGGATGGACTTGTTTCGGCGGCCATGTACGGATCGTGGCGAGAGGCGTGGACAAACTGGTCGCGGTCATTACCTTTGCGCGACCGGTTCACTCGGTGGCGCGCCTTGGTTGGGCTTGCTGAAGTGACGCTGGTTCAGGCGCTACCGCTCTGGATCACTCCGTTCCTCATTCGCCTGCTCGGCCGCCGACACCCCGTAACCCAGCTGAATCTCCTCCTGATGGCCGCCCGAGTCGGTGTACTGGCGGGGACCGCACGTGCATACTCCTCGCGTTCACCAACCTACTGGTTATCGCCGCTGTGCGATCTTCCGGTTGCTGTTCGCCTTTGGTGGATGGCTGCACGTCGCCGGCATACCTGGCGTGGAAGAACCATTGAGGCAGGAGGCCTACGCTCATGAAGTCGATCACACACTGGTTAGCGCCTGGATTCCTTGCGGCTCATGGCGTCGCGCTGGTTTTCGGCCTGGTTGGCTTGCTGATCATGTTGCCCAATCCGCACCTTTGGGCATCGGATCCTCGGGCCGTCCGCGTCTTCGATTTTTCCATCTCCCATGCCGGGCCGATTCAGATCCTCCTCGGCGCAGCGGCCATCGCGGCGTATGGCTTTCTCGTGCTGGGATGGCGGTTGACAGCCATCTTCCTGGCCGTGACCTATGGATTGTCGCTTACCGCCGAGCTCATTGGCACAAGTACTGGCTGGCCCTTCGGTGAATACGCGTATACGAGCTTCCTCGGAACTAAAATCTTGGGCCATGTGCCCTATACAATTCCATTCTCCTGGTTTAGCATGGGTCTGACGTCGTACATCCTTGGGAGTCACCTGGCCTCGAGCCTTGGGCTTCGCCACCGCGCAGTGGCATCGGTGCTCCTGGGGGCATGGCTGCTGACAGCTTGGGATTTGGTCCTCGATCCCGCTATGGCACACCCAGATCTCCAAATCCAGTTTTGGCGGTGGGGCCAGGATGGCGTCTACTTCGGCATGCCCTTGCGGAATTTAGCAGGCTGGTCACTCACGGGCCTTGCATTCATGGCAGCAAGCCGGGCGCTGTGGAGGCGCGATCTGAATCCAACGCAGACACCAGTGACGATTCCGCTTGTCTTTTACGCCATGAACATGGTCTTTGCGATGGTGGTGAGTGCACGCGTTGGCCTGTGGGCACCAGTGGCCCTGGCGTTTGCCCTCGGTGTGCTCCCTGCTGCGCTCGCATGGGGGTGGCCGCTTCGTCAGGGTGTCCGTCGCCTGCGGTGGGCCCAAGATGGCTGACGTCTCCTGGCGAGCCTTGCATGTGGCAAGCGCGCTGATCGTCCGGCGCCGTCTTGCATTGCACGTTTCGGGGCTAGCGTGCTTACCGGAAGCGGGCCCGGTGATTGTCGCCGCACGGCATTATCATCATTTGTACGATGGGTGCATCTTGCTTGCGACGATCAACCGGCCCGCGCACATCCTGGTCGGGATCGACTGGGTGCAGCACCCGGTTGGCCGGAAGCTTATGGGGACAGCTTGTCGCTTGGCGCAATGGCCGACGATTCATCGTCCTGACAGCCCGTACCCTGGGATGGCCGGTGAGACTCGCCGGATGATGATCCGGGCCGTTCGCGATACGCTCGCCCTCCTGAATGCGGGGCATGTGGTGATTATCTTCCCAGAAGCCTACCCCAACATTGATCCGGGATTGACACCCAAGACGTCGCCAGACGCGTTCTTATCATTCCGGGCTGGGTTTGCCCGCCTCGCTCAGATGGCAGCGCGACGGGGACTTCAGGTCCCGATCGTGCCTGCTGGCTTTACGTATCACCAGCGACCGGATCGGTGGCACGTGGAGCTCCGTTTTGGCGAGCCCGTCTTCGTCGAGCCGGGCGGGCAGACGGTCGAGCACGTCGTCCGGGTTGTGGAAGACCACGTGCGGGCCCTCTCCACGTCCGGAGTACCTTGCTGAGGCGTTGTGCCTCATGGCGATGGCCAGAACGCTTCCTGCCTCATTCCCTGGCCACGAGACGTCCAGCGCTCGCGAGGCATGGTTATCGCAATTCGGAGGCGACAAGCTCCATGCGCTCGATGGCGCGTCGGGAGATCAGCGTCCAGCCCGATTCGTTATCCAGGACGCCTGACAGGCTGCCATCCTCGACCCACCGGAGGATCATAGAGCGCGAAACACCGAGCCGGGCGGCCGCTTCGCTCGCTTCAATTAGCCCTTCCGCCTCCAAGGCGCGGCGCTTGGCCGTGGCCAGGAGCACACCAAGCTCGGTTTCCCAAAACGACTTGGGCACGACATACTCTTCCGTCGCCGTTGGCCAGAAGAGCGTGTCGAGGATGGACTGAATCGCGGTGAGTACGTCATTGGCCGGCTCCTGCCGGAGTCCACGGGCGACTTCTACGAGCCGCACGAGATCCTGCCCGATTGGGCTGTTGCGCAACTCTGCCATGGTCAGGGGCCGGAGGGCATCGGGGGCGAGCCGACTTGCCAAGCGGTAGCACTGGCTGTAAATCACCTGGAGGGCCTGGTCAATAATCGCCTGGTCGGTAGGGACGGCTTCCGGCACCGGCAGGTTCTCTGTAGCGCACGACATCGTTGCACCTCCTCAGATTGCGCGGGGAGAGAACCGGCGTGCGGGCTCCGGCACAGTATGCTAGCAAACAGCATGCCACAAATGTGTCAAAAAGGCACGGCTTTCTGTTGCATCGTGACGACGTGGAGGTCGCGCGCATTGCGTTGCTCGAAGCATTGTGCCGTTCCCCGAGGCACGATCGGGGTCGCGCGCGAGCCCGGTGGCGTTGAGGTTGTTGGGAGAGGTGTGTCAGCGTGGCACCACGATGATGCTTGGCCGTCGAGGAAGAGGAAGGCTTGCGGTGGGACTCCGGAGCGTGTGGTGATGCCAAGCAGCATGCGATCGGTGAGAATGTCCGGGTGCATGATTCACCGTCATCACGCGTGTCGGGGAACCTGAGGAGGCAAAGCATGCGACAGCTTGGTGTGGGAGTCATCGGTGTTGGAACTATCGGGCGGCGACACGCGGAGAACCTGGCGTGGCGGATCCCACGAGCGCGCCTGATCGCGGTCGCTGATGTGCGCCCCGATGTTGCGCGATCGGTTGCCGAGGATCTCGGCGCTCCTCATTGGTTCACCACGGCAGAGGAAGTTGCCGCGCATCCCGATGTTGAAGCGGTAGTGATCGCTTCCAACCACGAGGCGCACTTGGAAGGCATCCTCGCGGCGGCCCGGCATAAGAAGGACGTGTTGTGCGAAAAGCCGATCACTCCGACGCTCGAACAGGCCGATCAGGCGCTTGCCGCTGTCGAGCAGGCCGGTGTTCGCCTCGACATCGGCTTCATGCGACGCTACGACCCGGCCTATGTTGCCGCGAAGCAGCACATTGATGCTGGCGAGATCGGTGATCCGGTGCTCATCAAAGCGACGCACCGCAACGCGACCGTGCCGCCGTCATTCGTTGGCAGCTCCGTTGGCGCCTTTGTGGACGCTGCTGTGCACGACTATGACAACGCTCGCTGGCTCCTGCAGGACGACGTGACCGAGGTGCAGGCGATGATCGCCCCGGTCCTCGATCCACGCCGCCAGGACGATCTGGCGCTCTCCTCGCTGAGATTTGCGCGCGGAGGACTCGGCAATGTTGAGGTGTACCTCACCTGCCAGTACGCCTACGATGTGCGTACCGAGATTGCCGGGACAAAAGGGGCCATCTTCATCGGCGCTCTCCCGGAAACAGCTTGTGTGGTAGCGACCGAGGAGGGCGTGCGTTATCGCGCGGTTGATCATTGGCTGCGCCGCTTTGGCGAAGCTTACTTGCGGGAACTGGAAGATTGGGTTGACCGGACGCTTTCGGGCGCACCACCGGCCATCACCGGCCAGGACGGACGGGCTGCTCTCGAAATTGCGATCGCTGCTACTCGCTCCGCGAAAACAGGCACGCCCGT
>JBHOQQ010000012.1:0-6072 GCA_042408955.1 Thermomicrobiales bacterium
CAGGGAGACGCACCAATGGGGAGCGCGACACTCAACGCTGGCTCGTCGGCAAACTCGGCGAAGGCGCGCGGCAATGGCATGCCTTGCGCGGCGGCTTCCGCCCGGAGCTCCCGGCGCCCGAGCACCCGCATTCCGAGCCGCCCGCCAAGGAGACGCGCGATCGACTGGCCTCCGCTGCCAACCTGCCGGGCAAGGGTAATGACGGCCATAGCACTTTGCTCCTTCGATCAGCCGGGCTGCTGGCCGGGTTGCGCGTCGTGGCGTCGTGGCGTCGAGCTCTGAATGGAGTTCCCGGCAGCCAGTGGGCCGTCTGGCGAAATCGCACCTGCCGGCGCAACGGCTGAACGAGCTGGCAAACGCTTCCTAAGCCGGGTCGCGGTGTAGGCGCGGCCGATCGCGCGATATCGCTCGCTACGCGCCTCAAGCAGCCGCTTCCGTTTCTGGCTCGCCAGTGTAGTGAGGGAACTGAGCACCCAGGCTTTGAGCAGCGCGGCGGCGGCGTCCGGGTCGGAGGCTGCTCCTCCCTCCGGCTCGGGTACGATGGCGTCGATCAAGCCAAGGGATTTCAAGTCGGGCGCGGTGATGCGGAGCTTTGCGGCAAGCTCCGGTGCGCGGCTCGCATCCCGATAGAGAATCGCCGCGGCGCCTTCTGGAGCGATGACGGAAAAGATGGCGCCCTCTTGCATGAGAATGCGATCGGCGACTGCCAGGGCCAACGCACCGCCGCTCCCACCCTCTCCAATCACTGCGGCGATGGTCGGTACCGGGAGATCGCTCATGAGCGCCATGGTTTCGGCGATCTCTCCAGCCAGACCACGCTCCTCGGCCTCAATTCCAGGATAGGCACCGGGTGTGTCAATGAGCGTGAACACCGGTAGGCCGAGCCGCGCCGCGAGGCGCATCAGGCGCTGCGCTTTGCGGAACCCCTCGGGCATCGTCCGGCCATGCCGCCGCCGCTTGGCATCTTCGCCATGACCCCGCTCCATGCCAATCACTGCCACGGGATGGCCGTCAACGGTGGCGAGGCCCGCAACAATCGCCGGATCATCGCCGGATTCGCGGTCACCGCGAAGCTCGACAAACCGGTCGCAGATCCGCTCCAGGTAGTCGAGGCTCGTCGGACGCCCAGGGGCGCGAGCAGCAACGACGATAGGCCAGACGTCCGCTGGATTGATGCTCGCTGCGGGCTCGGGTGGAGGAGCGGGAGCCTTCGCGCGCTGCCCGCGTGGTTCAACGATATCGAGGATCTGACCGAGATATCCGCGGAGCGCTATGCGATCGACGATATCATCGATCAGGCCATGACTGAGGAGAAATTCAGCCGAATGGGACCCAGGCGGGAGCGGCCGCCCAAGAAATTGCTCGACCACGCGCGGCCCGGCGAACCCGATTAACGCTCCGGGTTCGGCAAGGATGATGTCGCCGAGACTCGCAAACGACGCGAACACGCCGCCAGTCGTTGGGTGCGTGAGAACCGAGAGGTAGGGAATGCCGGCAGTGTGCAGCCGTTGGACCGCGGCTGCCGTCTTTGCCATCTGAAAGAGGGAAAACATCCCCTCTTGCATGCGGGCGCCACCACTGGCAACCACCGTCACCAGGGGGCGCCTCGCCTCCAGCGCTAGCTCGGCGGCGCGCACCAATTTCTCGCCCACCACCACACCCATGCTGCCGCCCATGAACGCGAAATCGAGCACGGCAATCACGATCTTGTGACCGTGGATCGCCGCGGTGCCGGTGATGAGCGCGTCTGCTTCTCCGGTTTGCAGGCGTTGCTCCTCAAGGCGCTGGGCATAGGGAGCATCGTCCACGAAGGCGAGCGGATCGGTCGAGCTGAGGCGAGGATGGGTCTCACGGAAGCTGCCCTCATCGACGAGGCTGGCAATGCGGAGTCGTGCCGGGATCGGCAGATGGGCGCCACAGTCATCGCAGACGCGATACCGGGTGAAGCGTGGGCGTTCCGCCAGGTTCACCCCGCACTGAGGGCAGGCCGGAGCGGGCGACCGCTCAACCTCTGGGAAGACCGCGACCGGAGAGGACCGAAAACCGAACAGGAACCGTCTCATAGAATTCACCGCACAGCGCTTGCCGGTCAGCGTGACGAACGGTACATCATCAGGGTACCATGCGCGCTCCCCGATGAATCAGCCTCCATGTACAATCAGGGGCGGCGGCTGAGATACGGTGCGCCAGCGAGCGAGGCGTGTCGAAGATGATGGATCACCACAGCGGCGAAATTCGCATGGATGTGCTGCGCCGGCTCGCGGAGCAGGCGATGAGCGACCCTGATTTCCGGGCCGTCGCGCGGCATGATCTGGACGGTGCGCTGCGCCAATACGGTTACGATCTCAATGAGCGGGAGCTTGTGCTTGTCCACCGGTTCCGCGCGGCCCTGGAAGAGGCGGGCATCGATCTTTTCCTGATGGAGCGCGCGAGCAGCGAGGAACTCGAAACGCTGCGGCAGGTGTTCAACGACGCTGCGCCCCACCTGAGCTAAAGGGAGCAACCCGGCTCACCGGGGACCGCGTCGTCAGTGCGAGCGCGTGATTGCCTTACAGATCGGTCGTCCCAAAGAGCCGGTCGCCAGCGTCACCCAAGCCTGGTCGAATGAAGGCGTTGTCGTCGAGTTGCCGGTCAAGCCGCGCGACATAGACGCGAATGTCCGGATGATCGTTCAGCATCCGGCTGACTCCCTCTGGCGCGGCGATGATCCCGATGTACTTAATCCACCGTGCCCCGTGACGCTTCAGCTCGGTTGCTGCCGTACTGACCGAGCCACCCGTAGCTAGCATGGGATCGAGCAGGAGAAACAGATCGTCTGGCAATTGCTCAGGCAGGCGGCGGTAATAGCTCACGGGCAAGTGGGACACTTCGTCCCGGTAGATGCCAATGTGATAGACCCGGGTTCTCGGGAGCAGATCGCGGGCGCTGTCGATCATGCCGAGGCCGGCGCGAAGAATTGGCACCAAAGCGATTTGGGAGTCGCTGCGCTGACCGACGGCTGGCTCCAACGGCGTGCGATAGGAGACGGTCTGGAGCGGCAGATCGGTCGTCGCCTCATAGACGAGGAGCTGCGTGAGCTCGTGGAGTAACTGACGGAAGGTCGTGGTATCGGTTCGCTCGTCTGACAAGAGCGTCACCTTGTGCTGGACAAGCGGGTGAGCGCTCACGTGCAGGTTGGGAAACACCTCGGCGCGCGCGACGGCAGCCGATGCCGAGTCCGTTGGTGCCATTCACGTACTCCTGGCCGTGGGTGAGAGCGACCCGCCTACGCCAATTGCGAAGGCGCCGTGCTCGATTCTACAGGAGGGGCAAGCGAAGCGAGGCGTTGGGCACCACGCAGCCTGCTGATGGAGGGACTGGACATTTTTGTTCTGGTGTGCGGCAATGTCCGTGTATAGCTGCTCAGGATGGCAAAGGAGGATGAAGATGCCAAGCGTGCTGCGTCTTCAACATACCAGTATCCCCATGCCGCCCGGTGGGCAGGAAGCCGCTCGGAAGTTCTTCGGCATGATCCTGGGGATGGAGGAGCTTTCACCGCCTTCGACACTCGAACGCGACCGGCTGGTCTGGTTCCGCGCCGGTCCCGATGGCCATGAGGTGCATTGCTTTACAGATGAGGCGATGCAGCGCGTGTCCACCGCTCAGCATCTCTGCTTACAGGTGGACGATCTGGCTGCATTTCGAGCACGGCTCGAAGCGCACGGAGTGCCGATCGAGGACCCGGTCCAGATTCCAAATCGTCCGCGCCTGTTCGTCCGGGATCCGTTCGGCAATTTGATCGAGATCACGCAGATCACCGGGGAGTACTATTAGGCAGGACGCGCGGGGGCGGCGCGACGCGAAGCGCCACCGGCCGCACTGCTCTCACGATCTCCAGACTCAGTGGAGGAGGTGTCACCATGGCCGTAACAGTCGAGAAGGTGACGTATACCGCGACGCCTGAGCAGGTGGAGCGGATGCACCTTGCATTTGATGAGGCGCTGAGCCGAGTCGCTGGTGAACTCGGGCGCACGTATCCCATGATCATCGGGGGCCAAGAGCGGCAGGGCGCGAGCACCTTCGAGGTTCGCTCACCGGCTGACCGAGATGTGCTCGTTGGGACCTTCCAAACGGGCACGAAGCGCGATGTTGATGATGCGGTCGCGGCGGCGCGCGCCGCGTTCCGGGCGTGGTCCAGTCTCCCATACCAGGAGCGCGTAGCCACGATGCGCCGCGCAGCGGAGATCGTACGCGAGCGAAAGTTCCGTATCGCCGCGCTGCTGATTCATGAGGCAGGCAAGAGCCGCGCGGAGGCGATCGGCGAGGTCGAGGAGGGGGCCGATCTCATCGACGAGTACGCCCTTCAGATGGAAGAGAACAAGGGGTACGTCCGGCAGTTGCGGTCACTCGACCCAGCAGAGCGCAACCGGTCCGTCCTCAAGCCGTATGGCGTGTGGGCGGTGCTGGCGCCGTTCAATTTTCCGTTTGCCCTGGCGGCCGGGATGTCCTCTGGTGCGCTTGTGGCCGGTAACACCGTCGTGCTCAAGCCGGCGAGCGCGACACCGCTGGCAGGATATGAACTGACACGGTGCTACCACGATGCTGGCGTGCCGGTTGGCGCCTTCAACTACGTTACCGGATCGGGTCCGGAGGTCGGTGAGCCATTGGCGTTTCATCCAGGCGTTGACGGCGTGATCTTCACGGGGTCAAAGGATGTCGGATTCCGGCTGTTCAAAGAGGTGAGCACGGTCTATCCAAAGCCATGCATCACCGAAATGGGCGGCAAGAACCCGGTCATTGTCACCGGAAAGGCGGACCTCGCCAAGGCCGTTGAGGGCGTGGCCAGGTCGGCGTTTGGCTTCTCCGGCCAGAAGTGCTCGGCGTGCTCGCGTGTATACGTCGAACGGCCCGTCTACGACGCATTCATCGAGCGGCTCATCCAACGCACGCAAGAGCTGAAGGTCGGCAACCCAGCAAAGGATCGGCAAGTATTTGTCGGCCCGGTGATCGACGAGCGAGCCGTGCAGCGGTTCGAAGCAGCGGTCGCGTCGGCGGCAGGGGGCAAGGTGCGCGTTGGTGGGCAGCGGATGACGGATGGCGATTTCGCGCGTGGCTACTACGTTGCGCCGACCGTTATCGATGGCTTGCCGACGAATCATGAGCTCTTCAAGCGAGAATTGTTCTTACCATTTGTCGTGGTCGCGCCGGTGGATTCCCTTGACGAAGGGATCGCGCTGAGCAACGACACCGAATACGGCTTGACGGCAGGTATCTTCACGGAGGACCCAGCGGAGATCGAGCAATTCTTCGACCGCATCGAGGCGGGTGTGCTCTACGCGAACCGCAAGGGTGGAGCCACAACGGGCGCTTGGCCGGGTTGCCAGTCCTTCTGCGGTTGGAAGGCGAGCGGCAGCAGTGGCAAAGGAGCACTCGGCCCGTATTACGTTCAGCAGTTCATGCGTGAACAGTCGCAAACGATCGTCGTTGATCCGATAGAGGAGGGCATCGCGAAGAAGGAGGAGGCCGGCGAGTAGGACCGACTCGCTCTCTTGTGCTGTTCACCAATCAAATACGAGGGAATCCGTCAGCAGGGGCAAAGTGGGAAGCGACGACCGCTCGTCTTCCAACGCTCAAATGCCAACCGACCACATCCAGTCGGAATTTGCCGGCTCCTCCCGCCGAAGCGAGCGATCGCTCTGCGCTGGCGCTGCTGGAGAAGTGGGTGTGGCGTGTGGGCGCACAGCGCGGACGCGGGGTGGCCGGGCTGATGGGGGTACTGGCATGGCAGGCTGGGCGAACCGGGAGCGGCGCTCCCCCGCATCACACGTCCCGCTCGGGTGACGCATGGAGCTGGGCGAGTGCCGCCACCTTCTCCCATCGAACCAGCGGTGGACTGCCTCCCGCCAGCCATCCGCTCTCGCTCTGCTCTCGAGTGGCGCGGAGTGACGGATGAGGAATCGTGGGGCAGTGAGCCCTAACCGGTGGAGTGCAGGGTGGCGGATTTGCAGAAGGGGTGGGGAGGGTGCCGGGGTGTGACACGGTGAACGCTCCGTTCGTTCACCAATCGATGAGGGCATACACGGCGCAAGCGTG
>JBHOQQ010000015.1:0-12768 GCA_042408955.1 Thermomicrobiales bacterium
TGACTCCTGACTCCTGACCCCTTCCGGGCGGGTACCGGTCCCGCCCCTACCGGCCATCGGTCATTGGCTATGGGCTGAAAACTCGACGCTCGTAGCTCAAAACCCGAAGCTTTCCCAGCCCCCAGCCCCTAACCCCTAGCCCCCAAGCCGACCCCTGATCCCCAACTCCAGACCCCTCCACAGCCCCCAGCTCCTAGCCCCTAACCCCTTCACTAGCCTCCTTTCCGCGAGCGGTTCCCCGCCGGATGCCACCGCCATTGCAACCAATCGCCGAGCACATTGAATCCCAGGATGGTGCCGGCGATGGCGCAGCCAGGGAAGACCGATATCCACCAGGCGGTTGTCAGCGTCTCTTGCCCCCCGGCGATCATGCTGCCCCATGTGATGGTGTCACTGGGGACACCGAGTCCGAGGTAGCTCAGAGCGGCCTCGTACAGAATCATCCCGGCGATTTGCTGGCTGGCGATCACGATGATGGGGCCGGTCACATTTGGGAGCAGGTGCCTCAGGAGGAGTCGCGTTGGCCCGGCTCCGGCAGCGCGCGCCGCCTCAATGAACGCGGCATGGCGTAGTGCCCGTGTTTGCAACCGCACGATCCGGGCATGCCCAACCCAGCCAGTCACCGCGAGCACGACGATGACGTTGAGCAGGCTCGGTCCCAGCACGGCAACCACCCCGATTGCCACGACCACGAACGGCAACGCTTGCTGAACATCAACGGCAAACGCGACCAGGCGATCGAACGGACCCGCGAGCCCACCAGCCAGAAGTCCCAGTACCACCCCGATGAGGGTGGCAAACGCCGTCGCGGTGAGCCCTACGGTGAGAGAGACGCGCGCCGCCGCGACGATCCGCGCCAGAACATCCCGGCCTAGCTGGTCGGTGCCAAGAGGATGATTCCAGCTACCGCCAGCGATTACTGGGGGCAGCAGACGATCCCGCAACTGTTGCTGCTGTGGATCAGTGCTCATCACGGCTGGTCCGAGGAGAGCGGTCAGAAGCAAGAGCAGCACCAGGAGCAGTCCGATTGCCCCACCTGGAGAGAGACGCGCGCGTCGCCGCAGGCTCAGGAGCGGTTCGCTGGGCGCCGCGGAACGCTCGGCGGTGAGGAGCCGCTGGCGGGCAAGGGAGCGACGGGGCAATGTGGTGACCCGGCCACTCATCGGTCCGCTCCAGAGAGGGATGCGCTGCTGGCGCGGAGGCGTGGATCGAGCCAGCGCGCAAGCAGATCGACGAACGTGGTGAGGCTGACGATGCAGGCCGCAACCACCACCACCCCGGCTTGCACGACCGGGAGGTCCCGGCTGAACACGGCCTGCAGGGCAAGCTGCCCGATGCCTGGATAGGCGAAGACGCCCTCGACCACGACTGCGCCGCCAGCCAGAAAGCCTGCTTGCAGGCCAACATAGGCCAGCAATGGGAGGAGCGCGTGCGGCAGCGCATGCCGCAGGATCACGGCCCGACCGGCAAGCCCCTTGCCGAGAGCGGTACGAATGAAATCCGCGGAGAGGGTCTCGATCAGCGAGCTACGCAGCAGCCGGGTGATCGTTGCAGCCGGGTAGGCGGCCAGCGTTACCGCTGGCAGGATCAGCGCGCCAATTCCGTCCCCTCCTGATGCTGGCAGCCAGTGCAGCCGCACGGCAAAGAACAGAATCAGCACCGTACCAAGCCAGAACCCTGGCACGGCTTGGCCAAGCAGGGCGAACCCGGTGGCCAGGGCATCGAGCGGTGTTCCGGGGCGCGCTCCAGCGAGGAGACCGAGGGGCACGCCGGCAAGGAGCGTGATGAGGATCGCCGCGCTAGCCAGGGCTAGCGTCTTGGGCAGGCGCTCCAGCACCAGCGTCATCGCCGGGCGCTGGGCACGCCAGGACTCTCCGAAGTCACCCTGGATGGCGTGCCAGAGAAATGAGCCGTACTGAACGGCAAGCGGGCGATCGAGGCCAAAGTGCGCGCGCAGGCGGGCAGTCTGCTCCGGAGAGGCACCTGGCGGCACGAGCGCCGCGAGGGGATCGCCAGAGAGATAGAGCAGGCCAAAGACGAGACTCGTCACCGTGACGAGAACCGCCACGGCGGTCAGCACGCGCGAAAGGAATAACCCGACCACGTCGCCAGCGACCTCCGTGTCTGCAACCTCAGACGCTTGGGCAGCCACGGGGCACAAGGCGCAGCTCCCAGAGGGCGCTCGCGCGGTGGGCGACGTGTTGGCAGGAACGGTGCGGGCCACGCGGCGCCGCACGTGAGAAAAACAACACGCCCGAGACGCGAGGCCCTCGGGCGCAATACGCATGTTCGGGAAACGGGTCCGCCAGACCGGACAGGCTCCCCTGCCAGTCGCGCGCCTTCTCCCATCCGGACTCTACCGTCGGCTCCGGAGTTTCACCGGATCGTGCTCGTGGACTCGCCACTCGCTCGCGGGCTTTACCGCCGGTCGGGACTTGGCCGACATAACACGCGGCCTCACCCAAACCCCGAAGGCTGTGCTCCGTCTAGCGTAGCCGACACCATCCCGCTTTGCAACCCCTTCCTCGCAACGCCGCCGGAGGAGCAGTGATCAATCTGCAGGCATGACGCTTACTTCGTGTAATACACTCACGAATGATTGGCACATACGGTGCCGCGACGGACGCGAGTTCAAGGAGGGAACGTTCGGCATGACGGTTACACGACCGATCGAGCGGGTTATCCCGAGCCAGTATGAAGACGTGCTGGAGTCCAAGGCGCTGGCTCACGTCGCCACGATCGGGCCGAAGGGCGAGCCACAGGTCAATCCCGTCTGGTTTGACTGGGACGGGACGTATCTCATGTTTAGCCAGACGACCAGCCGGCAGAAGTATAAGAACGTCAAGCGCGACCCCCGGATCGCCCTGTCGATCGTTGATCCAAACAACCCGTATCGCTACTTGGAGATTCGAGGCAAGGTGGTCCGGATCGATCCGGACCCTAATTATGCGTTTATCAACAAGATGGCGCAGAAGTATCTCGGCGTGGAGAAATATCCCTGGCTCCAGCCGGGTGAGGAACGGGTTGTGATCGTGGTGGAGCCGGAGCACGTCACGAGCATGGGCTGATCCGGCCGGTTGAATTCGATGCATCGCGGCTGGTTATGCAGAGGAGATAACCAGCCGCGCTTGTGCACGCTCTGGTCTAATCGTCCTGGGTATGCAGAAGATACCGAAGCAAGTCGACGGGAAGATCGTCGAGCGCAAGGTCATCCCCAGTGAAGGGGCCCCAGATGACAAGGCGCGTCACGGGCGGGAAGTCGAATCGAGGTTCCCAGAGATCGTCGCCCCAACCGCGCCGGCACGGGAGCTCCCGGCTGCGAACAAATGGATTGACACCCGTGCGTGGCTGGCGACACGGGTGCTCGCAGACGCCCGTGCAAGCTGACTGTCCTTCCCGGTGAAAACGGCATGTGGCGCAGCAACGATGGAGCAGCGTCGTCATTGCCGGTGTCCCCTCTGATGCGAAACGCCTTGCGGCGGGCCGGCCACGCGAGACCCCACCCTCGCGCGGTCGAGTTCGGCTGGGTGAGCACCCCGAACGGCGCTCCCAGGAGAGACGCCGGTTCGTCTTTCTGTCCCCTCGCCGGTTCGCGGATAACTCTACCGCACCTGCTTTTGGATCGTCAATAGACTGCCGACTACATCGTGATTGATTAACCGAATTGTCCAATTTCGCACAAGTTATGGCGAAAAAACGGCGAATCTTCCTCATCCCGTTGTTGGCAACAACACTGACAGGACGAGCCGGTGACGCATGGGCACACAACATCATCGAGCGCGTCGGAGTGTAGCTCAGGAGATGGTGAGGAGCCAAGATGCACGTTCAGCCACGTCTCGTCGGGAGGTGAGGAAGCGGAGCATGCGGGAGCGATTCCCTGGCAATCGGTGTTGTCGCGGGCGACGCTAGGTGCCAGTACAATCCCCACCAGGCAGGACGACGTGCCACGGGGAGAAGGAGATAGGGGATAAGCGATGAGTGAAGAGGCGTTCCGGATTGAGCGTGACAGCATGGGCGAGATGCGAGTGCCCGCCAGCGCGCTCTACGGCGCGACAACAGCCCGGGCCGTACAGAATTTCCCGATGAGCGGGATCCGCTTTGGGCGGCCGTTCATCCGGGCGCTCGGTCTCATCAAGCTTGCGGCCGCCGAGGTGAACGAACAGCTCGGCTTGTTGGCTCCTGAGAAGGCAGCCTGGATCAAGCAGGCGGCGGAGGAAGTCGCGGAGGGCCGGTGGGACGGCGAGTTCCCGATTGATATTTTCCAAACCGGTTCTGGCACCTCCACGAATATGAATGCAAACGAGGTCATCGCCGCTCGGGCCGCTCAGCTCGCAGGCCGCCCGCAGGAGCGCCCGGTGCATCCGAACGATGATGTCAACATGGGACAGAGCTCCAACGACGTCATCCCATCGGCGATCCATGTCTCGGCAGTGCTTGAGCTTCACGAACGTCTCTTCCCGGCGATGCGCCATCTTCAGGAGACGTTCGAGCGGCGGGCGGCTGAGTTCGACGACGTGATCAAGACTGGGCGAACCCACCTGATGGACGCCACGCCGATCAGGCTGGGGCAAGAGATCAGTGGCTGGGCTGCCCAGGTGCGACTTGCCCGGGAGCGCCTGGAGGCGACGCTGCCACGGCTGTCGCTGCTTGCGATCGGTGGCACGGCGGTGGGTACTGGACTCAATGCCCATCCCGAGTTCGGGGCGCGTGTCGCTCGCGCGCTGGCAGAGCGGACAGGCATCCCGTTCGTGGAAACAACGAATCATTTTGCGGCGCAGGCATCGCAAGACACGGCGGTCGAGCTCAGCGGTGGCCTGCGGGCGTATGCCGTAGCCCTGATGAAAATTGCCAACGACCTGCGCTGGATGAACAGTGGCCCGCTTGCCGGGCTCGCTGAGATCGTATTGCCCGCGCTGCAACCAGGATCGTCCATTATGCCAGGCAAGATCAACCCAGTAATTCCCGAGGCGACCATGATGGTGTGCGCTCACGTGATGGGCAACGATCTGACCGTGATGGTGGCTGCTCAGCACGGGAATTTTGAGCTCAACGTGATGCTGCCGGTCATCGCCCACAATCTGCTGCAATCCATTGCGCTGCTGGCGAACGTCTCAACAGTCCTGGCCGACAAGGCGGTGGCGGGATTTTCGGTCAATCGTGAACGGATGGCGGAACTGGTCGAGAAGAATCCCATCATGGTGACGGCGCTGAATCCGATCATCGGCTATGACGCGGCCGCGACGATTGCCAAACGCGCCTACGCGGAGGGACGGCGTGTCAAGGACGTCGCCGCCGAGATGACGAATTTGTCACCAGAGGAGCTCGACCGCCTGCTGGATCCAAGAGCGCTGACGGAACCAGGGATCAAGGGCGGAGGCACAGGCGGGTGAGGCTCGATAGCCGAGATCGCTGAGCACATCTGGTAGTTTGCAGAATCAGGCGCTCCTGGCCGTGGCGCAGCCAAGGGCGCCTGATCGCATTCATTGGGTAGATTTACTGGGGAGTACCATTGAATCAGGACCAACCTGCTAATCCCGCCACTTGGAACGAATGCGCCGGCGACTGATACTCGATGATCAGGAGCGACAACCGGCCCGCAACTGGTTGATTTTTTCGCGAACACTACCGGTTCCGCAGCCGGGAAGAGCAGGCAGTCGGCGATATGAGGGCGCTAATCATTGAGCGCAATGCCGAGGATCGGGAAGCGATCTTAACCGTGCTCAGGCGTCGAGGGTACGACGTGCTCGCAAGCAGTGGCGGTGCCGTGCCGCCTGTTGCGACGGCTGATCTGGCTCCCCTCATCATCGTCGGACTGGACGACCCAGCGATTGACGCCTTGGGTTTTGCCCGTGCTGTCAGGGCTCGGCCGGATGGCGACATCTTTGTGCTCGTCGCGCTGACCGAAACTCTTGACGACCGGGCGGAGGAAGCCGCAGCCGCGGGGTTTGATGATCTGATTCGCCGTCGCAGCACCGAGCGTGTCATCGCGGCCAGGCTGTCGCTAGCGGACGCGCGTGTCAGGCGGTGGGAGATGCACCTGGCCGCGGAACGTGCCCGGCAAGAGGCCGAGGATGCACTTGCCATGGAGCGCGACCTATTTCAGGCGGTGATGGAGAGCGCTCCGGATCTCCTTTACGTAAAGGATCGCGAGTCACGCTTCCTCCGCGCGAATGCCGCGGTTGCGGCATACCTGGGAGTCCCAGATCCTGCAGATCTCATTGGCCGGACCGATGTGGATTTCTTCCCGCCAGCGTTGGCCGCGCAATTCCGCGCCGATGAGCTGCGCGTCATGACAACGGGACAGCCGATTCGTAACCAGCTGGAGGGAAAGACCGGCGACGGAGATTCGCCCGCGTGGGTGTTGACAACCAAATCTCCCTTGCGGAACCGGCAAGGTGAGATCGTTGGCATTGTCGGTGTCGCACGGGAAGTCACCGAGGAGGTGCGGGCTGAGGCACGCCTGCGTGCAGCCGAGGCCAGGTATCGCGCGCTGGTCGAGCACATCCCGGCTATCACGTTTGCAACCCAGGTGATTAATGGACGCGACCACGTGACATACGTCAGTCCTCAGGTTACTCAGATCCTCGGGTACGAGCCGGAAGAGTTTCTCGCGCTCTGGAACGGTCCGGACTGGCTGGATCTGGTGCATCCCGATGACCGAGAGCATTTTCTGACCGAGCTTGAGCGTGCGAACAGCACCAACTCGCCGTACCACTGCGAATACCGTCACCGGGCCAAAGATGGGCGATATGTTTGGGTGCGCAGTGATGCTGGTGTGATCGTTGGGGATCCGGGAGAGCCGCCAACTTGGCACGGCGTGATGTTCGACCTCACCGCGCAAAAGGAAGCGGAAGCGAAATACCGGGCGCTCGTCGAGCAGATTCCGGCCGTGACCTATACAACAGCCTGCATTGACGGCGTTGAGCGCTTTACCTATGTCAGCCCGCAGATACGGACGATGTTGGGCTATGACCCCGAGGAGATAACTGGCGTGGCTACCGCAACCTGGGCGAATTTGGTGCATCCGGATGACCAGGTTCGCGCCCTAGCGCTGGCGCAGCATGCGAGCGCCCACGGCCTTCCCTATCGCTGCGAGTATCGGATCCTGACGAAGGACGGGCGGTGGGTGTGGCTCCGGGATGAGGCGGTGCTGCTCTCTGATGCGACTGGAGGACCACAGCGGTGGCAAGGCGTCCTCATCGACCTGTCTGAGCATAAGGCGTTAGCGGAGCAGCTTGCGCACCAGGCATTCCACGATCCCCTCACGGGTCTGCCCAACCGCGCCCTCTTTGCTGAGCGACTGGAGCACGCGATTCTGCGGACACAGCGTCACGATGCGTCGGTGGCGATCTTGTTTCTTGATCTCGATAACTTCAAGGTGGTCAATGACTCTCTGGGCCACGATGCTGGCGATGCCTTGCTCGTTGCCGTCGCTCGTCGCCTGACACATCTTGTCCGCACGGGAGACACCGTTGCCCGGCTCGGCGGCGATGAATTCACGGTGCTGATGGAGGACATGGAGAGTCCTGCGGAAGCCGTCGCCGTGGCGCACCGGATTGTCCGCGCGTTTGGCGCGCCGTTCGACATTGGTGGCCGCGAAGTCTATACCGCGGCGAGCATTGGTATTGCCGTTAGCGAGCGGGGTCGCAAGGGATCGCCGGAACTGCTGCGAGAGGCGGACGTGGCGATGTACCAGGCCAAGCGCGCTGGCAAGGGCGCGGTTCGCGTGTTCGATCCGGCGATCAGCGATCTGTTCGCCCGCCGGCTCAGTTTGGAGCAGGATTTGCGGCGGGCGATCGAGCGCGAGGAGTTCATGGTCTATTACCAGCCGGTGGTTG
Source organism: Thermomicrobiales bacterium (assembly GCA_042408955.1). Taxonomy (GTDB): domain Bacteria; phylum Chloroflexota; class Chloroflexia; order Thermomicrobiales; family UBA6265; genus CALGSZ01. The sequence continues at coordinate 7,839 of JBHOQQ010000015.1, forward strand.
TGGTGCCGTCAGGTGTTCCAGCGGCTGTCGAGGCGCTCGTGCGATGGCAGCATCCGGAGCGCGGCATCATCCTGCCCCAAGACTTCGTGCCGCTGGCGGAGGAGATCGGGCTGATCCTGCCAATCGGCAAATGGATGCTGACGGAGGCGTGCCGGCAAGTGCGGCGCTGGCAGGAGGCGGACGGAATGGAGCTGTCGCTGGTGGCCAGTGTCAACCTTTCGCTCCGCCAGTTCCAACATCCGGAGCTGGTGGATGACGTCGCCGCGGCCCTTCAGGCGTCCGGCTTGGACCCAAGCTCGTTACAACTCGAAATTACCGAATCTGTCTTGCTCGACGATGTGGAGGGAGCGCTCACCACCCTGCACCAGCTGCGTGGCTTGGGTGTGCGCTTGGCTCTCGATGATTTCGGCACCGGTTATTCGAGCTTGAGCCACCTCAAGCGCTTGCCAGTGGACGTCATCAAAATTGATAAGTCGTTCGTCCAAGGGCTTGGTGCAGATCCGAAAGACACGCTGATCGTTCAGTCGATGGTCAATCTAGGACGGGTGCTCGGGATGCACGTGGCAGGAGAAGGAATCGAAACAGCCGAGCAATACGCCCACGCCTGTGCGATCGGATTTACCCTTGCCCAGGGACATTATTTTGCCCGTCCACAACCTGCTATTCAGGTAGAGGCCACCTTGCGGCGGTTAGCCGCTAAAGCTGGCGGGACACAGGAACTCAGGGCGCGCTCGTTCCAAACTGCAACGGGCACTCCGTGGCCTGCCTGGCCTTAGGCCAACGCTCACCACCGGCCACACACACGCATCTCGCTCGGTTATGGCTTGTCACATCGTTGTTACAGTGCGCCAATACGCTCATGACCGTTGACCGGTCTCCGGTCGCGTGGCAGGAGTTCACCCCGGGATCTGAAAGGAGACGATCATGAGCAGGGCTTTTCAGTTCAGTAGCACCATTGAGCTGCGCCGGCGGACGTTGCTTAAAGGCGGCGCTGCTCTGCTGGGCTTGAGCCTGGCCGGGAGTTCGATGCGTAGCGCAGCCGCCAGCACCGGGCAACGCACGCCGGTAGGGGCATCGGTGCCTGGAAGCGACGGGTTGTTGTCTGCGGTGCAGGCGCTCCCATACCGCTGGTCAGCCACATCGCCAGCGACACACCTGGGCGACACCTACACGCTGATCCTGCGAAATCCCGGATTGGAGCCGGTTGCAGGGCTGGTGCGTACGGTTATCATGGACCACGCCCGTCATCACAACGAGCTCGCGGTTCAGGGGACATTCGAGCTCGGACCCGGCGAGACCAAGGAGTTTTCAGCGACCAACAGCTACGGAACGGCCAACCACTTCTCGACGCATCTGGCAACGGATGCTGGCGAGGCGGCCATGCTGTCCCTGACCGTCACGTTGCGCGATACCGAGGGCAGGGAAACATGCCGGTTCAATGAGCGAGCGTTCATGATCCGCAGCCGCGAGGAGGTCCGGCGGGATCGCCAGCAAGCCGCAGATCATAACAAAAAGGCAGGCGACCACCAGCATGGAGACGGAGCGAGCGATTCCGCTGCTCGCGTCGGGACAGGATCGCCTGCCGCAGTTTTGCAGTCCTTGGCATGATGCGGTGCGCAAAGGACGATGACCGCGAGCCGAAGAGCCAACATCCTTCCTAGACTCTGGCTGCTCCGGTATGGGAGAGAGCTCCCGCGCTTTGGCAAACGGAATGACGGTCGACAGACTCCGAGCAACGATGACCGGCGAGTGCACGACCGGCCAGACGCCGCTGCGCGCGGAACCACCATGCCATCATCGCAGTCTGTGGCGAGCGCACTCGCCAGCGCGTTCCTTGTTATTCCGAGGCGAAGCCGAGGAATCTCTCCCAACGATGCCGGTCAGCGCGGTCGTCCGAGGCGGCAGCCGGCTAAGCCCTTTGCCGAGCGTATCGAGGGACAAGGCTTGGGAAGATAAGCCCCATCGCGCGGGGCTCAAGCCCTGCGCTCAGCCCGCAAAGCCCCCTCAGGGGGCTGGAGACGACACGATATGCGAAGCTACGCAGCCAGCTTCAGCCAGTTTTGCGATCTTCGCGCGGGTCGAAAGACCTACGCTCCCGCCCCGCGCGATGGTACTGAGTCTCGTCCCGAGCGCTGCGAGGGAGTGGGCTCCAGGCTTGCGTGAACGAGGGAGCCGGCGCCACCGGACTTTGGTCTCCCGAAAGGCATTCGTGCGGATCGAGGAGACACCCGGAACGCCACGTTAGCACGTAGGCAACAACGGCGCGACACTGCAATCAATAACCATAATAATTACTAGGCTCCGGGGTTCCCGCCGGTGCCACAACCGGGACGACAAACCAGACATCGCCAACGCCTTGGCCGGTGGTGTCACCTGGTTGCTGATCCTTAGCATAAAAATAGAGCGGCATGCCGTTATAGGTCACTTGCTGTGTGCCATCGGTGCGAGTAATCGTGCCAACCTCGCCCGGGATCCCTGGGGCAAGCTGCACTTGGCCGGTGGCAAGCAGTGGCGGCCAGTTCACAGCGCACTGATCGTAGCAGGCGCTCTCTCCTGGCGTGGTGTCTCGGGTGAAGCGATAGAGCGTCATCCCGTTCGAGGCGATCAGGAAATCACCGAGATCCTGGCTGCGGCGGATCAGGAGGACGGTCACTCCGGCAGCACCCGGGGCTGGACTGGCGACCGGAGTCGCAGCAACCACAACGCCGTAGCTGGCGAAGGTTGCTCCTGGAGCAACGAGGAACCACACGCCGCCCACGCCCTGCCCGGTTGTGTCCCCTGGCTTGGTGTCCTGCGCCCAGTAGTAGAGCGGCATCTCGTTGTAGGTCACCTGTGTCTTGCCGTCGGTGCGCGTGGTAGTACCGAGTGTCCCACTGACGCTCTCAGGTAGGCTTAGACTGCCTTCCACGGTGAACGGAGGCCAGGCTTCCGCGCACCGGTCGTAGCAGTTGCTCTGGTTGGGCAGGTCGCGTGTGTAGATGTAGAGCGTCATTCCGTTCGCATCGGCGAGATATGAGCCGTAGACAGGGTCTTCGCGAAGCGTCAGGGTCAAACTGTCTTGCGCGAGTGCACTCAGGCCAGAAAAAAGACCCAGCAGAGACACGAGCACAATGAAGACGCGTTTCATCTGTCCCCTCCGACTGCGCATAAAAGCAACTGAATCCGGGCGCTCACGATTTCTACGCGCGAGCCGGAGGGACGGATGGCGCAACAGGGCGTGTCTGTCCACATTGATGCGTGAAGGTCCCGTCCTGTCACGCTCGCGCGTGCGCAGCTTCAGCCCCGGCGCCTGCCCTCCCCGCACGTCTCATTCTCCGGGACACGGGTCACGGAACCAGCCTGCGGGATTTCGCTCCCTGCCCCGCCGGCCCCTGTGGCTAACGGTCTCCGGTGGGGAGGCGAGAGTGTGCTGCCTCCCACCACCCCGCCATTTCTCGCTGCGCACTCCCGCGCTCCCGCGAACGGGATAATCAGGAGGGAGTGGCAGGCGCCGCTGCTACACGATCCGGAGACGGTGCGCCAGGCACCAGAGCATGATCGCGAAGCTGCACTAGCGAGGACTCTGGTCACGATGCGGTGCATGATTCATTGAGGACGAACACGGCGCAGCCGCGAGGTGGTCATTCCGTGGGTGGCTTCCTTGGGCAACGAAGGTAACCTCCGTGGCCGCCGCGCTCAAACGGCGGCCAGGTGCGGCACCTCGCAGGCGACGTCGGAGTAATCGAAGCCTTCGAGTGAGTCCGGACGGTCCGGACCGCACATAGGACAGAAGGGATCGCGCCGGATCCGCACCGCTCGGAAGGTCATCGCGAGGGCGTCGTAGGTGAGCAGCCGGCCGATCAGCGGCTCGCCAATCCCCAGGATCAGCTTGATTGCCTCGGTGGCTTGCAGCAGGCCAATCACGCCCGGCAGCACCCCGAGTACCCCCGCCTCGGCACAATTGAGTGCAAGCCCTGGCGGTGGTGGCTCGCGGAACAGGCACCGATAGCACGGACCATCACCGCCGAAGATCGTGACCTGTCCGTCGAAGCGGGCCACGCCGCCATGCACATTGGGTTTTCCAAGAATGACGCAGGCATCGTTGATCAGGTAGCGGGTGGCGAAGTTGTCGCTCCCATCCAGCACGATGTCATACTGCCCGATGAGGTCCAGCACATTCTCCTTCGTCAGGCGGGTGGGATGGAGGACGACGTTGACATCCGGGTTGAGGGCGGAGATCGCCTGCTTGGCCGACTCCACCTTCGGCTGCCCGATCCGCTCCGTCGTGTGCAGCACCTGCCGCTGCAGGTTGCTCTCATCGACCAGATCATCATCGACGATCCCCAGCGTCCCCACCCCGGCTGCCGCTAGATACAACCCCGCCGGGGAGCCTAACCCCCCCGCCCCGACCAGCAACACCCGGGCCGCCAGCAGCTTCTGCTGTCCGGCTTCTCCCACCTCCGGCAACAAGAAGTGGCGGCTGTAGCGGCGGCGCTGGGCGGCACTCCACTGGGGCGGCACCACCCAGGGCAAACCAGCCGCTTTCCAGGCGGCAAAGCCCCCGGCCAGGGAGACGACCCGCTGGTAGCCCAACTCCTGGAGCGTCTTGGCGGCGAAGGCGGAGCGGGCGCCGCCGGCGCAATAGACGAGGAGGGGCTGGGTCTTGTCGGGGACGGTGGTTTCGATGCGGGCTTCGAGGAAGCCGCGGGGGATGGCGAGGGCGCCGGGGAGGTGGCCTTGGGCGACCTCGTCGGGTTCGCGGACATCGAGGGGGAGGGCGCCCTGGGCCAGGTGCTGCTGCGCCCCAGCCGCATCCACTTCCTGGATTGACGCCTTCGTGCGTTCGAGTAATTCCTGGTAAACGGTCGGCATTGCACTCGCTCCCTGACGTACCGGCGGGCAGCCGCCGCGCATCAGTATCGCAACTCATTATTGAGTTATTGCTCAAGAA
>JBHOQQ010000018.1:0-18683 GCA_042408955.1 Thermomicrobiales bacterium
GATCGGTCCGCAGGGTGTGCGCGGGGCGGGAGCGGCAATCTGGCATCGCGGCCACCTGGTTGCCGAGCACTATGCCGGTGAAGCGCAACCGGGCATACCGGTCGATGAGCACACGCTCTTCGCGCTCGCCTCGGTAACAAAGCCCGTCACCGCTGCCGTGGTGATGACCCTGGTCGAGGATGGGGCGCTGACGCTCGACGAACCGGTGGTGCGATTTGTCCCCGAATTTGGCGCACCTTCGGACCTCCCCGGCGCCGATTCAGCGCTTGAAACTCAACGGCACCTGGTCACGGTGCGCCAGTTGCTCTGCCATACCGCCGGGCTTCCAGAAGATCTGCCTCCTGGCACTCTCCGCTACCGCGACCGTCCGAGCCTGGCGATGCTCACCGATGCGATGTGCCGGCTGCCGCTGCGAACGCCGCCAGGCACTGCCTTGCTGTATTCCAACGCTGGCTATGCGATCCTGGCGCGGATCGTCGAGCGAATCACCGGCGACGAGTTCTGGGCTGTTGCCGCTCAGCGCGTGCTGGAGCCACTCGGCTTACGCGAGACCGTTGCCCGTCCGGGACCAGCCCTCGATGAGCGCATCGCCCGCGTCAGCGACGTCGCGCACGCTGGCACGGATATCGAGCCGTACAACAGCGCTTACTGGCGTGGCCTGGGCATTCCGTGGGGCGGACTTTTCGGCACGCCACGAGACCTGGCGAGATTCGCGGGCGCGTTTCTCCCAGCAGGACCGGCACTCCTGGCTCCACCCACGGCCACCCTCATGATCGCCGACCACGCCCGCGGCGTCGCTGGCGGGGTGCAAAGCATGAAGGTGGTCTGGCACCCGGCGTACTGGGGCCTGGGATGGGAAGTCAAGGGCGAAAAGCGCCGTCACTGGACCGGAGATCTCACTTCGCCGCAAACCTTTTGTCATTTTGGCGCGGCTGGCACGCTGCTCTGGGCCGATCCCGTGCGGGATATCGCCCTGGCCGTCTTTGCCAACCGAACGACGACGCATCTCTGGCCGTTTGTTCCAGCCCGCTGGGCGCGTCTCTCGAACGCCGTCGTTGCTGCCGCATCATGAGTCCCGGCATGGTCTACCGCTTCTGTGAGCATGGCCCAGGAGTGAAGAACGCAAAGGAGCGCGATGGATGAAACAGCAGTGGCTTCAGCACCACGCCGCCCCGAAGTGCATCGCTGCCCTCATCCTGGCACTTGCCGCTATGGCCGTGCTGCACGGGCCGGCTCGGGCAGCCGAGTTCCGCTCCGGCGAATCACCCGCGGTTGAGCGCGCGGAAACGGTGCGCGACGACGTCTATCTCTTCGGCGGCACAGCCGATATCGCGGGCACTGTAGATGGGGATGCCATCATTTCCGCGGGAGATGTATCGGTTCCCGGCCAGGTTTCCGGGAGCTTGACGGTTACGGCGGGAACGGTCGAGATCGCGGGGACCATCGGCCGGTCGGTACGCGTCGCGGTGGGAAAGATCACCGTTCGCGGCCGCATCACCGGTGATCTCGTTGTGCTAGCGGGTTCAGTCACCGTCACGAACAGCGCCTCGATCGGCGGCGACATCATCCTGGGCGGCGGCAAGGCGATTATCCAGGGTCAGGTAGGCGGCGATGTGCGCGGCAACGCGGGTGACATCGAGATCGCTGGCAGGGTGGGCGGCGATGTGCGTGTTCAGGCGGAGACGATCCGCCTCCGCTCCGGCGCACGCATCGGCGGCGATTTCCGGTACACGAGCCGGAATGCAGCGCAGATCGACGACGGCGTCACCATCACCGGTGCCACGCACCGCACCGAGCCGCGGCGCTTTTACCCCGGTGACAACCTGGCAGCCTGGCTCGGTAGCGCGATCTTCCGGCTCCTTTGCGCACTCCTTGCTGGCACCGCAGTCGTGATCCTCATGCCCGGCACAGCGGCCGCGATTGCGGATGGCATCCGCCTGGCCCCGCTGTGGTCGTTCGTTACGGGGATCGTTTTGGCCGTCATCACTCCGGTCATGATCGTCGTGTTGCTCGTGACGGTCGTCGGGATTCCCCTCGCGCTTATCCTACTCGCCCTCTATCTGATCATCCTGTATCTCAGCCAGGTCTTTCTTGGCCTGGCTCTTGGCCGCGTCATCCTTCCAAGCCGGTGGGACACCGCCAGCCGCGGTTATAACTTGCTGGCCATGGTTCTCGGGGTGCTCATCGTCGCGGGTTTGCGACTGGTGCCCGTGCCCTACATCAGCGGCCTGATCGCCGCGCTGACCGCCGTGCTCGGCCTTGGCGCCGTGGTCGTCGGCCTGCGCCGGATGAGGCGCTCCCCTGCGATCCCGGCTTCCCGATTCTAAGCGTCAGGCAATCAGCGACGCCGCCAGCGCACGTTTGCCCGGTGTCGCAGTATTTGACAATGCCTCATGACTTGCTAGACTGAGGCCCATTGGTTACCCGCGCGACGCGTCACATTCCTACCTATCACGGCACGATTCCATCGAAATGAAAGCCGCGTCCCATGTCGAACGTCTCTCGTGAGGACTCACCGCCCCGGCCAGCGTCGATCACCACCCTTCCGGCCTGGGAGTCAGCCGCACTGCCACCGCTCCCGGCTCCTCTCGCACCACTTGTCGGGCGCGAGCGCGAAGTTGCCGAACTCAGCGCGCTCATCCGCAATGGCACCGCCCGGCTGCTGACACTGACAGGTCCCGGCGGCGTGGGCAAGACGAGGCTAGCCCTGCATCTAGCAACCAAAACGGAGGAGGCTTTTGACGGAGTTCTCTTCGTTTCCCTGGCGCCACTCCGCGACCCGTCCTTGATCCTGCCGGCCCTGGCCCAAATGCTCGACGTACGAGCTCGCACGAGTCGAACCTTGGTTCAGACGCTCCAGACTCTGCTGCGCAACCGGTCACTGCTGATCGTGCTCGATAATTTTGAGCATGTGCTGGCAGGCGCAGTCGACGTCGCTGAACTCTTGCGCACCTGCCCGCGGCTCACCGCCCTGGTGACCAGCCGGGCGCCTCTCCGCATCGCAGGAGAGCGTGTCTTTCCCATCACGCCTCTCCGGCTCCCAGCATCCGGCGCGATGGTTACTCTTGCTGAGGCAGCCAACAACGAGGCCGTTGTGCTGTTTGTTCAACGAGCACACGAGGTCCGCCCGGATTTTTCCCTCACCGAGACAAACGCCCAAGCTGTCGCCGATATCTGTTACCATCTCGAGGGCTTACCCCTTGCAATCGAGCTTGCGGCTGCCAAGATCCGGATCTTCGAGCCGTCGGCACTCTTGCCACGGCTCCAACGCCGTCTCCCGCTCCTGACTGAAGGGACGCAAGATCTCCCAGAACGCCTGCGAACGATGCGCAATGCCATCGGCTGGAGCTATGACCTGCTATCTGAGGAACTCAAACATCTCTTTCGGCGGCTATCCGTCTTCGCCGGTGGCTGCACGATCGAGGCCGCAGACGCTATCTGCAGGGACTGGGGGTTAGGGACTGGGGTGACGAATCGTCCCCAGCCCGCAGCCCCCTCCGTGCTCGATGGCCTGACGATGCTCGCCGATCACCACCTTCTTGCCAGCCTCCCTCAGCCAGACGGCGAGCCGCGTTTCCACATGCTCGAAACCATCCGCGAGTTTGCCCAGGAACTCCTCATGGCACGCGGTGAGGCGGAAGCGACCTACGACGCCCACGCGGCCTACTTCCTTGCCTTCGCGGAGCGAGCCGGGATCGAACTGACTGGTCCAAACCAATTGATCTGGCTTGACCGGCTCGAGGACGAGGCGCCCAACCTTCGCGCCGCGCTCTCCTACCTGCTGGAGCACGGCGATAGCGAACAGGGACTCCGTTTGGCCGCTGCGCTGTGGCACTTCTGGGTGATCCATGACCGGGTGCCAGAAGGACGGCGCTGGCTGGAAGGGCTGCTGGCGTTGCCCACGTCCACGATTTCGCCGTTGGTACGGGCCAAGGCGCTAGCAGCGGCTGGGGATCTGGCCGAGCGCCAGTGCGATTATGCCGTCGCACGACAATGGTGCCAGGAAGCTCTCGGCCTGGCGCGGGCACATGGCGATGCCGCCACCATCACCGCTGCTCTTCGTGGGCTTGCCAACATCGCCACTGCCGCCGGTGATTACGAGCACGCCCAGGCATGGCTCTTCGAAAGTCTGTCACTGGCGCGGCAACACGGCGACGCCTGGGCAACTGCATTGGCCATCTTGCGGCTCGGCCGCCAGCCGGATGCCGAGCTTCAGGCAGCCCGGTTCGAGGAAGCCCTCGGACTGTTTCGCCAGGCCGGCGACTCGCGGTACATTCTCGTCACGCTTGCGGATCTGGGCTGGTGTAGGCTCTGGCAACTCGATCGCGAGTCCGAGGCACAGGCACTCTTCGCTGAAGCACTGGTTCTAGCCAAGCGCCTCGGCTACCGCTGGTGGATTGCCTGGTGCCTGATGGGCCTTGCCATCCTACTCGGCAGGCAGGGCCAACTGGAGCGGTCGGCTCGCTTCTTTGGCGCCGCCGCGGCACTGCGAGAGGCAGTGCAAGAACCGTTGGAACCCTCGGTCCAGCGAGTGCACGACGAGCAGGTGACGGCAGTCCGAGCTGCGCTCGGCGCTGACGCATTCGGCGTCGCCTGGGCAGCAGGACAACGTCTCACCCTCGACCAGATATTTGCCGAAGCGCGCGCTGCCTTCTGCCAGCCCATCACCGCGAAATCCGCTCCTGCCCTCACTGAGCCTCCAGCAGCCAGCATGCTCACCCCACGCGAGCGCGAGGTCGCCCGGCTCATCGCCCGTGGCCGCTCGAACAAAGAAATTGCCGCGGAGCTTGACATCTCTCCGCACACCGCGGGCAACCATGTGGCGAATATCATCGCGAAGCTGGGCGTCGAGAGCCGTGCTGCCGTGGCTGCCTTTGCTGTCCGGCACGGTCTCGCCTGAGCTCCGCTCGTAGCCCTCGCAGGCCGAGCGCCCAGTAGCGAGAAATCACTACCTTATCCGTGCCAACGAGCAGCTTCCCTAGCTCATCTTCCCGATTGTCCCTTGCCACGGTGGGCAGGATCATACCTCCAGCCCAGACGCGGGGTGCTTCCGGGCATGCTCAGGAGAGCGCCGGCGCTTTCCCAGGTTGTGGAGAGCGATGATGGCAAGAACATGCTGGCGCAGAACCACGTTCGGCGGCGCAATGCTGCTGCTCCCGCTCATCCTCGCCAGTTGCACCGTGTCAATCCCTTCCCGCCAGTACAGCGTCACACTCCTGCCAACCGGTTGGGTGATCGGGTACGAATCGCACCTTTGGCACGATTCGTCTCCCTACTGCGGGCCTCCCAAACCAATCGGCCTCGGGCCAGACAGCCCGAGCGAGGTGATGGCCGGGTATTGGCGGGATAACGATCCAGGCACCGCACCCTTCCCTTGCGGGGAAGGCCGGTCGGTGGTGTACCGCGGCGCAGTCGTGTTCGACCTCACGCCGATCACGCGCCTCCCACGCAAGATTGTCTACCGCGCCACGCTGTCGTTCACGTCACGAAACGAGTTTCGCCGCGACACGGGCGGGCCGATCTCGACCGCCGTCAACTGCCTACGCGATATCCAGCGCGCAGACGTCGATCCGTTCCGCTCCGAGGGCCTCTTCCCTGCCACGCCGTTCGAGCGCGATCCCAGCATGCGCATCAACGACGTGACGCCGATCGTCCAGTCATGGATTGTCAAGACCGCGCCGAACTACGGATTCGTCTTCATCGGCACCGACGAGTCGTTCCCGTACAACAACGGGGTGTGCATAGCCGATATCAACGCGAGAGGCGCCCGGCTGCTCGTGACCTACTTCGCGTGAGCCGGCACGAAGGAGTGAGCGGCGATGGACGGTCAACGATTCGATCGCTTCACCCGGGCGCTCGCCGCTCGCACGACACGCCGCCGGGTGCTGTCAGCCATGCTTGCCACGGGCGCTGGCTTCATCCTGAGGCATGGCGGCCGGCCTGCCCGCGCCCAGGGCTGCACCTCCTTCCTCGGGCTGCCGTGCGCCTCTGACTCCGAATGTGGCAGCGACGTCGATCCAGCCTGCGCCTTGAACGTCTGTTGTTCGGGCGTCTGCGTCGACGTGCTGAACGACCCGAACAACTGCGATGGCTGCGGGCGAGTCTGCCCCGCTGGCGCCACGTGCAGCGACGGCGTCTGCGCCTCCCTCTGCCCGCCGGGGCAAACGTACTGTGATGTCTACTGCGCCGACTTGAGCAGCGATCCGGTCAATTGCGGTTCCTGCGGCTCGCCATGTGAAGGCCAGCTCTGCTGCGGGGGCACGTGCATTCCCCAGTGGAGCGACCCGGCCAACTGCGGTGCTTGTGGCTTCACCTGCAACCCTGGCGAGAGCTGTTGCCCGAACGGGTGCCTCGACCTGCAATCTGACAACAACGCCTGTGGAGCGTGCGATCAGGCTTGTGCCCCCGGTCAGCGTTGCTGCGCCGGCGCCTGTGTCGATCTCGGGGCCGATCCGGCCAACTGCGGCGACTGCGGCAGCCGCTGCGGCGAGGCGCAGGCGTGCCAGGCGGGAACATGCGTCGCTGAGCCAACTCCCGTCCCTTCCTGCCCACCAGGCCAGACCATGTGTCCCGCTGGTTGCGCAGCGCTCGACACTGATCCGGGTAACTGCGGTGGCTGCGGCAATTCCTGCGATGCCACCCTCACCTGTTGCGCAGGGACATGCGCCGACCTCCAAGCGGACACGGCAAATTGCGGTGCGTGCGGGACGGTTTGTCAGCCTGGCTCAGTTTGCGAGGCGGGCCGGTGCATCGTCCGCGACCAGTCCAGCGGCGCCGTGATCGGCCGGGCCGCGCTTGGGCCGGATTATTGCCGCGTCGCGCCAGATCCTCGTATTGTCCGCCTCGCTGGCGACCCATCGTCGTTTAACCGCCCCAATGGGACTTCGCGCCCTCCGCTCGAAAACCTGCCAGCAGGGACTCCTGCCGATCCCGCGACGGCACTGGCGATCCAGGAGACTCTGCTGGAAACATCCGCTTGCGCGAACGCTGGAGACTTTGCTCGCCAAGCAGCCTTGTGGACCGACGAATGGCTCGATGAGACGCTCGCCCGGCTGACGCTCAACGCCCCGGCGCGGCCAGCGTTACCGCCAGTCCCGTTGCCTCCAACTCAGTGGACCGCTCTCGTCGAAATCGGCGAGATCAGCGTGGTTGGCAAGGGTCTGGTTCGCGTCTCCATGACCACCGACGATCCAATGCGCTCGCCCGCGATATCTACCGAGGAGATCATCCTGAAGGAGATCAATGGCCGCTGGCTGATCGATCGCGTTCTGCAGCCAGGGCGCGACCTCCCGCCTGCAAAGACGGCGTCGCTCACGCTGGCATTTCACCGCTGCCCGGCTGGGATGACCGCCAGCAAATTCGCCGCTGATGCCTGCCCACCCGCCGAGCCTCCAGGTTTTCGCCTGGTGGGTCAGGAGCACCAAGGAGCCTACGGACCGGGAACAGCCGTGCGCTCTGGTCCGGCACGCTTTACTTGGGAGGCACTTCCCTTCGGCACCTACGAACTTCAAGGACTCTTCGGCATTCCCTCCATTGATTATGTCATTCCCGGCCTACCGGTGATCGCGCTCGACGACGGCACCGGCGCTGAGTTGTACCAGATCACGCTCGAACGCGGGAGTGTCGTTGAGCTGGCGCTCGCCTCTCCCGTCGTGTTTGTGTATCTCTTTGAGGACCAGGGTGCCTGCTCCACGCCCTGCCCACCCTGCACGTTCTGCAACCGGACGTCCGGGCAGTGCGAGCCCGTCCAATGTCCGCCGTGCGACCACTGCGAGCCGGCCAGCGGTGTCTGCGAGGCGGGCTGCGAATACGCCTGTGGCGAGTGCCGCTACCACCTCGTCTGGTTTGGTAAGGGGATTCTCGCCTCCGCCGAACTGATCGCCTTTTGCGCCGACTCCTGCGCGCTAGGTGACGCCTGTGATGGGCGCTGCTGCACCCGCTCCGGGCAGCCCTGTGGCTCTGGAAAGCCGCCGTGCTGCTTTGGTGCTGACTGCGTGAACGGCACCTGTGCTCCTTGCCAGCGAAGCAAGGCAATTTGCGCCGACGACAAGGACTGTTGCAGCGGAGTCTGCCAGCGATCGGAAGCCGACAGCTACTGCCTGGGCCGCTTGGGCGACCCCTGCTACGCTGGCGACCTGTGTGCTGGCAACGCGGTCTGCGGCCCCGGTAACAGCTGCTGCTTCCCGATCTCCCTGCCCTGCCGGACCGGCACGGAATGCTGCAGCGGTATGTGCGATCCGGTCACGCTCACCTGCAAGCCGCACGTGGAAGGAGCCTGCACCCGCGCGGCTGAGTGCGCTGCTGATCAGTATTGTGTCAATGGGCGCTGCTGCGGCGGCTCCGGCCACGCCTGCGCGCAGAACGCGGACTGCTGCTCGGGCGTCTGTGATTCCACCCAGCACGTCTGCGTAGGCACAACTGGCGCATACTGCGACACCACCATCCCCTGCGCTTCTGGCTACACCTGTCGCGATGGACGTTGCTGCGCGAATCCTGGCACCGCCTGTGACTATCCTCGCGACTGTTGCAGCGGCATTTGCGACTGGCGCACACATCTCTGCCAGTAGCGCGTCGGAGGTGGGCATGGCAATGGACGCGAGACGGTTTGACCGGTTCTCCAAAGCCCTGGCTGAGCGTTCGTCGCGCCGCCGGGCGCTGAACGCGCTTGGCAGTGGCAGCATCGGCGCGACACTCCTCGCCTTTGCTGGTTTGCGCACCGGCGCCGCCCAGGATGAGCCAGCGACCTGCCGCTTGCAGCTTAGCGCGACAGTCGCGGTTGGTCCGAGCGGCGGCTCGACGTTCACGGGTGAGCTGACCCTGGAACTCGATCCCGAGGGCGCGATCGACGCGGGCACGTTGGTGGCGGACGATGGCGCCGTCTTCGAGGTTGCTGGCCAAGCTACCGGCCGGGCGCTCCATCTCCGCATCGAGATTGACGGCGACCATGTCCTGTCGCTGACCGGAGTCGCGCAGCGCGACGTGATCCTCTGCCGCGGCCGCATTGACGGCACGTTTGGCGAGCCGGACGTGGGTGATCTGGGCACCTGGACGGCAACACGACGCCGCGGCCAGGCAGCGCCGACCCCGGTGATCACCGGCGCATCGGGCGGGAGTAGCGATGGCCCAGCCCCGTGCGCGCCGCTCGCGTGCGGCGACACGTTTGTCTTCGATCCAGGCCGGTGCGAGTGCGTCTGCCCAGCGCCTTACGAGCGCTGCGGCGATGTCTGCTGCCCGAGCGGATCAGTCTGCACCGATTCAGCCAGCGGCTCCTGCTCCTGCCCGAGCGCGTTTGAGCTGTGCCAGGACCGGTGCGTCCCATCCTGCGAGTTCAGCACAACGCTCGATCCGGACACATGCCAGTGCGTCCCCCAAGCGCAAACTGGCTGTGGGCCAGGGGAGACACTTTGCAATGGCTTCTGTGTCGACTTGGACGCTGATGCGCACAATTGTGGCTCGTGCGGCAACCAGTGCCCACCGGGCGTCCCGTGCACCAGCGGTCTCTGCCAGTGTCCACCGGGCTATCAGCTCTGCTTCACCGGCACGAATTGGGAATGCTGCTTGTAACTTGGAATGAGCGCCGTGGGAAGCCCGAGATGCTTCAGGTGCACAGTGCTCGATTGGCGCTCAACGAGGGCCCGGCACCGGGCGTGGAGGTTGCCCCAAGGCCACTCAGGATGATTCTCAACTTGTATAGGCTCGGCCGAGGGCATCACGTTTGCTCCGCGCGGAAAGCTCCTGCGGGCGAGATGGCGCGCCCGGGTCTCAGCAGAGCATCCCGGGCGCGCTAGCCGTTACTGAGCAACCGACTCCGTTGGAGCTGGTTCGATGACCCGGACGTTGATCGCGGCTGGCCCTTTGGGGCGCTGCCCGATCTGGTATTCCACCCGCTCCCCAGGCACGAGCCAGGCTGCCCGGTTCGGATCGCGCCGGATCACCCCGCTCTTATGCACGTAAACGAGCTCGCCTGGACCATCCGGCTTGATCCACCCGAAACCATTCGACTTTGACCAGACTTTGACCGTTCCAACAGGCATCGTACGTCAACCCCCATCCGGCTGGATCGCCAGACTCCTTCCCATCCAGCCCCAAACAACTTGTGAATCGTACTACAAAACGTCCAAGCGTCCCTTCTTGCCTGCTGCGCGCAGCAAACACGAACGCTCGTGCGGCCGGGTGTTCTTGTCAGCCCACTTCCCGCGTTCCCGCGGAAGTTGGGCGGGAGCACTCACGGCTCGGCTGCGGCCGGCTGCTCTGCCGGTGCCTCGTCTCCTTCAGACGGCGATACCGCTGCCGCCTCCAGAAACGCGCAATACGCTTGGATTTGCTCTTCGGATAGCTGGTGTGGCTTGCCCCGCTCAAACGCGCTCAACTGGCTGGCGCGAATGCCGAGCTGCTTGCCGGCTTCGCTCAGCCCGATATGCCGCGCGATGCGCTTCCAGTAACATTGATAGCCACGAGGATCGGTAAATTGGTCGCTCATCCTGCTCCACATCCACGCAACACACCAGGCAGACTCCCCAACCGCCTCCTTGACCATGAGCATACCGAATCTCGCAGCATGATGCGTACGATCCAAACCGTCCGATTCGGTAGAGGTGAGGAGGTTATGCTTGCTCCCACATCGCGAGGGCATGCATGACCTCGTCCAGCGCGTTATCCGGTATCTCCCAATTCCGGCGATCCGCGACGACGCGCTCAGGCTCTGCCAATACCTCAGTAAATGACTCCAATTCCACGCGGGTCAACGGCACGCTCGATAGACCAGTGGCTGGATGCAGAGAGAACGGCACACGAGCGTTGGCGTTTGGCTTGAGAATGAGCTTATCGAAGAGCAGCGCCTTGCGCTCTCGCGGGTCTTCCCTCAACGCGTTTGTGGTCACGAGAGGGCCGTCCGTACCGACCGCATCCCGGATCGGTTGTGCTCGCGGGTCTGCAGCCAGCCGGCGACTCACCTGATCGGCAAGTGCCTGGACGATCGCCTGCTCGAATGCCCACAAGCCATCACTCCCCAGCTCATTGACATCCGGCATCGACCACAAGAGGTGAAAGCCATCAGCGCCAGAGAATTTCACCAGGTACGCGAGTCCTTGCTCCTCAACGAGTTCCACAGTGTGCAAGATGCCAAGACACGCCATCTCCGTTGGCAAATCTCGGGAATCCACGTCCAGGAAAAACCAAGCTCCTGGCCCATCTGGCTTGATGTGCGCATGAAACGCGACCGCATGTTGCCTTGCCCATCGGACGATCTCTTCCGCAGTCTCAATGCGGATGGGACGGCGATCGGCGCCACGGCCTTCATGCCGCCGGTACACCACATTGCCACCGCGAAATCGCTGCTCAATGGTCACAAGACGACCAGTCAGGAAGGGCAGTATGCGGTTCGCCACCGCTTCGTAATACTTGACCGGCGTCATCGTCCATCCGGCAAGTCGCGAGGGCCGAAGGCGCGAGGCAAGAGGTCACTCAAGAGCACCAATTCCGGACCGTCAACCCCATCGAGCACGACGACAAGGTCCTGGCCAGGTGGCTTAAATTCGTTGAGCACCTGGCGGCAGGCACCGCACGGAGTCACCACGGGCGCTCGGGGCGCCGTGACCGCGACTGCGACGAGCGAGCGATACCCGGCGGCGATGGCGCTCGCCACGGCAACCCGCTCGGCACAGACGGTGAGTCCGTAGCTCGCGTTCTCGACGTTGCATCCGGTGACGACCGAGCCATCGGCGGTGAGCACCGCCGCGCCAACGGGGAACCGAGAATATGGAGCATAGGCGTTGGCCGCCGCCTCACGCGCGGCCGCGAGAAGACGCTCTGCGGTTGGCCGGTCGACCACGGGTTCGGTCATGAGCGCTCTCCCACCAGCAAGCCTGGTCCTGTCGCACGATTACGCTCGGTGAGGGTAAAGAGAAGCGCGACAGGCGGCCGGAAACCTGCCATCATTATCACTGAACATGGCGATCGCTCCCAGTCACGACCGCCACGATATCACTCCCTGACGGCGGGCAGACACGCCGGGCAACGACAAGGCCAAGCACACATGTCCGATTCCTACGCGGTGAAAGCCGCGGCGTTTCTCACCCAAGCCCTGGATCTCGCTGATGATCCTCTGGAGATCGCACCCCACATCGTCGCACTCAAGCGTGACGCCAACGCGGGAATCTCCACGATTGAGCTCGACTCGACCGCCGGGCCGGCCGCGTTTCTGGTCTACCACTATCTCCTGACGGTGACCGACGAGGAAGGCCGCACCGGCCAGGCGCTGTTCGAGGCGGATCTGGCGACACTTGAGCAAGCTGCCGAGCACGATGCGCCTGGGCCCCGGCTGCTTGCCCACGCCGTGGCAGGCGACGAGGCCTACATCCTTGCCACGACACCTGCGACGTACCGCGTCCTGACTGGGCAAGCCGAGCCTTCCACTCTTGAGGCAACCGAGGCCAATTTGCTGCCAGGTGGCGAGACGGAGCGGATGCGGCGCGAAGCAGCGCTCGACTTGTTGCGCCTACTGCAGGAAGCTGAGCGCCGTGCGAGCTCCTGGCTGCGAGCGATCCAGGCCGAGGGACGCATTCAGCCGGATGGCGACGCCGCAGACGTCATCGCCTTTCACGAAGAGGAAACCGCGCTGGCGCTGTTCCTTTTCGACGAGCGCAGCATCGGAAACTTGCTGCGCGTCCTCAATCTCATCCTCCAAAGCGCCCATGCCCAGGCTCAGCAGGCAGTCCAGCCTGACAACGCTGGCACCCGGTAAGGGGTCAGGAGTCGGGGGTCAGGGGTCAGACGGGGGCTAGGGGTTAGGGGCTGGGGGCTGGGGAAGGTTCGAGCTTCCAGCTTCGAGCTTCGCGCTACGAGCTCAGAGCTATCAGCTATCAGCTGTCAGGCATTGTAGGGGCGCGATGTATCGCGCCTGCCCAGAAGGGGTCAGGAGTCGGGGGTCAGGGGTTGGACGGTGTGTAGGAGTTCGATTCATCGCGCCCGTCCAGTCCATATCCATCAGTCGGCACCGCCCGCGGCGGGAGCGCAGAGGAAATGGCCCCGCCCTTGACAAGCTTGGGACACGGCTCAGCCGTTTCGCGCGGGGACGTTGGCCCCGCGCTCAGGCGACGAAGCCCCCTGAAGGGGGCTCACGAGCGCATCGTCTCCGGAAAAAAGCCGGCTTTAGCCGGCTTCGTGATGTCAGCGCGGGGACTTTAGCCCCGCGCGATGGGGCTGAACGCAGGAGACGCCGACCTCGTGGCAGTTGCCCCGACTTTAGCCCCGCGCGAGGGGGCCACGCCGTGTGCCGAGCATGTCACTCGGCAATGGAGCGTATACCTCAGCCCCACGCGATGGCCGGCATCGCCCGTTAGAAGTTGCGCATCCGCGAGTTCCGGTGCATAACTGGTGGGCGCGATGAATCGCGCCCCTACACAGGCTGACGGCTGATACCTGACGGCTGATAGCTCAAAGCTCGTAGCTCGAAGCTCGCCGCTCGAACCTTCCCTAGCCCCTAGCCCCTAACCCCCATCCCTGCTCCTCCTACGGCTCTAGCAGCATCTGCACCTTCCGGTGAATTTCCGCCTCGTCAACGACCAGGTACCACAACGGCAGGTTGAGCAGCGGGTCGTCGAACGTCGCTCCGTAGCCTTCAAGGCGAAACACATCCAGGCGGTCCGCCGTGCAGGTGTCGCGGTAGGTGAGCGCGAACCCGGCAATCTCCGCTGCCGACAGATCAGTGCGGACATGCTGGCGAACCGCGGGCAGCAGGTCGTTGATGGAGCGGACCAGATTCAAACCCGACGCACGCCGGATCAGCGCGCGCAGCACCTCCTGCTGCCGCTGGATGCGCCCGAAGTCGC
This sequence comes from Thermomicrobiales bacterium, assembly GCA_042408955.1. Classification (GTDB taxonomy): domain Bacteria; phylum Chloroflexota; class Chloroflexia; order Thermomicrobiales; family UBA6265; genus CALGSZ01. Next base: position 13,830 of record JBHOQQ010000018.1, read on the forward strand.
CATCAGGCCCACCGCGGTACCGGGCATACGCCAGCGCCTGCTTCCCGGTCATCGCTTGGCGACCGGCAACAAACACGGTGCCATCAGCGGCCACGAATCCTTCCGGCACGTCAATCGTAATTCCTCCGACGGCATCAACCAGCGTTTCAAAGCCAGCGAAATCGACGAGCACATAGTGATCAATCGGGATTCCCAACAGCAGCTCGACCACCTGCTTTTGATAGGGGATCCCGCCCACCGCTAGCGCGTGATTGACCTTCGTCAGTCCGTAGCCTGGCAGCTCTGTGCGTGTGTCGCGCGGTATCGAGAGAATCCGGCATGAGCCGGTATCAGGATTCAGGCGCAGGACCATCAACGAATCCGGGCGGACGCCAATGTCAATCGCTTCCCCAGGCCGAGCGTCAACACCCATCAGGAGGATCGTCACCGCCTCACTCGCTGAGGCTGCCGCCAGCGGCTCATCGTCTGGCACCAGGCTGCGCACCGAGATGTCATCCGCGAGCGCCACGCCTTTGCCGGATGGCTTCCAGAGGTAGACGCTGACGGAGGCGACGCCTTCGGGAACGGTGAAATCGAGGGATTTCTGCGTGAATTTCCGACTCGTGAACTGCACTGGCTGCGGCTCACGATCGCGCAAGCGCTCACCGGCTTCGTTCCGAAAATGAACACCGAGCTCAAGGGTGTCGCCGCGCTCAGAGATCTTCCCCCAGCCAGTGAGGCGGTACGTCGTTCCGGGAAGGAACTTCAGCCGCTGATCGACGAAACCACCATCAGACGGCAGAATAAGCGCTCGTGAGCCAGAAACAGTGTCATCAGCCAGCGTCGTGAGAGCGCCTTCGCTGTACCAGCCTTCAAGGTCTGCCTCAAATCCGCCATTGACGACGCGCTCGATCTCAGAGAGGCGCACCGTGGGGGTGGGAGAGACCAGCGCTGCTTGGGGCGTTGCGGCGACCTGCGCGGGCGTGCCTTCCTGACCGGGAGTGGGGTCGTTTGCCGGCGGAGACGGCACTATGCCGGTGCCGTGCTCGGCCGGAGTTGGGGACACGCGTCCGGATGGCCATGTTGGCCGTGGGGTCGGCGTCCGATCCTCAGGGTGATTGGCCACGGCGACGGCCGTGCGTGCCGGCCCGGTATCAACGGTGACGGTTGGGTTCCCACCAAGCGCCGCGCCGGACAGCGCTGGCGCCGGGGTGCTGACACTGTTGACGGCAGTCACGGTGCGAAACACGGCCACCGTGAGGAACGTTGCACCAACTGCGACGAGGGCAAGCGCCGCCAGCAGAGCGATGACCGCCGGGCGCCGGAACCAGGAGCGCTTTCGCGCGGCGCGCGCTGTCTCCCCGGCCTCGCTGGACTGCGCCGCCGTCTCCGGCTCGGCGTGTCTGGGACTCGCCACCAGCGCGGTGAAGCGAGTGCGAAATCCGCCTGCCGATGCGGACACCTCCACTGCCTGGCCGCGCAATGATTGACTTCCCACGGCAACCGGCTTGCCACACTTGGGGCAAAAGCGATCGTGCGGGTCCAGCCCAGTTGCACAGGTCACACACGCTTGCATCGTCATTGGGGAGCCTCCCACGCGATCGGCTGTTGTAGCGGACCCAGCCACGGTGCCTACGGGCATCCAGGTCCGGACTTAAAGGGGGATGTTCAGCAATCGCTGATCCCCCTGTAGTCCTATCCGGCATCACCCCGTCAGTCTAGTCCTTTCTGGTATACGGACAGTCGCTAAAGGTCATCCTTGTGGCGGGAGGAAGGTACTTTTCGCCGCTATGGCCCTTGCTCCCCTCGAAAGCCTTGGTAGCATCGGAACCATGGAACTGCTAGAGATTCTTGACATCGCCGAACGCCTGGGATTGCCAGCCTCAACCGTTCGCTTTTATCGCGACCGCTTCATCCTCTATCTCCCGACCATCCGCATCGGTCGCCACCTGCGCTATCCGCCCGAGGCCGTGGAGATGATCCGAGCGATTGATGAAGCGGCCAGGACCGGCGCGACGATGGAAGAGATCGAGCAAGCGTTGCAATGGCGCTTCCCGGTGACGGTGATCACGTCGCAGCCACTCGCGAGCCACAGCGCTCCTGAGCGTTCACGAGCGCAGTCTGTGGTGCCAGAGACGCTGGAGCAGCTGGCCACCCAGCAGGCAGCCCTCCACGAGGCGATCGAGGCGATGCGCAACGCCCTCGTTGACCTGGTGACCACCCAGCAGCTTCAGGGCTTGCGAGCCGAGACTGCCACGCTCGCGACGACGTTTGCGCAACGAGAATCCGCGCAGCGCCACGCGCTCCGGGCGCTTGCTGGCCAACTGCGGCAAGACATGGATGAGATCCGACGCCTCCTCACACACATTGCCGGAGCGCTCGACGACCGGCAAGCGCAACCGGCACCAGCGGGTTCGCACGGTGAATCGCACCAGTCAGATCTTCCCACCCCGGGCGATGCCATTGCACTGAACGGTCGCGCGTCGCGCACGCCACGCCGAATGGGACATCCCTATCGCGCCTCCGGGACGGGGCCACTCCGCCCATAACGGCTGTGCGGCGTGTCTGTTGGCATTGATGCGTGTGCGCCCAGTCCGGTCATCATCCTGCACGAGGCAGCCTCCGCCCTGACAGTTGCCCTCCCCCTCTGCCCTTGTCCCGTGATCACGGGTCACAGAATCCACCTGCGGGTGTTTGCCCTGCGCTCGTCTAGCACGCTGCGGGTACCGGTCAGCGGCTGCGAAACGGATAAACGCGGGAGTTCTCAGCACTACCGTTATTCCGAGTCGTAGCCACCGCCGTCTTTCTGAGTGCACCCATCTCCCCGTCATTCCGTTCGCGTCAGCGCGGGAGTGGCGAAGCTGAGGAATCTCTTGCGGCGCGCTGTCAGCCGTCAGCTGTCAGCTGCTAGGCATCCGTGCGCCTTGGCATCCGCACATCCTGATGGCTGATCGCTGAGACCTGAGAACTAATGAGGACGAACTCGCCGCGTTCGCCGACCGTAGGACGGAGGTACCGATTCTGAATGGGACCCAATCGTTCTCCCGCTCCGCTATCTGACCTAGTACCATCGGGTCACAGCGTTGGCCTGGTTGGTGACCAGGTTAACAGCGCCGCGGAACCTGAGAGGGAGTCAAGCGTGGCAGATCAGCGGCAAGCGCGACAACTCACGATCTGTAAGGTGGCGCCAGCCGCTGTCATGATCGGTGTCGGTGCGATGCTTGCCTGGCAGCAGGCGTCGGGCCCTGGCCAGGCAAGCGCCATGACCGCTCAGATTGCAGCCACGATTGCCGCTTCGGCCGGGTTTATCGTCGGCCTGGCTGCCTGGCAGCGCCCGCACCCAATTCGCGCTGCCTGGCTTGCGGCCGCGGCTGGATGCGCTGCTTGGAGTGCGAGCATGCTTGGGCTGCAAAGCCCGCTCGATCGCGCGAGCACCGTGCACTTTCTCCTGGTACACGGCGGCTGGGTTGGGCTTACTGCTGGTCTGACGGCGGCGATCCTGCTTTTGACCCGGCCTCCGCGCGACCGGGATGCACGCCGCACCTTGCTGCTCGACCTGGTGCCAACCCTCCTCAGTCTTGCCATTGCCGTCTGGCTGGCCGTCGTTGGACCCGCTGGCCTCAGTTTGGATGCGTCATGGCGCGTTCTCGTTGCGGCCACTTTGCACGGTGGTGGCACGCTCATCCTCCTAGCGGCGGCGCTGGCAGGCTTGCTCCTCCCGTCGCACTTTACAAGCTCCGCACCCACGCGTTATCTCAGCGCTGGTCTCGCCGCGCTCGCCACTGCCGATCTGCTCTGGCTTCAGCCCTGGCTGGCAGAACGAGCCGATGCAAGTGTCGCTGCCCGCGCCGCGTTCCTGACCGGCTTTCTCGCGCTGGCCGCGGGCGCACTGACCTCGCTGGCCACCCCCTTGCGCGAGACCGATGACTCCAAGCAACTTCCTCTCGTCTTCGGCAACGGGTGGCTCCAGCACGCGCCGTATGTCAGCCTGCTGCTGCTTCTCAGCCTCGCGCTTGGGCAGGTCGTGATAGGGGATTTGCAAGCGCATGGAACCGAGACAGCGCTCGGTGGCTGCGTAGCGGTGGTGATGTTCGCCATGCTCCGGCAGGGCATCGCACTCCGGCATGCGCAAAAGCTGCACAACCAGATCGGACAACTGACCCATCAGGTCGATGGCTTGATTCAGCAAGTGGGACGCGACCCTTTGACCGGCCTTTTCAACCGTCGCGCGATCGAGATGCGCTTGGAGCAGGAGCTAGCTCAAGGCCGAGCCCTCAAGCAGCCGGTCGCGGTGGTGCTCATTGACGTGGATAACTTCAAGAATGTCAATGACACGCTTGGGCACCAGGCAGGAGACCGCGTACTCGTCGCCGTGGGCAGCATCCTCTCGGCTGCTTGCCGCGCAACCGACGTGGCTGCACGTTACGCGGGCGACGAGTTCATTCTCGTGTTGCCGGGATTAGACGAGGTACACGCGGGAGCGGTGTGTGAGCGGATCGTTCAAGAAGTGCACCGCCTTGCGGACGAGCTTCACTTTGGGTCCCTGCGCGTCACGCTGTCGGTCGGTGCCGCGGTGACTCATCGCTGCCGGCGCACCGCCGCACAATTGGTCGAGATCGCCGATGCGGCGATGTACGATGCAAAGATGGAGGGCAAGGACCGCACCGTTGTCGTCAATGCGGATACATTGCACTCCGCCAGCCTGACAAAGCGAGAGCCAGAAGCGTTCTTGCCAGCCACCTACTTGCCAGCGCCATTCGTGCGGCCGCTCGTCGACCGCCGGCAGCGCCATGAGCTTGCTGAGCGCGCTTCCTAGGAGATTTCTCCCCGTCTATTCCAAGAGCTCTTCTGCCGCATCTAGATAAGCCCGGTATG
>JBHOQQ010000020.1:0-58641 GCA_042408955.1 Thermomicrobiales bacterium
GGCCCCTGGCCTCGAAAACCCTTGCCGTGGTGCGGCACATTGCCGCGCGCACGCACGGCGCGCTGCCGATCATCGCGGTTGGCGGCATCTTTACCGGAGAGGATTCCCTGCGCGTCCATCGCCGAGAGAAGCTCGTGCAGCACACGCTTGGCCATGTCCGGACCGCGATAGACGAAGCCGGTGTAGGTTTGCACCAGGCTGGCGCCCGCGGCGATCGCCGCCAGTACATCCTCTCCGGTAAAGATGCCGCCAACCGCGATGATCGGCAGCGCGCCGTGCGTGCGCGCGGCAATGTGCCGCACCACGGCAAGGGTTTTCGAGGCCAGGGGCCGCCCGCTCAGCCCACCAGGCTCGTCCTTGTGGCGACTGCGCAAGTCCGGTGGACGGGCGACGGTGGTGTTCGTTGCCACAATGCCAGAGAGATCGAGCGCCGTGGCCACGTCGAGGACGTCGTTCAATTCGCTTTCGCTGAGATCGGGCGATATCTTGATCAGAACCGGCGGTGTGACCGGCTCGGCCCGTGCTGCGTCCATCACCGCGCCGAGGAGGTGCGCGAGCGCGGTTTTACCCTGCAACTCGCGAAGCCGAGCAGTATTCGGTGACGACACGTTGATCACGAGATACGCGGCAAAGCGGGCAAGGCGGCGCAGCGCGGCAACGCAGTCCAAGTCGGCCGTTCCGGCGTCAACGGCCGCGCGGTTGGGTCCGATGTTGATCCCGAGCACCCCATTGCGCTCAGCGGTCGCGGTGAGATGCCGCGCCACCGCGTCCATGCCGTCGCCGGGGAAACCGAGCCGGTTAATGAGTGCCTCGTCCTCAGGAAGGCGAAAAAGCCGCGGACGAGGATTGCCTGGTTGGGGTAGCGGAGTAACTGTGCCGACCTCGACGCTTCCAAACCCCAAGGCAAGCAGGGCAGGGACTGCAACGCCGTTCTTGTCGAATCCAGCGGCAATACCGAGGGGATTGGGGAACGTCTTACCGAACAGGCGCACTTCAAGTCGGGGGTCTTCAAGCTGATACCGTCGCCGGAGCGCGTCGCACGCCCTCGGGGACACCGAGATGCGCTTGAGCAAGCTGATCGCTCGCTCGTGCGTTGTTTCCGGGTCAAGCCGGAAGATCACTGGTTTGGCAAGCTCATAAGCCGAGGTTTGCACACGCTCTCCCCATGTAGCCGGTCGCCAGGGGCTGGGAAAGCTTCGAGCTTTGAGCCGTCAGCGATCAGCCGTCAGCTATCAGGTGTCAGGAGGCAGCCGATAGCCGGTAGCCGACAGCCCAGAGCACGGGGTCAGGAGCCGGGAGTGAGGGGTCAGGGAAACGGTGAGCTCCGAGCTTCGAGTTTTGAGCCATGAGCCGGTAGCCCAAAGCACACTGACCCTTGACCCCTGACTCCTGACCCCTTCCAGGCTGATACCAGAAGGCTGACACCTGATCGCTCCCTTGAAAACTCGAAGCTCGGAGCGCGAAGCTCAAAGCTCCCCCAGCCCCTCGTCCCCCAATCCCTAACCCCTCGCCCAATCAGACATCAATCACGACGGTCACGTACTGGCAGGCCATGGCGATGGTGCCATCAGTTGCCCGGTTGTGGCGCTTCGCGATTGCTATCAGTCCTTCGCTAAGCTCGCGTGCCCGCGCCTCGTCAAGCTCCGCGACCGCCTCGGCAACGGGTCCGAGGTAGGTCCGGTATAAGTCGACGAGTTGCTCTGCGGAAACGGCGCGGTCGAGCCAGACGTGGTCGCGCAGGCGCATAGCGCGCACGCGTCCGCCAAACAACTCGCTGAGGCGTGCGGCTGTGCCCCACTCACTGGGCGCGTAGCGCTCGTCTGGGGGAGGGACGTATTGGGCGGCCAGGCGGGAGATTTCGGTCATTGCGCTCGCCGGCGTCCAATTCGCCAGGCCAATCCGGCCACCGGGCCGGCAGACGCGCACCATCTCCTGGGCCGCGCGTTCGGGATCGGCCGCGAACATAACGCCGAATGCGGAGAGCACCACATCGAAGCTCGCGTCCGGGAAGGGCAGCGCCTCGGCATCCGCTTCGCGGAAGTCAATGTCCAGCCATTCTGCGGCCGCTCGCTCTCGAGCGTGGTCGAGGAGAGGAGCGACAAAGTCGATGCCGATGACTTCCGCTCGGCGGCGCGCAGCGGCCAGCGCGACATTACCACTGCCACAGGCCACATCCAGCACGCGCGCTCCCGCCGGAACATTGACGTCCTCACACAAAACCTCGGCGGTGGAATAGAGCGCGGTCGCAATGACGCTGTAGTTCCCGGCTCCCCACACCCGCTTCTGCCGCGCTTTGATCGCTTCCCAATCAGTCATTCGTTTGCTTCAACCCCCAACCTGCCTCACGCCAGCGTGTCACTCGTCACGACATGCTCTCCACCCGGTCAGTGTACTGGGGATTCGAGGCATCGCAAGGGCATCAGACCGGTGGCCAGGTGAGCATCCAACCTCCATCGACATAAAAGGTCGACCCCGAGCAATAGCTGCCGGCGTCAGAGGCAAGAAACAGCGCCATGTGGGCAACATCTTGTGGGAGCCCAGCGCGGCGGAGCACGATCTGCTCCTCCGCTTGCCTCAGGTACTCGGGATCACGCTGCGCCCGTGCGTTCATCGGCGTCAGAATCATACCGGGAGCGATGTCGTTGACGGTAATGCCGTGTGGACCAAGCTCAATTGCCTGCGTGCGGGTCAAGTTGCGCAGGCCGGCCTTGGCTGCGCAATAGGCGGCAGCGCCCGGCCAGCACGCTTCCTCGTGCACCGAGCTAATGTTGATGATGCGACCGCCCCAGCCTTGGGCAAGCATGCGTCGCGCAGCCTGCTGTGAGCACAGAAAAGGGCCATGGAGATTCGTGCGAATAACGCGTTCCCAATCGGAAAATGGTTGCTCGTGGACGAGACCGCTGATCGAGATGCCGGCACTGTTGACCAAAATATCTAGACGGCGAAAGACGGCGTCGTGCTCGGCGAATAGGCGCTCGACCGACTCGGGTTGCCCGACATCCACCTGGGCCACGAGCGCTCGTCGCCCATACGTGCGAACCTGTGCCGCAGTCTGCTCCGCTCCTTCCCGATCTGAAAAGTAGGTCACCGTGACATCGGCACCACTGGCGGCGAAGCACTCCGCGATGCCTCGCCCGATGCCGCTATCGCTGCCCGTGACGAGTGCAACCTTGCCATCGAGCCGTAGGTTCATCGTCTCCCCTCACAATGCCGGTTGTTATGCGGGCACGGAGCGCCGTGCCCCTACGACCGCCGCCGGTCTCTATGGAGGGTACTCAAAAATACGTCGACGCGCTCGTGCGCAAACAAGCAGTGTCCGGCTGGTGTCCTTCATATGGCGGACGCGGCGCCCCGTTGTTTGATGCAATGATTGACCTTCCTGGCCATGGCCAGAAGTTCCGGCGTTGCGTTACCGGATGCGCCAGGAGGCTCGACATGTGGACCTATCGTGAGCTGCTCGTCGCTGAAATGCGCCGGCAGGCCATGCTGGAAGAAGCGGAGCGGTATCGCATGCTGGCAACCGCGAGGAAAGAGGCTCGTGAGCGCGGTGGGCTGCTCATGACTGAAGCTCGCATTGATCGCGAGCGAGTCAATGGAGACGTTGAAGCCGGTCGCGAGCGGATGGTCGTGATTCGAGCGGTGAAGCGTGCGGTGGCGATGTTTAGCCGCCGTGTCGCGCCTGCCGATGGCTAGTTTGGGGGCAAGGGGCGTGGAGCCTGGGGCTTCACGCATTCAGCTATGAGCCGTCAGACGGGGATCGGGTTCCCAGGCGAACTCCCGCGCTGACGCGAACAGGGATCGCCTGGGGTCCCGGGGGATCCGCGTATCCTTCCCAAACCTGACGGCTGAATGCTGAGCGCAGATGGCTGATGGCTCCCTGACACTGGCCCCTTCCTAGCCCTTCGCCCGCTCTGTCATCTGACGGCTGACACCTGACGACAGATGGATGATTGCCCCTGCGCCCTCACCTGTCCCCAGACTTCTGGCGCCCTTGTCCGCCTCGTGTCGTTGGCTATGCAACGCTGCGTGTCTCGGCCGCGGGTTGAGTGGCCACAAAGATCGTCTCGTCGCGATCCAGTTGCACGAGCGCAGGGAGGATGCTCGCAGCAATCTCCTCCGCCTCGTGGTCGATGAGCCACTGCAAGGCGTCAGTCAGCTCAATCGCTGCTCCGGCTGGGCGCCGCTCTTGCAAGTACGACAGCGCCGAGAGGACCGACGGTGAGCAGACATACCGCCCGACCGCGGCGTAGATGCCGTCGGGCTCCATGCCGGGATCAGCGTGATAGATCGGGTGATCGGCGCTCGGCTTCTCTGCCAGCAACGCAACGGGACGCACGTTGAGGCGGCGATCGGTGCCTCGCAATCGCGCCAAGCCGTAATAGCGCCGCCGTCGCTTGAGCTTGGCCACCGCGATGATGCTCGTCCGGCGCGCAGCGAATTGCGCCACAAGCTGCTCGAGCACGGTCGTTTCCGAGCCGTGGCAATCGAATTGGTTATCCGGCAGCAACACCGCGAATGGCCGGTCGCGAATGACGGGAGCGGCTTGGAGAATGGCATGCCCGAGACCAAGCGGAGCCCCCTGCTCCACTGGCGTGATCGCCTGGAGGCGCTGGGCGAACGATGGGCGATGAAACGCCTGCGCCATTGCCGCCGACTCGCCAGCAGGCAAGACGACGACGACTTCCCGGATTCGAGCGCGCATCGCCTCGGCCGCCGCGCGATCGACCGCGTCCACAATCTCTTGTCGCGTCCATTCCCGCCACTGCCAGCCAGCGATCGGCACGCAGCAGACCGGGACCGGGCCCGGTTCCCGCCACCAATCCGCCGAAGCGCGAACCGCCTGAGCGGCCGCGTGCGCCTCCTCAATGACCATCCGGCGCACCAGCGCCCGCTCCGCCGCTGACAGTGCCAAGTCAGTCAGGATCGCTTCCAGCGCCACATCAAGAGATGGAGTGGGGAGATCCACAGCCGGAAGTGCCGGCTTGTGGTGGACCGCGGCCGCCGCGTCTCGCTCGTACGCCGCGAGGAGTGTCCCAGGATCGAGGCCGAGCGCCCGCTCGTAGGCTAGCACCAACTGGCGGGACGGCCGGGTTGTCCCATTCTCAACAGCCGAGAGATGTGCCTTGGTGTAGCCGAGCTGGGCGGCAAGCGCACCGAGCCCCATCCCTGCTTGATGCCGGGCAAAACGCATGCGCGCGCCAAGCGGCAACAGCTCAAGAGCGCCGTCTGGAATGGGATTTTCTCTGCGGCCCATGCTCGTCCCCCTTCGGACGCGATGGCTCAAGCGCTGAGGCTCAGCAGATCATCTAACAATCAATTATCAACGTTCCAGTCCGCCTGCCTCCACCATACCACAATTTCCCCAGGTTTTGCAGGTGCCGGCGACCTCATCGCCGGTCCCACGAGGCGCAGAGCTTGCATCCATCTGCAGTGACGCGAGCGACGTCTGATCGTGGCACCCCTCCCGCCGCATGGGTATTGACACACACCGAATGTTAGATTATTAGATTGGTAGTTCGTACTTGCTGACTCGCCAGACATCTCGCCTACGTCCGTTCGCCACCTGGCTCGTAAGACGACCAGCCCGTCCTTGAGGTCAGTCACCACGGAGGCAGCTCCTATGTCGCGTCGTTGGGTTCGCTTGTTCCACGAAGGCTCTGCCGCGGAGCGCGATCTGCTCGGTGGCAAAGGCGCGAACTTGGCAGAGATGACCAGGCTCGGCTTCCCCGTTCCACCCGGCTTCACCATCACAACCGACGCCTGCCGGGCCTACCTGGCGTCAGGAGGTGCTGTTCCAGCCGGCCTCTGGGATGAGGTCCACCAGGCCCTGCACGATGTTGAGCTGCGCGTTGGCCGCCGGTTCGGCGACGCGGCATGTCCGCTCCTCGTCTCGGTGCGCTCCGGCGCCCGCTTTTCCATGCCAGGCATGATGGACACGGTGCTCAACGTCGGCATCGATGAGCAGGTGATCACCGGTTTGGCCCGCCGTCTCGATCCTACCTTCGCTCTCGATTGCCTCCGCCGCTTCACCCAGATGTATGGCCGAATCGTGCTCGGCATCGACGACGCTCATCTCGCCTGCGCGATCGATGCCGCCATAGCTTCTGGCGAAGCCGCTCTGGCAGCCGGCCAGGATGGCGTCCTCGAAGCAACGGTGGAAAGGACGCGGGCAACCATTGCGTCCTTCGGCCAGACGCTCCCGGCCGATCCGGTCGAGCAGCTCCACAACGCGATTCTGGCCGTCTTCCGCTCCTGGAACACGCCGCGGGCCATCGCCTACCGTCGCGCCCATGGCATCCCGGACGATCTCGGCACGGCGGTCAACGTCCAAGCAATGGTCTTTGGCAACGGCGGCGCCGATAGCGCCACCGGCGTTGCGTTCACGCGGAATCCCAATACTGGCGCGCCCGGCCTATTTGGAGAAGTGCTCATCAACGCGCAGGGAGAAGACGTTGTGGCCGGCACGCGCACGCCGATGCCGATCGAGGCGATGGCCAGCGATCCGGCACTTCACCGCGCCTACGAGCAGTTAGTCGAACTTGCCGATCGCCTTGAGCGACATTACCGGGATATGCAGGACATCGAGTTCACGGTCGAGCGAGGGCGGCTCTGGCTGCTGCAGACGCGCCAGGGCAAGCGAACCGCGCCGGCAGCGGTCTCCATTGCGCTCGCCATGGTGAAAGAAGGGCTCATCGATCAGGAAACAGCAGTACGCCAGGTAGAGCCAGGGCAGATCGAACAACTCCTCCATCCTCGCATAGACGAGGCACAGCCGCTTCGCATCATTGCCAGGGGCTTGCCTGCATCACCTGGAGCCGCAGCAGGCCGGGTCGTGTTCGATCCCATGGAGGCAAGCTGGCGCGGCGAGCGAGGAGAGGATGTCATCCTTGTCCGCGTCGAAACGTCTGCCGACGACTTTCCAGGAATGGTCCGAGCGCGTGGGATCGTGACCGCGCGTGGTGGCATGACCTCCCACGCCGCGGTGGTCGCGCGAGGCATGGGCAAACCAGCGGTGACCGGCTGTGGTGAGATTGAGATTGCCCCGGTCGGTGAGACCTTCCGGGCAGGCAAAATCGTTGTCCACGCCGGGGACGAGATCACCATTGATGGCTCGACTGGACGAGTCATGCTCGGCCGAGCGGCGATGATCGAGCCTGATCTGTCTGGTGGCGCGGAGACACTGCTTGCCTGGTCCGATACGTTTCGCGCTTTGCGCGTCCGCGCCAATGCCGACAATCCCGCGGATGCGGCGCAAGCACGCGCATTCGGTGCCGAGGGCATCGGCCTCTGCCGCACCGAGCACATGTTCTTTGGGGACGACCGGATTGATCTGGTTCGCGAAATGATCCTCGCGGAGAGCACAGAGGAGCGGCAACGCGCCTTGGCCGCCCTGGAGCCGCTGCAAGTCGCGGACTTCACCGGCATTTTCCGGGCCATGGATGGCTTCCCGGTCACCATCCGCACCCTCGATCCGCCGCTGCACGAATTCCTTCCCCACCGGCGTGAGGAGCTAGCTCGCTTGGCAGACCGGCTCGGCCGGGAGGTTGAGGAGATCGAGGCCCGCATCGAGTCTCTCCGAGAAGCGAATCCCATGCTGGGGCACCGCGGCTGCCGGCTCGGCATAACGCATCCCGAGATCACGGCCATGCAAGCCAGGGCCATCTTTCGCGCGGCGCTTGCCTGCGCTGCCGAGGGGATTCACGTCCAGCCAGAGATCATGGTTCCGCTGGTTGTCGATCCCGAGGAGCTCCGCCGGCAGCGTGCGGTCATCGACTCCGTGGCGGAATCCCTCTTTGCCGAGACGGGCCAACGGCTCACCTACACCATCGGCACGATGATCGAAACCCCGCGCGCCGCGCTGCTCGCTGGGCAAATCGCCAAGCATGCTGACTTCTTCTCCTTTGGCACGAACGATCTTACCCAGACGACCTTCGCGCTCAGCCGCGACGACGCCGGCCGGTTCTTGCCCGGCTATATCAGCGCGGGCGTGCTTCCCGCGGATCCCTTCCAAATCCTCGATGCCGACGGGGTCGGGCGGCTGATTGAGCTCGCAACTCAAGCGGGCCGTGAGACGAAGCCCGGTCTGAAGGTGGGAATCTGTGGCGAGCACGGCGGGGAGCCCAGCGCGGTCGCCTTCTGCCACTGCCTCGGCTTGGATTATGTCAGTTGCTCACCCTTCCGGGTACCGGTTGCCAGAGTAGCCGCCGCCCACGCTGCCCTTGATGCGAGCGTCGCCGACCGCTAGTCTCGGATCGCGTAGTAATCGCGGTACCAGGCGACAAACCGGCGCAAGCCTTCTTCGATCGGTGTTGCTGGGCGGAAGCCGACGGCTGCTTCGAGGTCGTCGAGGTCCGCGTAGGTGACAGGTGCGTCACCGGGCTGGGCAGGCACGTGGCGAATCACGGCCGGCTTGCCGATCAATGCTTCCAGGATGGCAACGAAGCGCCGCAGCTCGACTGGCTGGTTGTTCCCAAGATTGAAAATGCGGAACGGAGCCGATGAGGTCGCCGGGTCCGGAGTTACCGCATTCCAGAGCGGGTTTGGCTGCGGGATGGCGTCTAGGCAACGAACGACCCCCTCAACACAATCGTCAATGTACGTGAAATCGCGTCGTGCGCTGCCATCGCCAAAGATCTCGATGGGACTTCCCTCAACGATCGCCTTGGTGAAGGAGAAATAGGCCATGTCCGGGCGGCCCCAGGGGCCATAGACCGTAAAGAAGCGCAGCCCGGTTGTAGGGAGGCCGAAGAGGTGACTGTAGGCATGGGCCATGAGCTCATTGGCGCGCTTCGTTGCCGCGTAGAAGCTCACGGGATGATCGGCTGCGGCATGCACCGAGAAAGGAATAGTGGCGTTGGCGCCATAGACCGACGAGGACGAGGCGTAGACCAGGTGGCGGACGGCAAGCTGGCGGCATCCTTCCAAGATGTTGGCGAACCCGACTAGGTTGGCGTCCACATATGCGGCCGGATTTTGCAGGGAATACCGAACCCCTGCCTGCGCGCCCAAGTGCGCCACTAGCTCCGGCCGCTCGGTGGCGAAAACGCGGGCCACGCCATCCCGGTCAGCCAGATCCAAGCGGTGAAAGCAGAAGCCCTGCCGCCCGGTGAGCTGCGCAAGACGGGCTTCTTTTAAGCGGGGATCGTAATAGGCGTTTAGGTTATCTATGCCGATCACCGTGTCTCCACGCTCAAGGAGGCGCAACGCGACGTGCATGCCAATGAACCCGGCGACGCCGGTGACGAGCACCCGCGCCATTAGTCATCGACTCCCGTGGTCATGGCTCTCCCGACCGGCTCGCGCACGAAGCCATCGAGCGGATTCAGGCGCACCGGCTCCACCGGCGCACCAAGCCCGATACCAAAATAGGTAATGCCCTCTCGGGCCATGCGCTCCGGATCATAGATGTTTCGACCATCGAAGATGACCGGCTGCCGCAGCGAGGTGCGAATCGCCGCGAAATCTGGGCTGCGGAAGACGCGCCACTCCGTGCAGATAACGAGCGCCTCGGCCCCAATCAACGCGGCTTCCTCGCTCTCGGTGAGCACGAGCTGGCCCTGGCGGATCTGTTCCGGATAGTGCCGCCGTGCCTCCTTCATCGCTTCGGGATCGTACGCTTGGACCCGTGCTCCTGCTTGCCAAAGCAGCTCCATAAGCGTCCGGCTCGGAGCCTCCCGCATGTCGTCGGTGTTGGGCTTGAAGGCAAGCCCCCAGAGCGCAAAGGTGCGATTCGCGAGATTTCCTTCGAAATACCGCCAGATCTTCTCGAATAGGACGCGCTTCTGGCGATCGTTGACATCTTCGACCGCGCGGAGGAGTTGCGCGTCATACCCCACCGAGGCCGCGATGCGCTCAAGGGAGCGCACGTCTTTCGGGAAGCACGAGCCCCCATAGCCGCAGCCGGGGTAGATGAATGAATAGCCGATCCGAGGGTCTGACCCGATGCCGAGACGGACGCTCTCGATATCGACGCCGACCCGCTCAGCGATGTTCGCCAGCTCATTCATGAAGCTGATCTTCGTGGCCAGCATGGCGTTGGCGGCGTATTTCGTGAACTCCGCTGACCGGATGTCCATGATCATCAACCGGCTGTGGTTGCGGTTGAAGGGAGCGTACAGCTCCCGCATCTGCTCAATAGCGCGCGGATTGGCAGAGCCGATGATGATCCGGTCTGGCTTCATGAAATCGTCGATGGCCGCGCCTTCTTTCAGAAACTCTGGGTTCGACACCACATCAAAGAGAAGATCGAGCCCGCGCGCTTCAAGCTCGCGAGCGATGATCGCGCGCACCCGGTCTCCTGTGCCGACCGTCACCGTCGATTTGTTGACGACCGTCTTGGGCTCGGTCATATGACGGCCGATGGTTGCGGCAACCGACTCGACCGCCCGCAGATCGGAGGAGCCATCCGGCAGCGGCGGCGTCCCCACGCAGATCATCTGCACGTCGCCATGGTGGACACCCGCCACGGCATCGGTGGTAAAGCGCAGCCGTCCCGCGCGCTGGGTGCGGGCGACCATTTCGCTCAGACCAGGCTCGTAGATAGGGACCTCGCCGTGCTGGAGCCGCTGGATGCGTTCCTCATCGATGTCAACGCAGACGACGTCGTTGCCAACGTCAGCGAAACACGCTCCAGTCACGAGGCCGACATAGCCGATGCCAAAAATGGTTACGCGCACGCTTCCCCTCACGATCGTTTCAATTCCCACCCTGCCGTACGGCAGCGTGCGACTTCAGTGTGAGAGTTTACGCTACGCCGGCAAGGAGGGAAGACTGTGCGGCGGCGATGGTGCTCTCCAGGCCCTCTTCGAGCCGAACCAATGGCTCAAAGCCGAGGGCTTGCCGCGCGGCCCGAATATCCGCCGCCGAATGCCGGACATCTCCCGATCGCGCCGGCAGATGCTCTGCCCTCGGCGGCACCCCCAGCAGATCAGCCATCAGCAGGAGCAACTGATAGAGACTGACCGATCGGCCGGCGGCGATATTAAACACCCGCCCTGCCACGCCCGGCGCCTCGGCCGCGAGCAGATTCGCCTGAACCACGTCGCCGACGTAGACGAAGTCGCGTGTCTGCCCCCCGTCACCATAGATCGCTGGCCGCTCGCCACGCAGCAGCGCTTGGAGAAACCGTGGGATCACCGGTGCATATGCCGAGTGAGGGTCCTGGCGTGGACCGTAGACGTTGAAATACCGAAGCGCAACCGTTTCCAGTCCCCAGACACGCGCAAAGACCGCGCAAAGCTCTTCCCCTGCCAGCTTGCTTGCCGCGTACGGCGACGCTGGCTCCGGGGCAAGTTGCTCGGATTTTGGCAGAACCGGGGAATCGCCATAGACTGCGCAGGACGAAGCAAACACCACCCGGCGTACCCCGGCATCCCGGGCCGCGAGCAGCACGTTGAGCGTCCCCAGCACATTGATGTCGTAGCACGAGCGGGGGTCGGCAATCGACCGGGGCACCGAGGGATCGGCTGCCTGATGGAACACCACCGAGACACCAGCCATGGCTTGACGCACAGCGCCTTCATCGCGGAGATCGCCGCGGACGACCTCGATGCCGGTGCCAATCGTGGCGAGATTCGCCTCACTCCCGGTCGAGAAGTTGTCGAAGATGCGCACGGCATCGCCACGCATCGCCAGCCGCGCCGCGAGATGGGAGCCAATAAATCCCGCCCCTCCTGTCACAAGATACATGGCATGAGCTCCTGGCCCGTACTGGTCTAACCGGCAACGACCGAAAGTGGCCGCTGCAGATACTCTATGGTAGCGCGCACGCCTTCCTCGATTGGCGTCTCGGGCACCCATCCGATGAGCGATCTCAGCTTGCTGGTGTCAGGCACGCGGCGGCGCATATCGTCAAAGCCGTGGGGATAGACAACTCGGGGATCGACAAAGGTGATCGGCGAATCGCTGCGGGTGATCTCGAGGACGGTCTCCGCAAGGCGCAGGATCGTCACCTCGCGCTCATTACCGATGTTGACAATCTGCCCAACAGCATCTGGGGTGCGCATGAGCGCAATCACCGCGGCAGTCACGTCGTCCACGTAGCTGAAGCAACGAGTTTGGTTGCCATCACCAAAGACGGTCAACGGCTCCCCGCGCAACGCCTGCCCAATGAATCGGGGTATCACCATGCCGTACGCTCCGGTCTGGCGGGGGCCATAGGTATTAAAGAAGCGCCCGACAATCACGGGCAACCCACGGTCCCGCCAATAGGCCAACGCGAGGCACTCATCGGCTGCCTTCGTGACGGCGTACAGCCAGCGCGTCGTCTCCATCGGCCCAAGCACGCTCAGATCGGCTTCGCCAAGCCCGGTGCGATCATTCTTGCCATACACCTCTGAGGTCGAGGCAACAAAGACCTTCTTGCTCCAGCGGTAGGCTTCGCGGAGCACCAGGGCGGTGCCCTCCAGGTTCGTGATCATCGATTGCACGGGCTCTTCGAGGATGCGCCGGACTCCGACCGCCGCGGCCAAATGGTAGATCAGATCAGCCTCGCGGACGAGCGGCGCCACGCATTCCGTTTCCAGCACGCTCCCATACACGAAGCGAAACAGCGGATGGCCTTCGAGATGGGCAAGATTTTCGCGCCGGCCAGTGCTCAAATCGTCCAGGACGATCACCCGCTCTCCGGACGCAATCAGCCGGTCCGCGAGATGGGAGCCGATGAAGCCGGCTCCACCCGTGATCAGCGAAACCATCCGTGCCTCCCTCCCCTTTTCTCCAAGCGCATCGGACCACACCATGTTGATCCAGGGAGCGCAATCACGTTCATAGCCGGATGACCGTGCCGCCATTCGGCTGCGCGTTCTTGAATGCGTTGCGCGTATCCACGATCAGCCGGGCGTGCCGCAGGATGCGGTCATAATCGAAGTCTCGGTGGTGGGTAATCACAACCACGCAGTCTGCCGTGCTGACAAGCTCGTCTGTCAGGGGTTGAGCACGCAGCACGAGCGTGTCGGTTGCAAGCACGGGAACGTGCGGGTCGGCGTACATGACGCGCACGCCGGCCCGCAACAAGTCCTCAATCACGTCGATCGCGGGCGATTCCCGAGGATCGTCAATGTCGGGTTTATAGGCGACACCCAGGATGAGCACTCGCGCGCCCTCGGTAGGCTTGCCAGCGCCACGCAGCGTCTCAAGAACTCGCGCCGCCACGTAGTGAGGGCGCTCGCGGTTGACGCGGCTTGCAAGGTCAATGAAGCGCGCATCATAGTCCAGCGTCTTGAGCTTCCATGATAAGTACAGCGGATCAAGCGGAATGCAATGCCCACCGACGCCAGGTCCGGGATAGAACGGCATGAAGCCAAAGGGCTTTGTCGCCGCCGCTTCGATAACCTCCCACACGTTGATGCCGAGCATCTCGCAGATTTGGGCCATCTCATTGGCAAGCGCGATGTTGACCGCGCGAAACGTGTTCTCCAACAGCTTGACCATCTCGGCGGCATCAGGGGAGGAGACAGGGACCACCCGTTCGATGGCCTGGCTGTAGAACACGGCCGCCAGCTCGGTCGATTCGGGATCAATTCCCCCGACCACCTTGGGCGTGTTGGTAATGCCGTAGATGGGATTCCCTGGATCGACACGCTCGGGAGAGAATGCGACAAAGAACTCCGCCCCAGCGCGCAATCCAGTTTGTTCGAGCCGAGGTACCACCACCTCCCGCGTTGTGCCTGGATAGGTTGTGCTTTCAAGGATGATGAGTTGCCCAGGCCGCAGTGACGCCGCAACCTGCTCGACTGCTGCCTCGACGAAGTGCAAATCCGGCTGCAAGGCGCGCGTGAGCGGCGTGGGCACGCAGATGACCACCACATCCGCCATTGCAAGGCAGCGAGCATCGCTGGTGGCTTGGAGCTGACCGGAGCTCACCAGCGGGGCCAACCGTGAGGACGCAACATCCCGGACGTGGGATTGGCCGTGATTGATGCCCTCAACTCGCTGCTCGTCTACCTCAAGGCCAGTAACGCGAAATCCGGCTTCGGCAAACGCCGAGGCGAGCGGCAAGCCAACGTACCCCAGCCCGACCACAGCGACGCGAGCACGTCGGGCCTCGATGTCGGCGCGCAGCGTGCAGGCGACTGGGAGCATCATAGCCCGCGCAATCGCATTCTCTTTGAGCAGCGGGACGGACATCACCACCTCCAAACGACGCACGGGTGAAGCCACGGCACCACACGCCATGTGTCCTAGCCCGTCTTTCCCATGACCAGCCTAGGAGCACCGACCTGAATCGACCATAGCCAGGTGGTCATCCGGCCGTAAGGACGAATGTCCCCACGCCGGCTTGCCGTGATTAGCGGCCACGCATCCCAAGCACGACACCGATCGTGCGCCAGAGAATCTTCATATCGAGCCACAACGACGCGTGCTTGATGTAGTACAGGTCGTATTCCACCTTGATCTTGGTGTCGCGCACGGAGCTCGCATAGCGGTAGCAGACCTGTGCCCAACCGGTCAGCCCAGGCTTGACGCCGTGGCGCTTGTCGTAGCCAGGAAGCGTCTGGGCCAGCTCTGTCGTGAACTCGGGGCGCTCCGGGCGCGGACCAACGAGCGTCATGTCACCGCGAATGACATTCCACAATTGTGGAATCTCATCGATGCGCGTGAGCCGGAGGAATCGGCCAACCCGCGTGACGCGCGGGTCACGCTCGCTGGCCCAGACGGCACCATGGCGTTCAGCGTCCCGGCGCATCGTGCGGAACTTGTAGATGCGGAACACCTTGCCGCCGAGCCCGACCCGGTCCTGTGCGTAGAAAATTGGGCCGGGCGAGTCGAGCTTGATCGCCAGGGCAATCAGCGGGAGCGTGGGCAGCACCGCAAGACCTAGCCCGATCGCCACGAGGAGATCGAGTCCGCGCTTCGCTAAGGCGTATCCTCGGCTGAAGGCGAGCTGCTCGCCGAGCCGGGACAACACCTGGTCTCCTGGCACGAGCTCAAGCGGAATCCGTCCAAGTAGCTCCTCGATTTTTTCTGCCCCGGTCAGAATGGCCGGACGCTTGCGCCGTGCGTCAAGCAAGTCGTTCGGGCCAGGCTGCACCGGATCCGCGATCACCACTTCTGAGCAGGGAATCCGCCGCACCAGCGCCGCGGCTTCTGATAGCGTGGCAGCGCGCACCACGCGAAGACGCGAGCCATTGCGGCGATGAGTATGTTCTTGTAAGGTGCTCGCGATGATTGATGCTCGTGCGCCATGACCAACCAAGAGCAGGAAGTCAGCGTCCCGCCCGCTGCGCCAGACCAGCCACAGTGCGGTGACCGCGCTCACAAGCAAGCCGCTGGCGAGCGTACCCGGCGTCCCCAAACCGGCAATCGTGGCAACCAGCGCGGCAATCACTCCGCCAACAAGCGAGGCAGCTACCATTCGGAAATCCCGCCGCGGATCCGGTGGAGCGGCCGGCATCGTCTCGAGGGTCACTTCCCACATGTTCTGCGGCGCGCTCATCCAACCCTCCCAGACCAACTTCGGCGTTGTCAGCGGCGTCGCGACTTTCCCGACGCCATGCGTTGCGCGGCAACAACAAACCGGCCAATGCGTTCGGCCGGTTTCACCACTCGCTCCCCACCACCCAGGTGACCAGATACAGGTGGCGGTTCATCGCGTCCCTTGCTCATCTTGGCCAAAAAGAACTAGGCCAAGATTCCTAGGACCATACGATACGGACATGAGAAATTGTGGTCAACCACACTATGGGTGGTCGAACGTAAGGAGAAGTTCCTATTCGTAAAGGACAAAAGTACCGGGGCGGCAGCAGAGGCGACTCAGAGAATAATCGCTCCGGCAAGTACACTGCGCATGACACATTACCGGTAGGCCGGCCCGGACGCCGGATTCATTGCAGCAGATGGGGTGAACAGGGTGGCTGATGAAGCGAATGGCACGGACTCCCGCGAAGCGCCGGGGCGTCACGTGAGCGGCCAAGAGCGACAAGCCCGACAATTTCGCGGCAAAGGCGGGCGGCGGCGGCAAGCCGGAATTCAACCGGCCGGGGCCGCGCCGCAGCGCGATCACACACCTCAGCAGCCTGAGCAGCGCCCGATTCCCGCAGCGCCATCCGAATCGGCGCGGTCTGGCGACGGCCAGCCCGGGCGTGCCTCGCGTTGGAGGGGAGCAAAGCGGCGCTCAGGACGAGAGCCCGCGCCTCAGCCCGAAGCGCGTTCCGGGCTGCGAGGACCACGCGGGCGTCTCCGGATCATTCCCCTCGGTGGTGTCGGCGAAATCGGCAAAAACATGACAGCCGTTGAATATGAGGACGAAATTGTTCTCCTTGACTGCGGCGCGAAATTTCCTGAAGAGGAGCAGCGCGGCATTGATCTGATCATCCCAGACGTGAGTTATGTCCGCGAGCGTCGCCCCAACCTGCGTGCCATCCTCGTGACACACGGCCATGAGGATCATATCGGCGGACTGCCGTACATTTTGCCCCAGTTGCGCGGCCGCGCCCCGATCCCGATTTACGGCTCCCCGCTGGCGCTTGGGTTCATTGAAGGGCGATTGCGTGAGCACCGGCTGGAAAAACTCGCTGATCTGCGGCCGGTAACTGGCAGGGAGCGCGTCACGCTCGGCAAGCTATCCGCCGAGTTCATCCACGTTACCCATTCGATTCCCGATACCAACGCCGTCGCCATCCATAGTCCTGTCGGCACCATTCTCGACACGGCCGATTTCAAATTCGATCCCACACCAGTCATGGGCGAGCCGACTGATGAGCGCCGGCTTCGTCGTCTTGGAGAGGCTGGCATTCTGGTGCTCCTGTCCGACACGGTGCGCGTGGAAACCGCCGGGAGCACACCGTCTGAGCGGGTCGTTCTGGAGACGATCGACGCGGTGATCCGCCAAGCGCGTGGGCAGGTGCTGATTGCCACCTTTGCGTCGAACATCAGCCGCATCCATATGGCCTTGCTGGCTGCCGAAAAATACGGCCGCAAGGTGGCGGTGGCCGGGCGAAGCATGGAGCAGAATGCCCGCGTGGCGCTGGAGCTTGGCTATCTCGATCCAACGCCAGGAACACTCATCCCGCTCGACGAGGCGTTGCGCCTCCCCAAGGAGCGTCGCATCCTGGTAATCACCGGCAGCCAAGGAGAAGCGGAGGCAGCGCTCTCACGGATCGCAGCGGGCGACCATCCGAAAATCCGCGTTGGTGCCGGGGATACCGCGATTGTTTCAGCCACCCCGGTGCCGGGCAACGAGGAAACGGTCGCCCGCACGATCGACAACCTGTTTCGCCGCGGTGCCCGCGTGATCTACAGCGCAGTCGAAAAGGGTGTTCATGTCTCTGGCCATGCATCGCGCGACGAGCTGCGCCGGATGATCGAGCTAGTGCGCCCCAAATTCGTCGTACCGATCCACGGAGAGTACCGTCATATGGTGCTCTACCGAGATTTGGCCGCCACAGCCGGAATTCCCGCCAACCGCGTGCTCTTGCCCGAAATCGGCGGCGTGCTGGAATTTTCGAAAGACAGCGCTACGCGCAGAGGCAGGGTCCATGCCGGCGCGATTCTGGTCGATCGCTTGGGGGAGCGCGGCGGACAAGTGATTCTGCGCGACCGCGAGCACCTGGCGGATGACGGTGTGGTCGTCGTGACAATCGTGGTCAACCGGGAGTCTGGGGAGATCATCGCGGGCCCCGATCTGGTCGCCAAGGGGTTGCGTCCGGAGCTCAACGCGGCTGCTCTGGCAGAAGCCGAGCAGGAGCTTCGGCGGACCTTGGAGCGGAGGCCGCGAGGCGAGCCGGAATATGGCTATCTGGTTGGCCGGGTGAAAGAGATCGTCGGGCGCGCATTGTACCGGCGATCGAAGAGCAGGCCGATGATCCTGCCAGTCGTCACCGAGCTGTAGCGACAGGCCAGGAAGCCGATCGCCGTCAGCCGTCCGCCGTCAGTTGGCAGGGCGGGCATAGGGCGAGGGAGGGGCCGGTGCCAGGGAACCTTCAGTCACCTGCGCTCAGCATTCAGCCGTCAGCCAAGCATCCACGAGGCCCGGAGCATACGAAGTGGGCGCAATTCATCGCGCCCCTCCATACCCTGACGGCTGACACCTGGCGGCCGTAAGCTCGAAGCTCAACGCTTCCCCAGCCCCTAGCCTGACTGCTCATCAATTAGGACCGATAGGGGCTCCTCAACGCAAGCATCGCTCGCAATACTCGTTGCGGCTGATCGATCGCGGCCATGGGTGTCGGCGGGACAGCGTGTGAGCATTGCCATGTCCTGCCTGAGCGAAGTCTGGGTCCGGCTACCAGTCTGGTAGCCAGGTGAGGGTGGCAACTGGTGACTCCTCTGCCGAAAAGCTCGGCCCCGGCCCCGGCGCTCGCGGGTGGGGACGCTGCCTCCGTCAACGGCAGCGGGCCGCAGCGCTCGACGGCGCTCCTGCACCTCGCCTCTGCGCTGAACGTCTTGGACACGCTCGACGATCTGATGGTTCGCATTGCCGAGATCGCCGCGGGTGCGGTGGGCGTCGATTGCGCCCAAGCTTATGCGTACGATGAGACGCGCACCCGAACGATCGCGGCCGGAGCCTTTGGCCTTGACGTCGATCGCAATCGTCTTTCCCTCCTTGCGAGCATTGATCCTCATTCGCTCCCTGCGGAGTTGCATGTAATCCGGTCGGGCCAGCCGCTGTTCCGTGATCGAACGACTCCGTTCCCAGATCCTTTTCCTCCAGTTGACTGGCATTCGGATCTGGTCGTGCCGCTCCTCGCCGCCGGTACCACCCAAGGCGTCCTGTATGTCCGGCAGCGAAACCACTACCGGACGTTTTCGCGTGAGGATGTCGCACTATTGCAGGCGCTTGGCCACCTGGCTGGCCTCGCCATTCTCCGCGTTCGGGAGTCGGAGGCAGCACAACGCCGCGCCGATCACATCAAGCTGATCAGCCGCCTCGGCCAAGCACTGTCGACTACTCTCGATCTTGAGGCCATTTGCATCACCATCCATCGCGAGGTGCGAAGCGTCGTCGCGGCCGAGGTCTTCTTTATCGCCCTGCTTGAGCCTGGGGGAGACGCGCTGTGGTTCCCTTACCGCGTGGACGGTGATTCACGATTGCCCGTGTGCTCCGTGGCTCTTGATGAAGGGCCGACATCGCACGTGGTGCGCACCCGGCAAACACTGCTGATCGGACCGGATCATCCCCTTTACCGCCGCGCACAACATTTTGGGCAAGCACACCGGACGGTTAAGTCAGCGCTCTTTGTGCCGCTCATCAGAGATGATCGCCTGATCGGCGTGCTCTCTGTGCAACGCTATGATGGCGTGTATGATGCGGAAGATGTGCGCATCATCGAGACGATCGCGCATCAGTCGGCTGCGGCTGTCGCCCATGCCCAGCTTTTCGCCGCAATGCGCGATGCACGTGACGCGGCCGAGTATCATGCCGCGCACCTGCGCGCTGTGCTCGGCATCACCCGCCTGATTGCGTCAGAGACTGACCTCAGCTCTGTCCTGCGGACGTTGGGGACTGCGCTTGCCGATTTGGTTCCGCACGATCGCCTGGCGGTCTATCGTGTCTCGACCACGGGCCAGCAGCTCGAACTGCTCATTCGTGCAGGGGAGGCGCTGCCGTCTCTGGTGGAGCAGGAAAGTACAGTCACTGGCCCAATGGCGCGTGTCCTGGCAACCGGACAGCCAGCCCTAGTGAGCACTGGCAACGATCTCCGCTCGGCGGCGGCCTTGGCGCCACTCGTTGTCTCAGGGAGGGTTACGGGCGTTCTCCGGCTCGACCGGGTTCAAGGCCCACCATTTAGCGACCACGAGTTTACGGTCGTCCGGCTCTTGGCCGAGCATGCGGCGATCGCGGTGCGCAACGCCGAGCTTGTAGCGCACAATCGGGATCTCTATCTGGCGAGCGTGCGGGCCTTGACGTCGGCTGTCGATGCGAAAGATCCCTACACGCGGGGGCATTCCGAGCGCGTCGCGCGCCTGGCAGGCCGGACTGCTGCCGCGCTCGGGCTGGATGAGCAGGCGATCGAAACCATCATGCTGGCGGGATTGCTGCACGACATTGGCAAGATCGGTGTGCCGGACTCGATCTTGCTCAAGCCTGACCACCTCGATGAGGCGGAGCGGGCGATTATGATCCGGCATGCCGAGATCGGCGCGGAGATCCTTGAAGGTATCGGCGCGCCAGCGCTGTTGCCAATCGTGCCGCTCGTTCGGCATCACCATGAATGGTTCAACGGCTGCGGCTATCCCGACGGGATTGCCGGTGACACGATCCCGCTCGGCGCGGCGATCATCGCGGTCGCGGATGCCTTCGACACGATGACGACTGATCGGCCCTATCGGAGCCGGTGTAGCGCGGCTGCTGCCATTAGCGAGCTTCGCCGGTGGGCCGGCGAGCAGTTCAATCCTCGGGTGGTTGACGTCTTCGCACGGGTTATCGAGTCTGATGCCGCGATGGCCGGAGATGCCACCCACCTCCCAATCGCTGTGCCACGCGAGCTCAGACTCGGGCCAGTGGCTGGTACGCCTGGCAGAATTGCCGATGCTCGCGCCCTTGGCCTGCTCGTCGAGCTCGCTGGCCTAACGCGACATATTCCTGATCTGCGCACCTTCCTGCGCAGTGTAACGGAGATGATCCGTCGGCGGCTTGGCTACGAATCCATTTACCTTCTGCTCGTTGACCGCGAGCGGGAGGATTTTGCTCTTGCCGCACACAGCGGAAATCTGCATGGTGTTGTAGACGACAACTACCGGCAACCGCTTGATGTG
Source organism: Thermomicrobiales bacterium (assembly GCA_042408955.1). GTDB lineage: Bacteria > Chloroflexota > Chloroflexia > Thermomicrobiales > UBA6265 > CALGSZ01. Next base: position 20,698 of record JBHOQQ010000020.1, read on the forward strand.
GGCATTTGCGGCGACGTCTATCGAACCGGCCGGATTCGGAATATCCCGAATGTGCACGCGGAGCCCCTGCATTATGACCCGGATCCATCCGTGCCGGTGGAATCAGAGATCGTCGTGCCACTGATCGTCAACGACGAGGTGATTGGCGTCATCAGCGCTGAATCGTCGCAACGGGCGGCGTTTACCGCGTCGGATGAAATGGTGCTCACTGCCGTCGCGGATCAACTCGCGATGGCGATTCACGTGGCGCAGCTTCATGACCAGGCGAAGCGCGCTGCCGCGACCGATGGTTTGACGGGGCTAGCAAACCACCGCGCTTTCTACGAGGCGCTCGAAGCCGCCGTGGCAACCGGGCAGCCCTTTGCTCTCGTCCTGTTTGACGTCGAGGGACTCAAGGAAATCAACGATACTGCCGGCCACCTCGCGGGCGATGCGCTCCTGCGGCGGGTAGGGCAAACGATCCGGGAGATGGTGCGTGCCACCGATATCGTGGCGCGATACGGTGGCGATGAGTTCGCGGTTATTCTGCAAGAAGCGACAGCGGAGCAGGCAGCAGCGATTGCAATTCGTGTGCGACAGCGGCTCTTGGAGTGCGAGATGCCGGTTCCAGGAGTGCGAGCCACGGTACGCTATGGCGTTGCGGCCGCGCCTGCCGACGGCACCCGGCCGATGTCACTGGTTGCCGTGGCGGATTCTCGCATGTATGACATGCACGCGCGAGTCCGGCGTTCCCGGCCGGGCAAAGTGCTTGTGCGCCAACGAATGCGGCCGCAGCGCTCCGGGCTGCGTGTCAGGCCACATGGGCTCGAGAGGCGCCCAGCCGAGTAGCCCTGCAGCCAGCGGGACGGGACCAGCGCTTCTTTCCTCACGCTGGTCCCGCACAAGCAGCCGTGCGATTACGCTTGCTTGACCGCTTCGACTTCCGCGATCAGCTTCACGTCGTCACTGACCAATACGCCACCGGTCTCCAGGGCCGCATTCCAATTCAGGCCGAAGTCCTTCCGGTTGATGGTGGTTTGGGCCGTCAGCCCCAGCACCTCGGTGCCCCAGGGAGTGCGGTTTCGCCCGTGAATTTCGACGTCGAGCACCACTTGGCGCGTCGTCCCTCGGATCGTCAAGTCGCCAGTCACCCGAAACCGGTTGTTGCCGGCTGGCTCGATGCGGGTGGTGCGGAACGCGATGGTCGGGAAATTCGCAACATCGAAGAAATCAGCCGAACGCAGATGCTCATCTCGCTTCGCGTCCCGCGTGTTGACGGTTGCCGCGTCAATGGTCACCTCCGCGTGCGACCGGGTCGGGTCAGCTTCGTCGATCACAATCGTGCCGTTCACGCCTTGAAAGCTTCCGCGAACCGTTGAGATCATCATGTGCCGGACGGCAAAGCCGATCTCGCTATGGGACGGATCGACCGTCCAGGTGGTTTTCGCCGCGGTAGCCGTAGCCACCGCCGACTCGGTCGCATGAGTCATGAAACGCTTCCTCCTCTTGTCCTGTGGCCATCCGCCAGGCCGGCCTGGCCATCGCTTACCGACGGTAAGTCACTATACAGAAGTTAGCTTACGCTTGTCAAGTCGCTTACGAGGTGTTAGCCTGAGGTCATGAGTGACGAGGAGGAGCTTTCAGCGTTCTGTCCTCTGTATCGCCGGGCGATCGAATTGATCGGTCGCCGCTGGACCGGCGCGATCTTGCGTGCGTTGCGCAGCGGCCGCTGCCGGTTTTCCGACATTGCCGATGCCGTTCCGGGCCTGAGCGATCGCTTGCTTTCCGAGCGCTTGAAGGAGCTTGAGGCGGAGGGCCTAGTGGAGCGTATCGTCTATCCCGATGTGCCGGTGCGGATCGAATATCGCCTCACGGAAAAGGGGAGGGCGCTCGATCAAGTCATGGATGCTGTTGCGACTTGGGCACACCGCTGGCTCACGCCAGAGACCGATGGCGATACCTCAGTGCATACCGAAGATGAGCGTGCGCGGTCCAACCAGGCAGCAGAGACCGAGCTCGCAACGCGGCACTAGTCACGCTGCGGGCGCCGGCACGTTAGCTGGTGCAGGTTTTCGATGCGTTCTCAATCCGGCGAACAAGAGCGGATTACGCATGGCTCCCCGAGCCTGTAGGGCGTCAGCAGTCAGAGCCGACAGGAAAAGCTACTGGGGGTTAGCGGTTAGCGATCGCGGTCGCCCAGGCCATCGCCGCGGCTGCTGCCTCGGTCGCCGCATTACCGTCGCCAACTGCTTCAGCGGCCAGCCGGCGGACTTGCGCGACGAATCGCTCCGGTGTGGAAAATGTCCACCGCCGGACATCCGTCAGCGTCCCGGGTCCGCGCCAGCCCCGAGCGAGGGTCCACGAACCATCGTCCGCATGTTCGCCAAAGAGGACGATTTCACCGCCGCGCCAGGCAAAGAGCGATGCCGAGAGGTCGCTGTGCGCTGGTTGGAATTTGGTCCATCGTTCCATAGCTGTCCCACGCCGCGATGCAGTTGCTGGCTTCGGTGCAACAGCCAATGGGCACCGTGCATCAGGCCCGTGGGTACAGCTTAGGCCATCGCCAGACAGCAGACTGCGTGCGTTGGGCACAGAGGGAGTGTGGGCTACTTGGGCAATGTGCCTAAGGCGGCAGCGATCACCGCTGCGCACAGCGCAATCTCACCTGTGGCGCTGAATGCATTGCTCGCGTGTCGCGCTCGGGGCAGACCCCAGTTCGTTCAGGGGTCAGCATTCAGCGGTCAAGGACGAGCTCCTGATGGCTGAACGCTGAGGACCCCATGGAGAGACGCATCCCATCGGCCTCCGTGTGGGAAGAGCAGGTGCTCCAACTGCTCTTGCCGGTTACGCCCAGCCTGATAGGCGGCAAAATGCGCCGCGTTGGGACGTATCAGCGATGCGCCCATGGCAGGGTCGTCGGTACTGCCCAGGGGCGCAAGGCCAAGGGCGTCAAGGGCGGCGACAGCGGCTCCCCTGGCGGAAGCCTCGTCGCCTGGCGGAAGCGCGAGCAACGGATGAGCCAAGACGTCAGCAGTGATCTGGAGCCAAGTTGGCGAGCGCAAAATCGCTGCACCATTTGCGACAATCTGATGATCAGGCAGGGCAACCTCACGCAGCGCGTCATAGAGCCGGGAGAATCGGTACGCGACTGACTCCATGGCGGCGCGAATGATGTGCTCGCGCTGGGTATGAAGGGTAAGTCCGGCGATGACGGCCGTCGCTCGATCGTTCCAGATTGGCGAGCGCTCGCCAGCCAAAAACGGCAAGATAGTCAGTCCGTGACTGTCTGGCGCCAAGGTGGCGGCGCGCGCAACGTCGTCCCCATCGAGGGGAGAGCGCAAGAGATCAGCGAGCCACGACAACAAGAGGCCACCGTTGCTGATAGCAGCGCCGAGCACAACGTGGTGCCGGTCAAGCCGGTAGGCCCAGAGATCGCGAGGCACCGCGAGAGACACACCGACGGGCGAGGGCACGATGACTCGCAGGGCGCCGGTAGTCCCGACAGTGAGCGCGATCCTGTCCGGTGCTATGGCTCCAGAGCCGAGGTTCGCGCAGGCGCCGTCCCCGAGTGGCGGGAGCCAAGGAATCTGGGCGAGCACTGGCCAGCGCTCCGCGAATGCAGGGGTTAGGCTCACGGTAGCGCGGTCTCGATCGACGAGGGGAGGCAAGGTGCTCGCGTCAATTTCGATCGCCGCCAGGAGGTCTGTGTCCCAGGTTCCGGATACCACCTTGAGGAGCCCAGTGCCCGCGGCCATGCAGAGCGACATCTGGTCGATGTCGAGAAACTGGCGCATGACGAAATCAGCAAAGGATGTCCAGCGAGCAGCGGCCTGGTAGCGCTCAGGCTGTGTTTCGCGGAGCCAGCGGAGCTTGGCGGGCCAATAGCTAGAATGGAACACGCATCCGGTACGTGCATGGATCGTGGTCTCATCGAGTTCCTCTCGGAGTTCCTCCGCAAAGCGAGCCGATCGCGTATCGGCCCAGTAGAACACCGGCGTTACCGGGAAACCACCATTGTCAACACCGAGGAGGCTATGCCAAAAGCACGACATGGCAACCGCGGCGATCTCGTTGGTTTCCGGGTTGAGAGCCTGGATTGTGCCGTCCACGCATCGCGCAAGGAGTTCGCAGAGCGCGAGCGGGTCCATTTCCGCGCCGCCATCTGGCGTGGTAGTTAGCTCGTAGGCAATCTGTGTTTCGGTGCCGGAAATTGCGCGGCCACGCCGGTCGAACGCGAGCGCCCGGACGCTTGACGTGCCGGCGTCGAGTGCGACGACAAACGGTCGCTCAGCCTGATCTGCTTCCACCATCAGCACAAAGCTTGCACGATCCACATTTGACCTCAAATGCGATGATGGCGCGTTGGCCGGATGACAGGGAGGCCATCGTCTGCCAGTGAAGCATGCCAGAGCCCAAGCATGATGAGCGATTTCGCGCGGCGATCAGGCCCCGATGCGAATCTTACCCTGTGGCTGCTAAGCGCGCCTTGCTAGACCTGTCCAGCGTGATGAGGGCCGATGGCAGGCATGAAGGAAGGGGGAGAGCGACCGTTACGGAAAGCCGCCTGGCGATTTTGGCGAGCGCCCGATGGGATCAGGCGTTGAGAATGAACGCGGGGATGCCAAAATGCTCCTCGCGGCGCGCGTCGAGATCTGGGCCGTGATTGGCGATAGCCTCGGCGACTGCCGCCGAGACGCTGCGCAAGGCAGCATCGACCTGGCGTACCCAATCGGCGGGCATCCGCGCCTCGGCGATCTCAGCGTCGAATTCGTCGCGGTCGAGCTCGGTGGCGGTGCCGTCGGGATCGAGCCAGAGATCGAGCTCGAGGTCGAGGTCCCGGTAGTAATTCTCGCGCAGGCGAGCGAGTGGGTGAGAAAAGTTGACATAATACCCACACGTTCGATCATCATCGGTTGTGAAGCGGAGGAGCGAGAACCAGCGGTCGGGGAAGAACCATTGCTCAGCGTTCGTGCGGGCGAGGATTTGGCGGCCGTGACAGGTGCGGACTTCCATCTGACGCGGGCGGTAGAAGCTGAAGCGGTGATGAAGGATGGAGCGGATGCCTGACGGAGTTGGCACAGCGATCCAGCCGCCATCAATCTCATATTCCCAGCACGCGCCGCGCAACTTCTCCTTGCGGTAATAAAGACGGCCGGCCGGAGCGGAGATCACGTGGCGACCGAGGTCAGACGCTGATGGATCGGCAAATGGAACATCAAGGTTGCTCACCTCTCTACCCTCCCGAGCGGCTCCTTGGCAGGAATGCCAGCGCGTCGCGGGTAGCGATTCGGGGTTCTTGATAGTTTAGCGGCCACGACGAGCCGCGTCACGGGTAACCCGGGCTGCGTTGGGCCCGGTGGCAAGAGATCAGCGCGTACGATACGTCCACCGAGTTGCCGAGCCGCCCGGTTTGCCTCTGCAAGCTCCGTGCCAAGCTTGGGACCCTTTGGGAACAGCGCCCAGCCGCCGATGCGGAGGAACGGCAACGCGAGCTCTAGGAGCGTCGGCAGTGGGCCGACGGCGCGTGCAGTCGCTAGGTCATAGTGCTCCCGGTAGGCTGGATCATGTGCGAGATCCTCCGCGCGAGCGTGAATGGCTTGCACCTGCACCAAGCCGAGCACGGCTGTCACGTGCCTCAAGAAGGCAACCTTCTTTCCTGTGGCTTCGACGAGGGTGACGTGAAGGTTGGGCCGGGCGATGGCGAGGATCAAGCCAGGCACACCGGCGCCTGTGCCGATATCGATCAGCCGGAGCGGCTGGTCGCGCCCGTGGCCAGTCGCCTCGATGAACTCGTCAATGACGGGAAGCAAGCGGAGCGACTCGGCGATGAGGCGGACATCAACGTCTTCGGGGGTCTTAAGCGCTGTCAGATTGTGGCGCGTGTTCCAATCGAGCAGAAGGTCACGATACCGAACCAGCAAGGAGCGTACGTCAGGGGATGCCGCTGCCGGAGCGCCCAGCTTGTCTTGGGACGCCAGTGCCGGTTCCTCTGAATGGCCGGGTAGAGACGAACCACGACCGTCCTTTGCCGGCGGGGCGGCCGAGGCGAGACTTTCGGCTGGCATGCGTCGCTCCTCGGCCATGCCCTCCCATCCTACGGTCGTGAAATCAGGTGCTTAGCGCCCTCCCGGAACGCTGCCGCCATCACCCGTTGGGCCGCGGCGGCGATGTCCTTATACGTCAGCCCGGCAAGCTCGCGCAGGCGTGCTTGCGACGCTTGCTCGAAAATACGGTCTGGAACAGCAAGGGTTTGGACGGGAACGCGCAGGTTGTGCGCGGCGAGCAGCTCGAGCACGGCGCTGCCAAACCCGCCGCGAATCGAGTTTTCCTCGACGGTCACGATCGCGCCGCAGCGACGCGCGACATCGAGGAACAGTTCCTCATCGATTGGTTTCACGAACCGCGCATTGATCACCGTGGCGTGAATACCCTCGGCCGCAAGGAGATCGGCCGCTCGTTCAGCCGGGAGCACCATCGCTCCTACGGCCAGAATGGCCACGTCCGATCCATCGCGGAGGAGTTCGGCCCGGCCGATAGGAAGTGTGTGGAGCGGTTCGTCGATTGGAACGCCGACGCCTGAGCCGCGAGGGTAACGAACGGCGATCGGGCCCGCATGCTGGACAGCGGTTTTCAGCATATGGCGTAGCTCGTTCTCATCCTTCGGCGCCATGATCGTCATGCCAGGCAGGCAGCGAAGATAGGTGAGATCATAGATGCCGTGGTGTGTGCGGCCATCATCGCCCGCGAAGCCCGCGCGATCCAAGGCGAAGACGACTGGGAGCCGCTGCAGGCAGACGTCGTGGATGATTTGGTCGTAGGCGCGCTGGAGGAATGTCGAGTAGATCGCGCAAATCGGCCGGATACCCTGAGTTGCCAACCCTGCCGCGAAGGTGACGGCATGCTGCTCGGCAATGCCGACGTCGAAGACGCGGTCCGGGTGGACCTTAGCCACTTTGCCGAGCGATGTGCCACTTGGCATCGCAGCGGTGATCGCAACGAGGTTTGGATCCTCGTTCATGAGCTCGATGACCGTCTGCGCGAAGACATCTTGGTACCGTGGTGGGGGAGGCGGACTACCCTCCGGCCGGGGTGGAGTCATAGCCGAGACGGCGTGGCCGCGCTCGGCGTCCGCTTCCGCCGCGGGGAAGCCCTTCCCTTTCTCGGTGATCACGTGCAGGAAGACTGGGCCGTTGACCTTACGCGCCTGGCGCAAAGCCTCGACAAGCACCTTGAGATCATGTCCGGGAATGGGACCGAGATAGGTGAAGCCAAGCTCCTCCCAGATTTGCGCGTGGTACACGAATTCCTTGACTGAGTCTTTCCAGCGCGCTCCAATTTCGAGCAATAACTCACCCTGCGGCAGCTTCTCGGTGACGCCAGCTAAAACGTGCTTTGCCCAGCCATATCTCGGATCGGTGCGAACGCGGTCGAGATAGCGAGAGATCGCACCCACGTTTGGGGCAATCGACATCTCGTTGTCGTTCAACACCACGATGAGGGGAATGTTTAGCGAGCCCGCGTTGTTCAGGCCCTCGAACGCCATGCCGCCGGTGAGCGCGCCATCGCCGACGATCGCGACCACGCGTCCACGCTCGGAGGGGGGCTTGCGCTGCTGGGCGACAGCCATGCCGAGCGCAGCCGAGATCGCGGTGGACGCGTGTCCGGCTCCGAACACATCGTGGGGTGATTCATCACGGGAGAGGAACCCCGACAATCCCCCCTCCTGGCGAATGGTGTGGAAGCGGTCGCGGCGACCGGTCAGGAGCTTGTGAGCATATGCTTGATGGCCCACATCCCACACCAGAGGATCCCGAGGAGAGTCGAAGACATAGTGCAGAGCAATGGCGAGTTCAACGGTGCCGAGGGACGCTCCGAGGTGGCCGCCATTGACGGTGACCACGCGAATCAGCTCCTCGCGAATTTCTGCGGCAAGTTGGGTAAGCTCGCTCAACGTGCGACCTTTGAGATCTTCCGGCCCGTTGATTTGATCAAGAATCCGATCCGTCATCTGCTAGTGACTCCCTCCGGGTGCAGGGCATGGAACAATGGCGGTGTGATGCCCGGTGATGCAGCGCAGCCCGGAATTTGATGGCTGACCCCGTGTGCCAGCGCTCGCACGCCATCAACGCGACGGCGCGAGGTGACATTAGCAATCTCGAGCCGTTCCGTCAAACCGCCCAGGCCACCTCTGACGTGCAAGGCAGGGTTCGGCGAGCGGCCTAGGTCGGTTTTGGGATCAGCGATGTCCTTCATTTTGAGGACAGCGCATCCGAGTCTCCGGCGTACCGTATAGATGAGTGTTGGAGGTGAACGATGAGTAAAGATAGCGGCAACCTTCTTGGAATACCGACGGCGACGTTAGAGTCAGCGCGGGTTTGGGCGCGACGGTGCGGCGCAGCGCGCTTTCGCGAAGTGGATCAGTATTTTCAGGAGCTGTGGCGTCTTGCGACGCGGCTGGGTTATGACCCGGCGATCGTGGCAGCACAGGCATCGCTGGAAACGGAAGGATGGACGTCGTCCTTGTGGCGGGAACGCCTGAATCCGGCACGGCTCGGGATCTCCGACGTGGTGGACCTTGGTGTCTGCTTCTCCACGGGTGTGGACGCGGCGCGTGCTCATTTGGTGCATCTTTCAGCGTACGCACGAGGGTATGACCGGCGATTGCAGCCGTTTCTACGCTTGGATCCTACCTGGCAAGAGGTATTTGCCGGGGGAAGCGCCGGTTGTGTCAAGACGGTAGGTGAGTTGGCCGCACGGTGGTCTCCCGATCCGGAGTATGGCCGGCTGCTTGCTCTGCACTGGCAAGCGATTCGCGAGGCATATGTCGTCCCGAAGTCGGTCGCCCAGCCCACGCCAGGCGGCGCTCCGCTCCCATCAGGCATCATCCGGTACGCGTGTGGAAATTGGAGCGAGCGGACGTTTGGCCAAGAGCCGGTCGCCATCGTCTTTCATGCGACCGATGATCCTGGTCTTGAATGGGTGCGCTCGTGGTACCAAAATCCGGCGAGCCGATCGAGCGTGCACGTGGTAATTGATGAATCGGGCGGGATCCATCAATTCGTTGATGAAGAGCGGGCTGCCTGGGCAAACAGCGATGTAAAGAATCCGCGGCGCGACTTCTCCTGGCTTAACAACGCATTGCAGCAGTGTCACATAATGGGTGGACCAATGCGACTGGATGATTTCACGCTGGCCATGGCCTTTCTTGGACGACCCGAGCGCGGACCGACGGAGGATCAGTACCGAAGCATGACCGCACTTGCTGCATACTGGCGTGACCGGTTCTGTATCCCTATTGATCGTTCGCGATTGCTCTGTCACTCTGATATTAACAGCGTGGATCGCGCGCGGTGCCCCGGCCCGCGATTCAACGTGCGGCGCTTGCTTGATGCCCTTGGAGACCCACGTAAAACGATCTAGATTAGTGGCGGTCAAGGCGTTTCGCGGGGAGGTAGTCTGGGAAACGGCAGCCTGCTGCGAGGGAAGCAACACCTCAGAGCTGGCAAGCGTTCCGCAAAAGCATGCTCCGCGCAGGGTAATGCACCTTCGACTGGCGTTTATTCCTCGCAGCGATCTCTGCACACGATTCGTGCCGTGCCTGGCCAGGCGCGGTTGGTGGCTGGTTCACGAGGAGCAACGCACCATGAGTGGTGAGCACGTTAGTACTCTGGCTATTCCCACAGGCACTCCCGTCATCGCGGCAGATGGTCATCTCCTTGGCAGGGTTATCGATGTTCACCCGCATTACCTCATCGTTGCGCAAGAAGAATTCCCTCATGAGGAGCTCGAGGTGCCAGCCCGCGCAATCGCGTCGCTTGAGGAAGGCCGGGTTCGCCTGGCGGTGAACAAGAGCGCGCTGACCGTTGTCGACGACGATCCGACATTTCACCGGCGACGCCCGGATGCCGAGGGGAGGTGATTCCCGAGGTTTGGGGGCTAGAGAGGGGTCAGGAGTCAGGGGTCGGGGGTCGGTGTGGGCGAGGGGTTAGGGGTTAGGGGCTGGGGAAGGTTCGAGCTTCGAGCTACGAGCTTCGAGCGATAAGCTATCAGGTGCCAGCAGGTGTAGGGGCGCAATTCATCGCGCCCATCCACAACAGGGTAACGGGATCTGTGGCCCTCAAGCACTCGTGTTGGGGCAAATGACCGTGTTTGCCCTTGCCATCAGCCGTCAGGGATCGCCGGGACACGATGAATGGCGCCCGTCCAGTCCATATCCGTCAGGCGGCATCACGCGGGGTGGCAGTGCGCGGCCAAAATCCCTACGTCGCTTTGTCGGGAAACGTCGTAGTCCCATTGCGCGGGGCTAAAGACCCCGCTCCCTCGCTTTGCTCGGGACAGGGCTCACCAAGCAGACGAAGCCCCCTCAAGGGGGCTAACCACGAGGGCACGGTGTGGCGCAGACCAGCCGGCTTTAACTGGCTTTGTATGCTCAGCGCGGGGTCTTGAACGCTTGGTGTGAGATGGACGGGAAGGTCTCGGTCGCGTACGGTTGGGGTGCTTGATCTCCCGCTTGCGCGATAGGAGCCCCGCCCGTGCTCGATCCCGAGACCTTCCTGACGGAGTTGAACGTGGCGGCCGACGACGTCTGCACGGCGCACCTCCCCGCCGCGCCCCACCCCGGTCCGACCGCCTCGCTTCCGGTCGGCGAGGTCGTCACCTTGGCGGGCGACGGCCAGTGGGCGCGCTTCCCCTCCGAGGCCGCCTTCGACCGCCACGCCGGCACGCGTCGGCGCCCACTCTTCCCGACCTTGCCCAGCCGGTCTCAGTTCAACCGCCTGGTGCGGCGCGGTGGCGCCGCCATCACCGCCTTCGCCCTCCACCTGGGGCGGGACGTGGCCAGGCACGATCATGCCGACGAGGAGGTCGACGGCACCGGGCTGGTCACCCGTACCGCCAAGCGGCGGGGGGCCGGCTGGTTGGCGGGGCTGGCCGACATCGGCTGGTGCACCCGGCTGGGCTGGTACGACGGGGTCCGCCTGCTGGCCAGCGTGACCCCGGGCGGGGCGATCACCGGCTGGGGGATCGGGCCGGCCTCCAGCAACGACCGCACCCTGGCCGAGACCGTCTTCGCCGTCCGCGCCGACCCCGACCCGCGCCTGCCCAGCGTCGGTCGTCCGGTCAGCGCCGGCTACGTGACCGACCTGGGGTTCAGCGGCAAGACGTGCCAGGCCCGGTGGGCGGAGCACTACGGCGCCCACGTCGTCTGCCCGCCGCAGACCGGGAGCACGCGGGCTTGGCGCAAACCGCTGCGGACCTGGCTGGCCGGCATTCGCCAGGTGATCGAGGCGGTCAATGATCGGCTGCTCTTCGTCTGCGGGCTGGACCGGGAGCGGCCGCACGACCTGAGCGGGCTGCTGGCGCGGCTGGCGGCAGCGGTCGGGTTGCACACCTTCTGCTGCCGGCTCAACCGTCGGCTCGGGCGCGGCAACCTGCAGTTCGCCGACTTGATCGATTGGTGACGGCATGACGCCCTCACAACTCACACCAAGCGTTTGAGCCCCGCGCGATAGCCGGCATCACCCGTCAGGCGGCGGGCATCCCCGTGCCCCAGCACAGAAAGGCTGGGCGCAACGCATCGCGCCCCTACGATTTCTGATCGGGCGCGATTCATCGCGCCCTTATGGACGGCTGACCTCTGACACCTGATAGCTTGTAGCTCGAAGCTCCTAGCTCGCACCTCGAAGCTCCCTGACCCCCGACCCCCGACTCCTGACCCCTCCCTTGCTCCCTACCGCGACCAACGGTGTGCTTCTGGATCCTCGTCCTGGATGGGAGGGAGGGCGAGAATTTCGTCCCACAGCGCCTGCGGGATCGGATGCGTCGCGTACTCGATGGTTTGCTGAATGCGGTCTGGCCGGCTCATGCCGACGATCGTGGCCGTGATGCGTGGGTCGCGCAGGGAGAACTGAAGCGCGGCGGCGGGAAGCGGGACGTTGTATCGGGCGCAGATCTCGGCAAGCTGGCGCGTGCGATCGATCATGGCTTGTGATGCCTGCTGGTAGGCGTAGCGCGGGTAGGCATCCGGACCTTTGGCCAGCATGCCGCTTCCATACGGGGCGGCGTTCAGCACTGCCATGCCGCGCCGGTGCGCTTCCTCGATCACTGGCTCAGCGATGCGGGAGAGCAGCGTGTATCGGTTGTGCGTGATGACCGCGTCGAAAAGCCCAGTTTCGATGTATTGCAACTCAACGTCATTCGGGCCGCTGGCTACACCGAGATAGCCGATGACGCCTTGCTCTTTGAATTGTTGGAGCACTTCGACTGGACCTCCTGGCGCCATGGCCGCCTCGAAGGTTGTCCATTCAGCATCATGCAGGTACACGACCGGGATGTAGTCCAACCCCAGGAGGAGAAGGCTGCGCTCCATGCGGCGCTTGACGGTCTCACCGCTGTAGTCGTTGGTCTTCGGGTCGCGGCCCTGCTTCGTTTGCAGTATTGCACCGGCGGGCAGGCCACCCCGCTCGCGCAACACGATCCCGATCCGCCGCTCGCTCTCGCCGTCGCCATACAGCGCGGCGGTGTCGAGGTAGTTGATCGGGCTGTCGAGTGCCGCGCGAATGGTGGCGAGCGCGTCTTCCTCTGAGACGGAGTAGAGAAAGGTGTCTTTCATGTCTCCGAGCGGAGCGCAGCCGACCGCGATGGGCGGGACTATCAGATCGGTCTTTCCAAACTTCCGGCGAGCCAGGACATCGGTCGTCATCAGTGCCTCCCTTGACTAGGTGAATTGACGGCGTCATTCGCTCACGGCGTAATCCCATACCCCGCCGATGATCGCACAGGTATACTCCGAGAGCGGCGGCGATAGCATCGCGCAACCATGCATGGATTATCTAATCTGCGCACTCGCGGTTGCGAAGCTGGGTATTACCTCCTGGGCAAAGCGGCGCAGCGGCCCCTGGTCGTACGCGAGGCGCGGCATGTAGACGATGATGTAGTTCATGCCGACGGCCACAAGTTCCTCGATTCTCCGGCACACGGAATCGACGGAGCCGACGAAGAAGGATTGCGCGTAGTCCTCAAAGCTCCTCGACCCGCGAGCCGTTGCCGTTTCGCGCTCTGCGTTCGCTTCGTTTTCGACCAAATGCAGATTCAAGCTTGTCGAGCGGATGATCTGATTGATGTCGCGCCCGACAGCATCGCAGTGGCGCTTGAGCACCTCAAGCTTCTGCCGGCACACCTCCGGGTTACCACCACCGAAATTGCACGCATCGGCGTATTGCGCGACGAGCCGGAGCGTGACGCGCTCGCCACCGCCACCGATCCAGAGCGGGATATGCGGTCGTTGCACGCCTTTCGGCTCGTTGATCGGCTGGTGAATCCGGTAGTACTTCCCTTCGAAGACGGGCGCATCCTGGGTCCACATGGCGTGGATGATCTGCACTGCCTCCCGCAGCATTGCCAGGCGGACCGGAGTCTCGACCCATTGGTACCCGTAGGCGCGCCATTCGTGTTCGTGCCAGCCGGCGCCGATGCCGGCATTGAGCCGGCCGTGGCTAGCGACATCCACAGTCGAGGCCATCTTGGCGAAGAGTGCCGGGTTTCGGTAGCCGTTGCAGCTTACCATCTGGCCGATCCTCACGCGGCGCGTATCCCGAGCCAGGGTGGCGCTGATCGTCCAGCACTCGAGTGTCGTCTCATGCGCTGGCGCTGGCACCGTGTGGAAGTGGTCGTAAACCCAGATGCTATCCCAACCGGTCTCGTCCGCGGCGTTGGCCACGTTGGTCATCGCCTCAAACTGGGCAATTGGGTCGTCGATCTCCGCCAGATCCAAACGCCAACCCTGGGGCACGAACACGCCAAACTTGACCGTCATGCGGGGTCTCCTCTGTAGGATGATGGTCGATGCATCAGGTACCGTACAGGTGCTCGACCTTGCTGGTCACGTATCGTAAGAAGGGCTCCGGATTAATAGGGCCGCCGGTCACTCGGGCGACCATCTCCTTGGGCGGGAATTTTCGACCATAGCGGTGGAGCCGCCGCTGGAGCCAGTCGCGGAGTGTCTCGAACTGCCCGGCACTGATCGCCCCGGCGAGGTCAGGTAGCTCCTGCTGGAGCTTCTCCCAGATCTGCAACGCGAGCACCGTGCCAAGCGCGTAGGTTGGGAAGTAGCCAAACAACCCTTCGGACCAGTGGACATCCTGGAGAACACCGGCCGCGTCGTTGGGAACGTCGATCCCGAGATACTGGCGCATCTTCGCATTCCAGACATCTGGCAGCTCGGCCGGACGGAGCTGTCCCTCGAATAGGTCACGCTCGATCTCGAAGCGGAGAATGATATGCAGCGGATAGGTGAGTTCGTCCGCCTCGACGCGGATGAGCGACGGCTGCATCTTGTTGACCGCCCTCCAGAGGGTATCTTCGTCGGCTGAAGCGAAGTGCTCGGGGAACGCCTCGCGGACGAGCGGCAGTGCGAAGGACCAGAAAGGGCGCCCTCGACCAACGACATTTTCCCAGAGGCGGCTTTGCGACTCGTGGAGCGCCATCGAGCACCCACTGGCCAGCGGGGTATGCTCAAGCGCGGGGTCGATTCCGGTCTCGTACAGGCCATGCCCGAACTCGTGGATCGTGCTGAAGAGCGCCATGCTCAGGTTGTGCTCATCGTAGCGCGTGGTGAGGCGGACATCGGTGATAGCGACGGACTGGGCGAAGGGGTGATAGGTGGGATCGAGCCGCCAGCTTTCTGAGCTAAATCCCATGGGGGTGATCACCTTGAGGAGGAGCTCGCGCTGACGGTCGGCGGGAAACGAGCCGTGGAGGACGGTGTCGTCCACGCGGTCGGCGCGCGCCGTCACCTTCGCGACAAGTGGAGTCAGCGCGTCCCGGAGCGGCGTAAATACTGCCATCACCTCAGCCGCGGTGAGGTCCTGCTCGTAATCGTCGAGCAGCACGTCGTATGGTGGCTTGCCTTCGCGGTTAACCGCCTCGATGTATCGCTGCTTGAGCTCGATGTTGCGGTTCAGAGCGGGGAGGAAGCGGGAAAAATCGCTCGCGGCGCGGGCGTCCACCCAGATAGCATAACCCTCGGCGGCGGCGCGAGCGAGATCGGCGGCGAGCTCAGGCGGTACCCGGCGCGCTTTTTCCCAGTCCCGGCGGGTGACGCGAATCAAGCTCGCCTCATCGGAGTCGTAGGGGAGGCTCGCCTCCAGTGGCTCGACGGCATCAAGCAGCCGGCCGATCTCTGGATCGATGAAACGCTCGTGGGCCAGGCGGCTGAGCGCTGCAAGATGCTCGCTGCGCGCGGCTGCACCGGCCCGCGGCATCATCGTTTGCTGGTCCCACACCAGCAGGCCCGCCGCGCGCTGTAGCGCAGAGATTTCAGCTAGGCGGCGTCGAAGTTCTTGAAACGATGCGTTCACAGGCGAAGTGCGCTCCTATTGACTACATTCGGCTTGTCCGTTGCGTCAGTTTTCGCTCGCGCCGTGGCCGGCCAGTAGTGAGGTGACCGCAATACGGAAGGTGCCTACACAGAGCCTGATTCCTCCGTGCTCCCACCGTGATCAGACCTAGTCGGCGCTACGTTGCGGGATGCCGTGGCGGCAATGCCGTCGGGTCGTGGGCCGATCTCAACGGGTGAAGCGGCGAGTGCCCGGCTCAGCACTTCCTCGACCGCCTCGACGAGCACGACCTCAAGTTCCTTGCGTAGTTCGGCGGGTACGTCCTCAAGGTCGCGCTCGTTGCGACGCGGCAGGATAACCGTCTTGAGTCCGGCCCGGTGCGCCGCCAGCACTTTCTCCCTGATTCCGCCGACCGGTAGAACCTTGCCGCGCAACGTGATTTCGCCAGTCATTGCAACGTCGCTTCGCACCGGACGCCCGGAGACTAGCGACGCGAGCGCAGTGGCCATGGTGACGCCGGCTGATGGACCATCCTTTGGCACCGCTCCTGCCGGCACATGAATGTGCACCGCCTTCCCGGTGAACACCTCCGGATCAATGCCGAGTAACTCCCGTGCATTTGAGCGAACGTAGGACACCGCGGCTTGGGCACTCTCCCGCATCACGTCGCCAAGCATGCCGGTGAGGATGAGCCGCTCCTCGTCGGCCGGCATCATTGTGGCTTCAACAAAGAGCACATCACCCCCAGTCGGTGTCCAAGCCAGTCCGATCGCCACACCCGGCCGGTCCGTCCGCTCGGCGACGTCCTCGAAGAATTTTGGCCGTCCCAAATAGTCGGCCAGATTATCGGGGGTCACGTGCGCGCGCTGCAGCGTGCCTTCGGCGATACTCCGCGCAACTTTCCGGCAGACGGCGGCAATATTCCGCTCAAGATTGCGAACCCCAGCTTCGCGCGTGTACCCGCGGATAATGAGGCGAATCGCTTGATCGTCAAAGGAGATCTCTTCCGGCGTGAGGCCGTGCGCGTGAATCTGCTTCGGGACAAGGTAGCGCTTGGCGATCTGAATCTTCTCTTCATCGGTGTAGCCGGAAAGCTGGATGACTTCCATGCGATCGAGCAAAGGAGCCGGGATCGTGTCCGTTGTGTTCGCAGTCGCGATGAACAGAATCTGTGACAAATCGAAGGGCACGCCTAGGTAGTTATCCACGAAGCTGTGGTTTTGCGCCGGATCGAGCACTTCGAGGAGTGCCGCGGAAGGATCACCTCGCCAGTCGGCGCCAACCTTGTCGATCTCATCGAGCATGAACACGGGATCACGCGTCTCAGACCGTCGCAGCGCCTGAATGATGCGCCCAGGCATCGCTCCGATATACGTGCGCCGGTGTCCGCGGATCTCGGCCTCGTCGTGCACTCCTCCGAGAGAGATGCGAATGAATTTCCGGCCGAGCGCTCGGGCGATCGATTGCCCGAGGCTGGTCTTGCCCACTCCAGGCGGGCCCACGAAGCACAAGATCGGCTCGCGCGCGGCGCGATCGGTCGGCGTCTCGGTTTCGACATTCGGCCGTGGCTCAGGCTCCACTTCGCCTGGGCCCTCGACATCCACGCCGACGTTCGCGGGCGTTACGCGCGGAGCTTGGCCGGCCAGGCGCTCAAGACGAAGCTTGCGCACGGCGAGATATTCGAGAATCCGGTCCTTGATCTTTTCGAGGTCGTAATGATCCTCATCGAGCACCTGCCGCGCGTGAGCGACATCAATGACGCCGCCGCTTAGCTTGCTCCACGGGAGATCGGCCATCCATTCGAGGTACGTGCGGATGATGCCATGTTCTGGCGAGGCTGCCGGAATGGTGGCAAGTCGCTCAAGCTCTCGCTCGACCTCGCGGCGTGCTTCCTCGGGAAGGCCGGCTTCCTCCAAGCGGCGTCGCAGCTCTGCCGTCTCGGCGCCGCCTTCCTCCTCTCCGAGCTCGCGTTGGATCGAGCGAAGCTGTTCGCGCAGGAAGTACTCGCGCTGGGCCTTGCTCATCCGCTCTTGTGTTTCCGAAGTAATCCGTTGGCCAAGCTCCCGAACCGCCACCTCATGCTGCAACAGCTCAATCAGTCGCCGTAGCTTGGTATCAACGGGATCGAGTTCGAGGATCTCCTGCCGCGCGGCACCATCAAGAGGAATCGTGGATGCGACGAGGTAGACGACTTGCCGAGGATCGCTGAGACTTTCGACCGTGCTCGCCAACTCTCCTGGCAAATCCGGAATAAGCGACACAAGCCGCCGGTACAAGTCGATAACGGCTCGCAGGAGTCCCTCGCTTTCCAATCCGGGGACGTAGCGGTCTGGTTCGGGCTCGATGCGTGCGACAAGATAGGGCTCTTCGGCAACAAAATCGAGGATCCGGATGCGCTCCAACCCCTGCACGACGAGGCGAAGCGTTCCATCGGGGCTGCGCGCAAGCTGGTGAATGATCGCCGCGGTGCCTGTACGATAGATATCGTCTGGCCCAGCACGTTCTGATTTTTCCGTGCGCTGTGCAACGAGGGCGACGAGCCGGTCCCGGCGCATGACATCGTCCACGAGCCGGACCGAGCGTGGCTGACCAACCACGAGTGGCACCACTGCGAGTGGAAAGACGACGGTCCCACCCCGCAAGGGCAGTACCGGAAGCACATCAGGGATTGTCAGGCCTTCGGGAAGTCCTGGCGCGTCCTGCATGACCATGAACGCTCACCTTTCAATCATGGCCGGCAATGTCACCAGCAGCAGACCGCGGTCATAGCGGGCCTCGGCACGCTCCGCATCGATCGGGCGGGGCAGGGGAAGCTCCAGCCGGAACGGACCCTGCCGGATTTCCGCTGCGTGGTACACCCCCAGGGCATCCGGTGGGCGAAGATGACGCTGGCCCTCGATGACAATCGCATCCTGAAAAAGGGTGACATCGACGGTCTCTGGATCGACTCCAGCCAGATCAACCGTAATCGTGATCGCGCCGGTCGTCTCATAGACATCGGTGGCCGGACGCCAGCATGTCTGTGCGAGACGGACGCCGGCATGCGTGCCTTGGAAGATGTCACTAAACGAGAGGGGCCGGTTGGCGCTCAGCACAACCGCGTAGCGATAACTCATTCTCCGGAAACGCATGGGCGGGGACTCCTTACGGCGCGCCGAACGGCTCAGACCGGCGCAAATCGATCGCTGTTCCTGACATCCGGAGCCGGAGGTCGCCAAACCGGAGCAGTGAGCCGAGCGCAAGAAGGAAGACCGACAACGCGATGATATGCTGCCAATCAAGCTCGACAACCCCGCGCAGCACGACCTCGCGCAAGGTGCTCGCGATTCCGACTTCGACGACCGCATCCACGGCGACGTGATGTTCCCGCAAGTAGATCAGCAAGAGGCGCACGAGCTCAACCATTACCAGGATGAAGAGCACTTCTGCGATGACCGTGCGGAAATCCAGGTGAGGAGCAGTCGTGTCGCGGACGAGGCGGATGAGCGTCCGACCCATGATCGCGAAGAGCACCAGCATGAGCCCCACGACGATAATGTCCTGGACGATCTCAAGCGTGCGGCGGGTCAGCCGGTGCACCTCTGTGTAGGGGACGTGAGGAACATGCGCCATGCCAGCAGACACACGCTGATCGCCCGACCGTTCTTCTACACGGGTTTGCATGCGGCTCGCCTCCTACCGACCCATGATTTGTGCCAAAGGATTGCACCGGCGCGGGGTTATCCTGCCACTGCTGCTGCCGTTTCCTGCCGCTGGAACGCCAATTGCCCATCCTGCACATCAATGATAATCGTGTCGCCATCGTGGTACTGGCCCTGGAGCAAGCGCATTGCCAGCGGCTGCACGATTTCCCGCTGGATCACCCGGCGCAATGGACGGGCACCATAGACGGGATCGAAGCCTTCCCGCGCCAGGTACTCTTTCGCCGCAGGCGTCAATTCTAGGCTGATCTTCCGATCTGCCAGGCGAGCGCGCAAGCTGCGCAACTGGATATCGACGATCTGCTTGATTTGCTCGAGCTCCAGCGGCCGGAAGATAACGATCTCGTCGATGCGATTCAGGAGCTCTGGACGGAAATGCGCGCGCACTGCTTCCATGACGCGCTCGCGAATCTGCTCCCAGCTCAGGCCCCGCTCGGTAATCCACTGGCTGCCCAGGTTGCTCGTCATAATGATGATGGTGTTGCGAAAATCGACGGTCCTCCCTTGGGCGTCCGTCAGGCGGCCATCATCAAGGATTTGCAGCAAGATGTTGAGTACCTCGGGGTGAGCTTTCTCCACTTCGTCGAAGAGCACTACTGAATACGGGCGCCGCCGAATGGCCTCGGTGAGTTGACCCGCCTCCTCGTAGCCGACGTAGCCAGGCGGCGCTCCAATGAGCCGGGAGACTGTGTGACGCTCCTGGTACTCGCTCATGTCGATCCTGACCAGGGCTTGTTCATCATCAAACAGGAATTCGGCCAGTGCCTTGGCGGTTTCTGTCTTCCCAACGCCTGTCGGGCCGAGGAAGAGGAATGAGCCAAGTGGTCGGTTCGGGTCCTGCAGGCCAGCGCGAGCAGCGCGCACGGTATTGGCCACCGCGCGGATCGCCTCCTCTTGATCGACCACGCGCTCATGCAAGTGGTCCTCAAGGTGAATGAGCTTCTCTACCTCACCGGTCATCAGCCGGCTCACCGGGATCCCGGTCCAGCGGCTGACGATCTCGGCAATGTCCTCCTCGTCAACTTCCTCTTTGACCAGACGCTGCCCGGCCGATTGCTCTTGAGCCTTTTCTGCCTCCGCGATTTGGCGCTCTAGCTCGCTGATCTCGTAGCGTAGGCGCGCAGCCCGCTCCCAATCCGCCTGGCGTGCCGCGAGATCCATCTCGTTGCGCGCGGTATCAAGTCGCTCACGGAGCTCACTTAGCGTATTGAGCTGGGCGAGCTCATGCTGCCATCGCGCCTCCAGGGCCGTTGCTTGTTCCTTGAGTTCGGCCAACTCGCGCTCAATCGCTTGCAGCCGCTGCTTGGAGGCGTCGTCCTTCTCCTTGCGCAGCGCCTCCCGCTCAATCTCCAACTGCATAATTCGGCGACGCACCTCATCGAGCTCGCTCGGCATGCTCGTGGCTTCCATACGTAGGCGCGCGGCAGCCTCATCAACGAGATCGATGGCCTTGTCTGGCAGGAAGCGGTCAGCAATGTACCGGTGCGAAAGCACCGCTGCGGCTACCAGCGCCGAGTCCTTGATCCGCACTTTGTGATGTTGCTCGTAGCGCTCCCGCAGGCCTCGCAAAATCGAGATCGTGTCCTCCACACTCGGCTCACCGACGTAGACCGGCTGGAACCTCCGCTCCAGCGCCGCGTCCTTCTCGATGTGCTTGCGGTACTCATCCAGCGTCGTCGCACCGATCAGCCGTAGTTCGCCGCGCGCCAGCATCGGCTTGAGCAGGTTGGCGGCGTCCATCGCTCCTTCTGCAGCGCCAGCTCCGACCACCGTGTGCAGCTCATCAATGAACAGAATGATCTGTCCTTGAGCGTCTTGAATCTCCTTCAGGACCGCTTTCAGCCGCTCCTCGAACTCGCCCCGGTACTTCGCCCCGGCCACCAACGCGCCCATGTCCAATTGAATGATCCGCTTATTCTTGAGGTCTTCAGGGACATCGCCGCGGACGATGCGCTGGGCCAGCCCTTCGACGATAGCGGTCTTGCCGACGCCCGGCTCACCGATGAGGACCGGGTTGTTCTTTGTGCGGCGAGAGAGGACCTGGATGACGCGGCGGATTTCCTCATCCCGACCGATCACCGGGTCGAGCTTCCCCTGCCGTGCGAGTTCGGTCAGATCCCGGCCATAGCGCTGGAGTGCCTGGTACGTCGTTTCAGGAGTGGGGCTCGACACCCGCTGGCCGCCGCGGATCTCTTGCAGTGCCTGATAGACGCGGTCGCGCGTCACACCAAGCTCGCGCAGCATCTGGCCGCCGGGACCGCGCTCAGACTCGTCAACGCTCGCCAGCAAAAAGTGCTCCGTCGAGATGTAGTCATCTTGCAAGCGCTGCGCCTCGCTGGCAGCGGCATCAAGGATGCGACGAAACCGGTTCGACACATAGACTTGCACGGTGCCTTGAGCTCGGGCAAAGCCATTGAGGATCGATTCCAAGCGACCGAGGACTGTCTTGGGATCGACGCCGAGCTTGCTCAGCACTGATGGCACGACGCCTCCGTCTTGCTGAACGAGGGCGTACAACAGGTGCTCGGGCTCCAACTGGGTGTGGTTCCGAGATTCTGCAAGCTGCTGGGCAGCCATCAACGCTTCTTGCGCTTTTTCTGTGAACTTATGAGGACTCATCTTCCGTGCTCCCCTTCGGCAATGTCCGATTGGCCGCTGGAACGGCACGATGTTTGTTTACTGCTCTCCCTACAACACCAGATCAACTGCCTGGATGGCGCGCTCGATCTCCCACGGGGTTGGCCGGGTCTGCTCGGTGCGCATCAGCAGCTCCAGGCGCTCCCTGGGGGGGATCGCTGCCGGCTCAAGCAGTGCGACCATCTGAGCACCGAGCAATAAGAGTGCAGTCATCAGCTTCGGGAGGTCACCACGGAGCTCCTCGTCAAGGATCTCGGGTGAACCAGCCGCGTACAGGAATACGAGCACGGGTTCGAGCTCGACCTCGTGCGCGAGTGCGGCTGCCTCTTCCATGCGCCGGCGCAACCCTTTCGTTAGCGGCAGGTCGTGCAGCAAGATGCGCTGCCGGCCGTTGGCCGCGGCAGTCTCCGCAGCGACGTCAAACAGGTCCATGAGCTTGCGCTCTGCCAGCCGAGTGAGCGACGTCGCCTGCTGGAGCGTCACGTCCAGACCCGTCGCCCGTTGAATCAAGTCATGAATCCAGGGGAAACCGTAGCCGGCGGCTGAGATCGGCTCACGCGCTTGCTGCGGTGTCTCCTCGCGAACTCCCGCCAGGCTATACACGGAGCGAATACCGGGGACAGCGCGTGCTCGCTCGGCAATCGTGCGCCGGTCGGCGGCGTGCTCGACGGTGCCGCGGACAATCGCAGTATCGCCGTGTACCTGGACTGAAGCGGCTTCGACCTGGGGAACAGTTCCTGCTACCGCCTGTAAAACTTCGGCGGCCAGACGTTTCTCCCGCTCTTCAGCGGGGGTTGCTGGCGCCATTTCCGCCGCTTCGGCCTCAACGGGCGCCGGTGCGCGGCCAACTGCTTCCGCCGCTAGCGACTCCATCGAGCGCGCGCGGTTCCGGACACCCAACACGCCGCGGACGCTGGCGGCGACGTGCTCGATCGCTAATCGCCCTTCTTCAGTGATCGTCGTGCCTCGAATCTCGACGATGCCATCGTGCGTCGAGATATCCACGCAGCAGAGCTCACCTGGGTCGATGCCTGAGCCGTACCAGAGGGCATCGAGGACGTCGGCGGTGATCTCATCGTCGGAGCGGTACTCGGGAAGATGCTCAATCTGATCCCGCGTCACATCGAGGAGGACGCGATCGCCCGAGACAGCTCTAATCCAATCGACCGGCACAATGACGTCCCGGCGGAGCGTACCGCGACGGATCACGAAGTGTGTTGCCCTTCGGGTGCTCGGGTCGAGCAGCACGAGGGATAGTCGGCCCAGATCCCCATCGCGGCCAGTCACCGTCTGGCCGGCTCGTAGTACGTGGCTACCTGTGCCTTCGGTGGTCTGGCCAGACGTGGTCGCTTCAAGCCCCTGTTGCACCGATGCTTCAGGCAAGGCGAAGATAGCGCCAGGGATTTCTTGGCCGCCAGCGGTTCGCCACTCGGTCGGAGCGGCGGTATATGCCTCTTCGCGGTAAGGGGCGAGTGCGTCCAGTTCCTCGCTGCTGAGCCGAATGCGAATGTAATCCTCACCTGCTTCCTCGATCGCCTCGATGGGAACGACCACATCTTTTTTCAGAAGGAGACCTTTCCGCACCACGAGGCCGGTGACCTCCCCGCTCCCAGGCCGGACCACTAGCCGGTCCACGCGACCGATCTCGCCATCCCGGCAGATGACCAGCATGCCCAATCGCAACTCAACGCGCTCAGTCATGGTTACCCTCCCCACGACCGCTCTGCGGAGAGATAACGTTCAAGCTCCTTGCGCAGGCTGGCAACCTCATCGAGCAGGCTCAGCACAATTGCGATGGCCGGATCGTCGAGTCCAAGGTCATCACGCAGGCGGCGAATCTTGCGCAGGCGAGCCAACTCGGCTTCGCTCAGCAGCGGGCCGCTCGGGTCTTCGACCGCGGGCCGTACCAATCCGCTCGCCACATACCGGCGGACGCGTACTGGAGACAGGCCGACTAGCCGTGCCGCAACCTCCAGGCGGTAGTATTGGCGTTCACCGTGCAGGACCATCATCGTCGCCCTCCTACCGGCTCCGCGCTTTCCAGTTTGGCAAACTCCTCGATCAGCTCCCGCTGCCGGTCTGTCAATTTCTCCGGAAGCTGCACATGGACCTCGACGAAGAGATCACCCCGCCGGGATGGCTCGCCGAGACGGGGCATGCCCTGGCCGCGCAAGCGGAACACTCGCCCATCCTGCGTGCCCGGCGGGATGCGTAGCTCAAGCGTGCGCCCATCGGGTGTCGGCACACGGGCCGCGCCGCCAAGCAGGAGCACGCTCAGCGGAACCATGATCTTGGTTCGCAAGTTCTCCTGCTCTCGTTGGAAACGAGGATCGGGGATGACAGAGATGACGAGATACAAGTCACCGGGAGGTCCGCCGGCGCGGCCAGGGTTGCCTTGCCCTGCCAGGCGGACGCGTGAGCCGTCCGATACGCCAGGCGGTATCGTCGCCTCAATGCGCCGCTCTTGCCCATCCGGAGTCCGTAGCGTCAGGTGGCGCGTGGTGCCGCGATAGGCCTCTGCCAGTGAGATTTCAACCTGGAACTCAAGATCGCTACCGCGGCGCGGGCGCGGGGCACCGCCGGCCCTGGCGCCGCCCACGCCGCCGCCGAAGATGGCTTCGAAGAAATCAGAGAAAGGCTGCCGCTCGCCAAAGAGGTCTTCTAAATCCTCCTCAGTGACCGTCCGATATTCGTAGTATCCACCACCTGGCCATTGACCACGCAGGAAGTCCTGGATGTTCGGTGTCCGGCCGGCCGCTCGCTGGGCGGCTTCCCATTGCTCATATTCGCGCCAGCGGGGGCCGAGCTCATCGTAGCGCTTGCGCTTCTCTGGATCAGAGAGCACTTCGTACGCTTCCGCCACTTCCTTGAACTTTTCTTCGGCCTCCTTGTTGCCTGGGTTGACATCTGGGTGGTACTGGCGCGCCAGCTTTCGATACGCCGACCGAATCTCCTTTTCGGTCGCTGTTCGCGGCACCCCGAGAATCGCGTAGTAATCTTTGTATTCCATCGGTTCTGTCCCACATCAGGGTAGGCCGGGAGCAGATGGCTCCCGGTGGGATTGCTCAACGCGTGCCGGCGTAACTCCCCGTGCTAAATCTCGCGGAATTCACCCTCAACCGTGCCCTCGGGCGGTTCGCCCTCGCCGCGGCTCGATCCGCCCACACCAGCCGCGACCGCCTGACCCGCCTGCTGGAGCGCTCGATCCAATGCTTCCAGAGCCTGCCGAACTGTGGCAGCATCGCGCCGGTCGAGCGCCTGGCGAATCTCCTGGACTCGATTTTCGATCTCAAGCTTCAGGCTGCTTGGCACCCGATCGCCTTGTTCGCGAAGGAATTTCTCGGCGGCGTAGGCCGTGTTGTCAGCGCGATTCATCATTTCCGCCTCTTCGCGCCGTCGCCGGTCTTCCTCCGCGCGTTGCTCTGCTTCTCGAATCATGCGCTGGATTTCGGCTTCAGTCAGTCCGCTTGAAGGTTGAATGACGATGCGCTGCTCTTTGCCGGTCGCGAGGTCTTTCGCGGTCACATGGAGAATCCCATTTGCGTCGATGTCGAAGGTGACCTCAATTTGCGGCACACCACGCGGCGCCGGGGGAATCCCATCGAGCACGAAGCGGCCCAGGCTCTTGTTATCGGCAGCCATGGGGCGCTCGCCTTGTAGGACATGGATCTCCACCTGCGGCTGGTTATCCTCAGCGGTCGAGAAGATCTCGCTCTTGCGGGTGGGAATGGTCGTATTGCGCGGAATGAGGACCGTCATCACTCCACCCTTCGTTTCCACTCCCAGCGAGAGCGGCGTAACGTCGAGGAGGAGAACATCCTTGACCTCACCTTTGAGCACCCCAGCCTGAATCGCGGCGCCGATGGCCACGACTTCGTCTGGGTTCACACCACGATGCGGCTCCTTCCCATTGAAGAGGCGGCGGACCAGGTTCTGCACGGCAGGCATGCGTGTTTGCCCGCCCACGAGAACAACCTCATCAATGTCCCCTGGCGACAGCTTGGCATCTTGCAGTGCGCGCTCAACCGGCTCGCGTGTCCGCTCGATCAGATGGCTCGTCAACTGCTCCAGCTTGGCGCGGGTGAGCGTAAGCTGGAGATGCTTGGGGCCTTCTGCGGTGGCCGAAATGAATGGGAGATTGATCTCGGTCGTCTGGGTGGAGGAGAGCTCGATTTTCGCCTTCTCAGCCGCTTCACGGATACGCTGCAGCGCGATGCGGTCTCGCCCAAGATCGATGCCTTCTTGCCGCTTGAACTCCTCAATGAGCCAATCCATGATGGCGCGGTCGAAATCATCGCCGCCAAGGAACGTATCGCCAGCCGTGGCCAGAACCTCGACAACTCCCTCCCCGACGCGGAGGATCGAGATGTCAAACGTGCCGCCACCGAGGTCGTAGACGGCGATTTCCTCGTCCGCCTTCTTATCCAGGCCGTACGCCAGCGACGCCGCCGTCGGCTCATTGACGATGCGCAGCACCTCTAGGCCAGCAATCTGTCCCGCGTCCTTCGTCGCCTGGCGTTGCGCGTCGTTAAAGTACGCCGGAACGGTGATGACTGCTTGTGTCACTGGTTCACCGAGCTTTGCTTCGGCGTCGGTCTTCAGCTTCTGTAGAATCATGGCCGAGATTTCTGGAGGGCTATACTCCCGGCCCGCCATGACCACCCGGACATCGCCATTTGGAGCCCGTGTGACACGATAGGGGACGCGCTTGATCGCTTCTTGGACTTCAGGATCATCGTACTTGCGGCCCATGAATCGCTTGATGGAAAAGATCGTATTTTCAGGATTCGTGATGGCCTGCCGCTTTGCCAAGCGCCCAACCAATCGCTCTCCGGTCTTCGGATTCACAGCGACGACAGAAGGCGTAATGCGCTCACCTTCCGCGTTTTCGAGCACGGTTGGCTCACCGCCCTCCATCACGGCCATAACAGAATTCGTCGTCCCAAGATCAATGCCCATCACCCGCGCCATCTGTCTTCCTCCTTGTCTGGCGAATGCGCGAACGTGTTCCTGCACACCTACGATGGACCAATCACTGTTACCTGCGCCGGCCTGAGCACCTTCTTGCCGAGCCGATATCCCGGTCGAATCACCCTTGAGATGACTGGCTCTGTAAGCCCCGGATGAGCTTCAAACGCGACGGCCTCGTGCAGATTCGGATCGAAGCAGTCCCCCGATGCACCAAATCGTGTCGCACCAGACCGCTGCAGAAATTCGTTCAATTGCCGGCGGGTCATCACGAGACCGCGAACCCACGGATGCCGAGCGAGCTCGACCGGCACGTGTTCCAGTGCGCGATCGATGTCGTCGAGAAACGGCAGGAGACCAGCCAGTAACTCGATCTGCGCGCGCTCCCGATCCTCGCTGCGCTCCAGAGCGACCCACCGTTTGCAGTTAAGGAAATCCGCACGCTCTCGCTGAAGCAGCGCACGAAGCGTCTCCTCGGCCGTCCCACCAGCATACGTGCCAGGGGATTCTGGCTCACTGGCATCGGTCATCGACACCTCCTTGCGTCGAGACGTTGGTTCCGGACTCCGCCGTTGGCATCCGCTGTCCGGTGCTTGCCGTGGGCGCAGCGCACCATGAGCCAAGCGAAG
The DNA here is from genome assembly GCA_042408955.1 of Thermomicrobiales bacterium. Classification (GTDB taxonomy): domain Bacteria; phylum Chloroflexota; class Chloroflexia; order Thermomicrobiales; family UBA6265; genus CALGSZ01. The sequence continues at coordinate 47,947 of JBHOQQ010000020.1, forward strand.
TCTTATCGCATAAACTCGGTCGCGCAACCAGGCATCGTGGGCAGTACACTCGTCGTATGCAGGCGGCTGGGGTGATTGAACGAGTCAAGTGGGAACGAGGGCAACGAATACGCGGCTTGGGGCGCGGCCGCCCGACCGACGTGCCGCCGCCTGGTCCAGTTACGCCAGGCACAATTCGCATTCTGGCCCGCTCGGTTGACCATCCTGGAGCCCGGGAACTGGCTCCCGAGGATTTAGAGCGCTCAATCGCGGCTGGCGATCTGGTCTGGATCGACATCGTGCCGGGCACCGCGACGGAGATGCTGCTCGATGCTCGATTGCACCTTGGCCCACTCACTATCGAAGACTGCCTTGTGCCGCTGCGCATGCCAAAACTCGATCCCCTGCCCGGTGGTGGCGCATTTGTCGCTGTGTTCCCGGTGCGCTTGGTGGAAGGATTCGAGCCGCGCTTGCGGATGAGCGCGGTGCCGATCGTCGTCGGCCCCCGGTATATCGTCACTGTGCAGCGGGAGCCAACGATGGAGCTTAGCCTCAGATTGGAAGCCGCCTTCAATGGCGATATTCCGCTGGTTGAGCCGTCTGGCGCTGCGCTAGCCCATCTTGCCGTCGATGCGCTGGTTGACCGCCATTTGCCGGTCATGCTGCGGACGGCGGAAGTCGCTGAGGAGCTTGAGGAGCGGCTGAACCCGCAGTCCGAGCGGGACAGTCTGGACGCACTTGACCGGCTGATCATTCTCCGGCGAGATCTCCTTGCCTTCCGGCGGTTGGGCGTCGCCCAGCAAGAGGTGCTCGGGCGCCTTGGCCGGTTGTACCCTTCCGTGCGCGCGTATCTCACAGATGTCGCTGATAACCAACAAGAGGCTGTCGACACGGCCGCGGCGACCTGCGACTACATCGACGGCGCAATCGAGGGATACCGACTACGGAGAGATGCGCGCACCGAGGACGGCATTCGGCGGCTGACCGTGCTGGCCGGCATCCTCGGTCCGTTGTCGATCATCATTAGTTTATGGGGCGTCAATTTCCCAAACATCCCTGGCACCTCGCATTCCTGGGGATGGGTAGTCTTTGTGCTCGTCCAGCTTTTCTTTGTCCTGCTGGGGGTCTGGTATTTTCGCCGGCGTGGTCTTCTGTAAGGCATCCGATCTCTCAGCCTCTTCAGGGTGGCTGGTGGCAGAAGACCGGATGATGAGCACCGGAACCGTCGCTCGCCGCAGCACCGCCTCGGCCACGCTACCGAGGAACCACCGGGCAAGGCCTGTCCGGCCATGCGTGGTCATGACGATCAGATCGCCCGGCTGCAGCATCGCTAGCAATTCCTCGACAATCGGCCCGCCGCGCACGGCGGTCGAGACAGTCACGCTGGTGCTGGCGAGGCGCTGGCTGATCGATGCAAGGTAGTCGGCTGCTTCCTGTTCCTCGCTGGCGGTTGCTTGAAGCAACGCCGCGAAGCTGGCTTGGTCAATCGCCATGCCCGGACCGATGAAGCTGAGCCCGCTGGTATCAACGATACGCACCAGGTGAATGGGGATCGCCAGGGCCTGCGCCAGTGTCAGCGCGTGGAGAAGCGCTTGCTCGGCAAGGGCGCTTCCGTCGAGCGGCACGACGACGCGCGCGTACTTCACGGAACAGCTTGGGGAAGCAGCCATTGGTTCGGCGCTCATGTCGCTGCCCCCGATTCGCGCTCCGCGCCTGCGAGCGCGCGAGTCATGGCGCCACGAGCCGCGCTGACAAGCACGACCGGCACGACCGTCTGGTCAAGTACTGCTTCCGTGACGCTGCCGAGCAATTGCCGCGTGGCGCCAGTGCCACGCGTGGTCATCACCACCAAATCGCCCAAGCGGATGGCGCTGACGACGCTGTCAGGCAGCGTTCCTGACCGCACTTCCCGTGTGACCGGCACGTCTGATGCCAACTGATGCTCCTGGCTAGCGAGATATGCGTCGGCCTCGCTAACGAGCGTCGCTTCCGTGGCAAGCGACGTGGCGGGATCGACTGCGCGTAACAAATGCATTGGTACGCCCAAAGCCCGAGCGAAGGTCCGGGCCAGCGGCAGCGCCTCTTCGGCCAGCGCCGAGCCGTCGAGGAGCACAACTACCCGCACGATGGCCGGTTGCTCGCTGGCTGTGCTTGCGCGGAGCACGAGCGCAGGCATCGGAGCATGCCGCACCACGTAGTCGGCGGTGGTACCTAGATGCAGGCGGCTCGCTCCGTGGCCTCGCGTTGCCATGACGATCAGATCAGCGGTTTTCGCCGCTTCGACGATCGTGGAGCCAGGCTCGCCCGGTACCACCACATTCTCCGTTTGGCGATCTTGGTCGCGGAAGCGCCGGCCGATAAGATCGAGATACTCAGCCGGCGTTGAGACGAGCCAGGTGCTCCCATCGGGCAAGGTCTCGCCTCGTGCCCAGCGTGCGCGTGCCGAGGAGAGCTCAACCGGCTCAACGCAAAGCAAACGCACGGATTGACTGGGAATGAGCTCGACGTAATACAACGCCGTTTCCGCGAGCTCTGATCCGTCCAAGGGGACAAGAATGGTGCCGTACGACACTGCTTCTCCTCGCTCTAGGCGTGATGCGCCAATCGTTAACGGGTGCCTCGGTGGCCAGGCGGTTCGGCATGGCCCGGTGTGCGTGGATGATACGGGACCGGAATGTACTGAACTGACGGACGGCGTTGGGTTGGCTCGCGATAGAGCGCCATGAGGTCGTAGACCTCTTGCGGGAGATCTTCGCGCACCGGCAGCCCCAGCGACCGTGCTTCGGCCACGCCGATCGGATAGTCGTGCGTCCACCTGCCGCAACTGAGCGTCTCCGCCAGGCGCTCGGCGCAGTCCTGAGCCGCGCCGTTCGCAACGAGGATTTCTCGCACCGTCGCGTGTACCTGCTGCATTGCCTTGCGGCCGATATCAGCAAGGATCAGCGTTTCGTCATCGAGTTCGGCAATGGGCTTCGTCTCAGCGACCTTGACGATCGACGCGGCTGGCCATTGGCCGAGCTGGGGATCGACCGGGCCAAGGACTGCGTTGGGATCCATCAGGATCTCGTCGGCAGCCAGGGCAAGGAGCGTGCCGCCGGACATCGCGTAATGGGGAACGAGCACCCGGACGGGGGCGGGATGCCGGACGAGCGCACGAGCAATCTGCTCGGCGGCCAGCACCAGACCCCCTGGTGTGTGCAGAATCAAGTCAATCGGCAAATCTGGTGGCGTGAGGCGAATGGCGCGGAGAACCTGCTCGGAGTCCTCGATGTCGATATAACGCGCGATGGGGATGCCAAGGAGCCGAACCGACTCCTGCCGGTGGATCATAGCGATCACGCGAGAGCCGCGATCCCTCTCGATTTTGCGCAGAAGGCGCAGACGTTGCGATTCAAGCCAGCGTTGTTGAAGCAGGGGCGTCAGGCTAGAGAAGATGAAAAACAACCAGAGTAAGCTGAGCGGATCCACCGTTGCATTGCTCCCTTGCACGTACTCGCTGGGTGCACCACTACCGGTGCAGGGAACCAGGGCGAGCGGTGGACGGGGCACCGTGCCGGTCAGCAATAGGATAGCGCATGCCGCACGCCCATTCGCGAAGCTTTCAGGCTTGCTGGTCTCATTGACCGGGCTTGAGGCGGCAAAAGTGTTTCAATTGCGGAATCCGTCTCTCAAGCCGGTTTTGATCTGGATCGTGCTGCGAGGCTAATAGACGTTATCATCGAACGAGTCGATAGAAGGTTTTTTGCAAAGAGATCTCTGAATTGCTCCTATGGTCACCTGCCTAGCCGGTTGGCGTCTTTTCTGCTCAGTTGGTGGCGGTGCCTCTTGGCGAGAGCGGGTGGACGAGCATGCGGTCGCCAATCTCCCCGTGCAACGAGGCTGTAACACTGACGCTGAATCCGTGATGCGCTTGTTATGCGTATTCTGGGATGCTGAGCGTAGGCGGACGGCCCGTGGGTCGGCGTGTCATCCGGATCGGCCGGCCCCGAAGGGTGAAGGGGCGGTCGGTAGCTACGGAAGACACGTTCGGCAGGATGGCCGTGCTGGCCTGCCAGTAACGGGGAAGGGTGGTGCGTGAAGCGGTTGCGAACGGATCGCGAATTGGCTGAACGATCGATGAAAGGAGGATGGCGATGAGCGAGAAGAGCAGTGTTCCCGCGAAGGCCAGTGAGATGCGCCCACGCCGCTGGGATCCGTTTGGACTGCTGGCGGAGATGGAAGCAGAGATGGAGCGCCTGTTCAATGAGCGCTGGCCGATTACCCCATTTGTTCCAACTCGGCTGGCTCGCCGGCTGTTGCCAAGCACTGAGGTTTGGACGCCGCGCGCGGACATCTTCGACCAGGATGGCGCTCTGGTGGTGAAGGCGGAGCTGCCAGGCGTCAAGAAGGACGATATCGAGGTTGCGGTTGAGGACGGCGACCTGGTGATCCGTGGTGAGCGGAAGGCGGAGGAGAAGGTCGAGGAGAAGGACTACTACCGCATGGAGCGCTTCTATGGCTCCTTCTACCGCCGCATCCCGCTGCCCGAAGGCACGGATCCCGAGAAGATCGAGGCGACCTACCAGGATGGCGTGTTGACGGTGCGGGTGCCGAAGGCGGTCGCGCCACAACCCGAGCCGAAGAAGATTCCGATCAAATAGCGTGGCCTGTGTAGAGTGACGTTGGACAACGCTCCTAATGTGAAGGAAGTAAGGAGGTGACAAAGCGATGGCGACTCGTGTCTATTCCGATACCGAGATTCACCGCGACGTGCTGGCGGAGCTCGACTGGGATCCCGAGGTCGATGCGAAGGATATTGGTGTGGAAGTCGACAACGGGGTCGTGACGCTGACCGGCACGGTCGATTCCTATACCAAGAAGTGGGCTGCCGAGCGGGCAGCGTTGCGCGTCGCTGGGGTCCGTGCGGTGGCTAACGATATTGTGGTCAAGTCTCCAACGACGCGGACGGACACCGATATCGCCAAGGCGGTGGCCGATGCTCTCGAAGCCAATAGCTTGGTCCCCAAGAGCCGGATCAAGGTCACGGTGAAGCATGGCTGGGTCACCCTCGAGGGCGATGTTGACTGGCGGTTCGAGCGCGAAGAGGCGGAGAGCACGGCGCGTAAAGTTGCCGGCGTGACTGGCGTGACGAACCTCGTTGTGGTCAAGCAGCCGAGCGTTAGCCCGTCTGAGATCAAAGAGGCGATCGAGCGGGCGCTCGTCCGCAGCGCTGAGGTGGATGCGGACCGCATCCAAGTCCACGTCGAGGGCGGTCATGTGACGTTGACCGGGACGGTGCGTTCGTGGGCGGAGCGGCAGGAGGCCGAGGCTGCCGCGTGGCGCGCGCGCGGGGTGACGAGCGTCACGAACGAGATTCGGGTGGTGCCGTAATTCAACGCGCATGTTAGGTAATCGCGTTGGGGGCCGCGGGCGGGAGGAGGATGCCTCGCCCGCGGTTGGTCTGAGCCGTTTGGGGTGGCATTTTCATAGCGGCACATCATGTGGGGAGGTTGAGGCGATGGCGGTCCGAACGGATGCGGATATTCATAAGGACGTCCTTGAGGAGCTCGAGTGGGATCCGGAAGTTGACGCGACCGAGGTCGGCGTCGAGGTTGACGACGGCGTCGTGACGCTGACGGGCTGGGTTGACAGTTATGCCAAGAAGCTGGCTGCCGAGCGGGCGGCGTTGCGTGTCGCTGGTGTGCGGGCGGTGGCCAACGATATCTCCGTCAAGGGATTGACGACGCGGACGGATACCGACATTGCCAAGGCGGTCGCCGATGCCTTGGAGGCGAATAGCCTGGTTCCGCGCGACCGGATTGATGTCACGGTGAAGAACGGCAAGGTGACGCTCCAAGGCGAAGTAGATTGGGAGTATCAGCGTCGGGCAGCGGTTAACACGGTTCGTGACGTGACCGGCGTCCGCGATGTGATCGACCTGATTACGGTCAAGCAACCAAGCGTCAGTCCGTCCGAGATCAAGGAGTCGATCGAGCGGGCACTCGTCCGCAGCGCGGAAATTGACGCAGATCGGATCCAGGTCCATGTGGAAGATGGTCACGTTCGCCTAACTGGCACAGTTCGCTCGTACGCCGAGAAGTTGGAGGCGGCCGCGGCGGCCTGGCGAGCCAAGGGTGTGACGCGGGTCACGAACGAAATCGAGGTGCGGCCGGTCTAACGACCAGTAGCGACTGTGCGTGTCAACGTAGTGGAAGGAGGGAGCCGTGGCTGTGGCAGTCCGAGACGATGCGCAGATTCTGGCGGATGTCCAGGCGGAACTTGACTGGGATCCAGAGATCGACGCCACCGACGTGGGCGTCGAGGTTGAGAACGGCGTGGTGTCGCTGACTGGCACGGTGACGTCGCTTTGGCAGAAGTGGGCCGCAGAGCGGGCGGCGTTGCGCGTCGCCGGTGTGCGCGCGGTAGCCAACGACATCGACGTGCAGCTCCCGGCGCTTGGGGCGCGCACCGATGCGGATCTGGCGCGGGAGGTGGCTGAGGCGCTTGGTTGGCATCCGGGAGTTCCGGCAGACCGCATCGAGGTGGTTGTCCAGGATGGCCGGGTGACGCTGACTGGTGAGGTCGATTGGCACCATGAGCGCCTAGCTGCCGAGGAAGCGGCACGCAGCGTGCCCGGAGTTAAGGAGATCTACAACCAAATCGCGTTGCGGGCGACGCCGGCATCGCCAGAAAAGATCAAGGAAGGGATCGAGCGGGCGCTTGGCCGGAGCGCGCTGGTGGACGCGAGCCTGATCCAAGTTCGCGTAGAGGAGAGCCGGGTCATCTTGACCGGGACGGTCCGGTCTCCGGCCGCACGGGCGGAGGCGGAAGCGACCGCCTGGCGGGCGCCGGGTGTGACCGAGGTGGTGAACCAGCTCCAAATTGAGGCACGCTAGGCTGATCTGGACATTCCTGGCGTAGGGCCTGGTAGGTCCTCGCGCCAGGATCTAAAGGAGGCCGTGCGATGGCTGCGACGCTACGCACTGACACGGATATCCAGCGAGATGTTCTTGAAGAGCTCGATTGGGATCCAGAAGTCGACTCGACCGAGATTGGCGTCGAGGTTGATGAGGGTGTTGTGACCCTCACCGGCACGGTGACGACCTATGGGAAGCGATACGCGGCGGAGCGGGCGGCGCTGCGCGTTGCCGGCGTGCGCGCGGTGGCCAATGAGATCGTTGTGAAGGAGCATGGGGAGCGCACCGACACCGACATCGCCAAGGCGGTGGCCAACGCGCTGGAGAATGACGCGCGGGTGCCCGCGGAGCGCATCAACATCATCGTCCGGGGTGGCAAGGTCACCCTGCAAGGCGAAGTGGATCACGCCTTTCAGCGCGATGCGGCCATAGAAGACACCCGCCGGGTTGCGGGCGTGATCGACGTAATCAACCAAGTCACCATCCGGCCAGCGGCAGTCTCCCCGGACGACGTGCGCGCTGGTATCGAGCGGGCGTTTGTCCGCAGCGCGATGCTGGACGCAGAGCGGGTGAAGGTGCAAGTAGACGATCACCACGTCATACTCACCGGCGTGGTGCGGTCGGCCGCCGAAAAGCGCGAGGCTGAGGAAGCGGCGTGGCGCGCAGCTGGAGTCTTGAAGGTGACCAACGATCTGCACATTGAGCCTGGAGAATAGCTGCATCATGGGGTGATGCGATGTGGCACATGGGCGACGGGTGGGGCTGGTGGATGCTCTTCGGCTCGCTGTGGATGATTGGGTTTTGGAGCCTGATCATCTGGGCAGTGCTCGCGTTGATTCGGGGCTTGTCCGGGCGCGATCGAGAGCGCTGGTCACAAGTTTCGCCCACCGCTCTTGAGATTTTGCAACAGCGTTATGCACGGGGCGAAATCACAGACGAGGAGTATGAGCGCATGCGACAGCGGCTACTCAGCTCCGCAGGATGATGGTGCGAGACCGCGTCCACGGTCGCTCCTGATACCAAGATTTCAGGTCGCCGCGCCACACCGAACACAAGTTGGCATGCATTGCGCATCGCAGAACCGGATGCTGTTTTGCGGGAACACATGGGTCAATCACATGGAAAGGAGGCGAACGACGATGGCTATGGCGACGGATGTGCGTGCTGATCTCGTCACTGGCTTGAACGACGACCTTGCTGGTGAATACCAGGCCATCATCGGCTACATCACCTACGCGGCGCTGGTGGGCGGTCCGAATCGCCCTGAGCTTGCCGAGTTCTTCCGTGCTGAAATTGCCGATGAGCTCCGGCATGCCCAGTTCCTAGCGGACAAGATCGCTGCCCTCGGTGGTGAGCCAGTGGTGGCGCCCAAGCCCGTGGTCGTCACGCGGGATACGCGTGAAATGCTGGAGCAGATTCACAAAGCCGAGGTGGAGACGATCGCCCGGTATCGCGAGCGCATCGCGCAGGCAGAGGCCGCGGGTGATGTCGGATTGAAGGTCCGGCTCGAAGAAATCGTGGCGGACGAAACCAGTCACAAAGAGGAAGTCGAGAAGATTCTCTCCTTGTGGCGCTCGTAGCCACTGGAACATATCGTCAATCAGGCAGCTGGCGACTGGCCAGCTGCCTCGTTCTGTAAGGGGGTCTTTGTATGGCGATCGATCCCGTCGAGCGCGTGCGCGCGTTCGAGCATCAGTCGGCTCTTGTTCTTGACCTGCCACAATCGCTCCGGCGCTTCGCTGCCCTCCCGCCTTCGCCAGAAGCGCCGTATCTCACGGTCTGCTTAGACTGGCGGCCGATCGGCACAAGGCCAGGCAGGGTTCCACCGCCGGATCCGAAGCGTTCGCAATTGCGCGCACAGCGGGACGAGGAGGGCACAAGCCGCCGCCCGGCGCTGGAGTTCTTCGATCAGGAGTGCACCGAAGCACTCGATCGCTACCCGGAGGATAGCCCGGCGCGGAATAGCTTGGCGGCCGACATCGAGCGTGTGCGAGCGTATCTGGAAGAGGAGCTCGATCCCGCGGCGCACGGAGTGGTCATCATCGCTTGCCACCACGCCGGCATATTCGAGCCGGTGGCGCTTGATGTGCCGGTAGCCAACGAGATCGTGGTCGGCCCTATCCCATCTTTGCGTCAACTCGTGCACGCCGCGGAGGATTTCCCCGCGTATGCCGTGCTCGTGGCCGATCAGCGGGAGGCGTTTATTTGGCTGTTTGAACGCCAGATGTGGGAGCGCACTGTCGCTTTCGAGGCGGACGATTATCCGCGGCATCAAAAGCAGGGCGGCTGGTCGCAACGCCGGTACCAAGCTCGGGCGGACGAGCGAGTTGAGCATTTCGCGAGCGCCGTGGCCGAGGAGCTCCGCCGGGCGCTCGATGATCGCGCCGAGGCGATTGAATACGTCGTCATCGCGGCCGATGAGCCGATGTACAGTGCCCTGCATGCTGAGTTTCACGAGACGGTAGCATCACGCGTTATCGGCCGGGTGCACCTGCCGGTGAATGCCTCGATTGAGCAGATTGTTGCCGAGGTCGAGCCGATTGTCGAACGTGCGGAGCGCGCCAAGGAGCTGGAGGCGGCCCAGACCGTCCAAGGTGAAGCTGCAGCTGGAGATCACGGCGTGGCCGGTCCGGAAGCGACGCTGGCAGTGCTGCAAGCGGGTCAGGTGATGATGCTCGTCATGAACGACGATTTCCGGAGCCAGGGTTGGGCAGATTACAGCCTCCCGATCTTTGGCGTTGGTAAGATTCCGGTTGAACACCCGGCAGGAGGGGACCCGCGAAATCTCGTGCATACGTCTGTAGAGGATGAATGCGTGAGACTGGCGATTTTGCAGAATGCTGAGGTTGAACTTGTGCACACCCAGGTGCCGATCCGGCCGGAAGAGCTACGTGACGTTCCTGATGCTGGCCAGCCGAAGCCGCGGCAAGAGGCAGCCCGGTTGCTTGACGACGTGGGCGGTATTGGCGCGCTCTTGCGCTTCCGCATCGAAGGCGACCAGCCCGTGCCGACGGCGTAACCCTGAAACAGCAACGGACTGCCAGCCGGTGCCCCAGCTTGCCCGGAGAAACAGCTTGGTGTGAAGCGTCGGCAGCGTTGCCGGTGCGCTTACCGCTCACGCGCTCGCGGATCGAGTGCATCGCGTAAGCCGTCTCCGAGCATGTTCAGAGACAGCACGGTCAAGACGAGCGCACAGCCCGGCACAATCGCTAGCCACCACGCGCGCTGGAGTTGGAGCTGGCCCTCGCGAAGCATATTGCCCCAGGTCGGCGTCTCTGGGTTGACCCCAGCTCCGAGGAACGAAAGTGACGCCTCGGAGATGATTGCGAAGGCGATGACGAAGGTGCACTGCACGATCAACGGCGAAAGCGCGTTGGGGAAGATGTAGCGGCGCAGAATCGTGGCATCGCGCAGGCCAATAGCGCGAGCGGATTCAACATATGGCTGCCGGCGCAGGACGAGAGTCGAGCCACGAACCAGGCGGGCTATGCTCGGCGTGTAGACCACAACGAGCGCCAGAAAGACATTGATCCCGCCTGGTCCGAGGCTGGCCATAATCGCGATTGCGAGAAGAATGCTGGGGAAAGCCATCAAGCCGTCCATCGTGCGCATGATCCAGCTATCGAGCCGGTTGTAGTAGCCAGAGAGGAGTCCCAATACCGAGCCTACAAGTGCCGCTGCCGCCGTGACAGTGATGCCGATGAGCAGCGAGACGCGGGCGCCGAAAATCACCCGGCTCAGGACATCGCGGCCAAAGGCGTCGGTACCAAGGGGATGTTCGCGAGACGGGCCGCGCAGGCGCACCGAGGGATCAACATAT
>JBHOQQ010000026.1:0-27133 GCA_042408955.1 Thermomicrobiales bacterium
CATCGGAGCTGACCGGTTGGCCCAAAAGCAAAAGCCGCGGCGAACCGCGGCTTGGCACACTTTTGTGCGACATACGCATTTGGTAGCGCATAGGGGATTCGAACCCCTGATCTCCGCCTTGAGAGGGCGGTGTCCTAGGCCACTAGACGAATGCGCCACGCCAATCGGCAATCGCTGGTCGAGAGTCTACCATTGACCCGCTTGCGGCGTCAAATCCCTCGGCAACCCTGACAGCCCTTGCCACCTCGCGGCGAGTCGGCGAAGATTCCGCTGGTATGAGGAAGGTTGCAGCCCAGGAAGGAGAGAACTCCACGTCATGTCCGTAGCGACGGGCACCGGCGAGAAGCTCATCATCTCGGCCGCGCTCACTGGCTCGTGGCCTACCAAAGCGCAAAACCCTGCCGTGCCCATCACCGTCGAGGAGATCGCCCAGTCGGCGATCGAGTGCTGGGAAGCCGGCGCGGCAATCGTCCACATCCACGTCCGTGACGACGATGGCGTCGTGACTTGCGATCCGAAGCGCTACGCGGCCGTTCGTCAGCTCATCCGCTCCCGTGGCTGTGATGTCATCATTAATATGAGTACCGGCGGCGGTGCAGGCCGGGTGTCCGACGAGGAGCGCATGGCCCCAATCGCTCTTGCGCCGGAGATCGCCTCCTTCGACTGCGGATCGCTCAACTTCGGACAGGGAGTCTTCATCAACTCGCCTGCCTTCCTCGACGAGCTGGCCCGGCGCATGACTGCTCACGGCGTGCTGCCCGAGATCGAATGCTTCGAGCCAGGGCACATCGCCAATGCGCTCCGGCTCATCGAGGAGGGCAAGCTACGCCCACCATTCTGGTTCCAATTCGTGCTCGGCGTGCGCGGCGGTTCGCCCGGAACGGTCAAGCAACTCGTGCTCATGGTTGATATGCTGCCTCCCGGTGCAAGGTGGTCAGTTTGTGGCATCGGGCGCGCCCAGCTTCCGCTGGGTCTGGCAGCCATGGCAATGGGTGGCCACGTCCGCACCGGCCTGGAAGACAACCTCTATTACCACAAGGGCCAGCTTGCTACGAGCAATGCCCAGCTCGTCAGCCGGCTCGTGCGCATCGCAGGCGAGCTAGGACGACCAGTGGCCACACCGAATGAGGCTCGGGAAATCCTCGGGCTCCCACCATACGATCCTGCTCGCTAATGCGCCCTCGCGTTGCCGCCGCCCAGATTTCCCATGAGACGAACGTGTTCAGCGCGGTACGGACCGACCTCGCCGCGTTCCGCGCCGCGGGGTTACTCGTCGGACCGGTCATTATCGCCAGCGCACGTGGAACCAATACCTCCTTCGGTGGATTCATTGCCGGCGCCGAGCAGGAAGGCTTCGAGCTTATTCCACTGGTGTCCGTCTGGGCTACACCTTCCGGGCTCGTGACGGCCGAGGCGATTTCGGCGCTCACGGATATGCTCGAATCTGGGCTGCGCTCGGCGCTGGCCAGCGGCCCACTCGACGCGGTTCTGCTCGCACTGCACGGAGCCATGGTGACGGAGATTGACGAGGATGGCGATGCGTATCTGCTCGAGCGGGTCCGGGCAATCGTCGGACCAAACGTTCCAGTCGTCGCGACGCTTGATCTGCACGCCAATCTGTCGGAAAGGAAGGTGGCTGCGGCGGATGTTCTTATCGGCTACGACACCTATCCCCACGTGGATATGGCCGAGCGCGCCGCCGAGGCATGCCGAATCGCCGCGCGGTTGATCCGCAAGGAAATCCGACCCGTGCCCGCTCTCGTTCAGCCACCGATGCTGCCCACTTCGCAGCGGATGACGACGGATCGCGACCCAATGCGCTCGCTGATTGCCAGAGCACACGCATGGGAAGCAGAGCCCGGCGTGATTAATGTCACGGTCGCCGGGGGATTTCCGCCAGCCGATGTGCCGCACGCCGGGTTTAGCATCCTCGTCACGACCGATGGTCACCGAGAGCTCGCTCAGCGTATCGCCTACGAGATCGCAGCCGAAGCCTGGCAGCGCCGCCAGGAGTTCCTGGGTGGCGTGTCATCCTTCGATGATGCGGCACGAGCGCTTGCGGACCTGCAGTCCCATCCGGAGAAGCCTCTGCTTATCGTCGATATCGGTGACAACCCGTGGACCGGTGGTCCCGGAGACAGCGCCGAGCTCGTGCGGTTCCTCCTCGCACAGAAGATGCATAACGCCGCCGTCGCCCTCGTCGCCGATCCGGAGGTGGCCGCCATTTGCCACGCGGCCGGCGTAGGCGCGCGCGTCGACGTGCTGCTCGGTGGCAAGACGGACCGGCTCCATGGCGATCCCTTGCCCGTTTCTGGTACCGTGCGCTGTCTCAGCGACGGGCGGTATGTCAATGCCGGTCCGATGATGGCCGGTGCTGAGGTCAATCTCGGCCCGAGCGCCGTGCTCCGCGTTGATGGCCTGGATGTCCTCGTCACGAGCCGCGCGGAGACACCAATCGACCTAAACGTCTTCCGCGCCCACGGAATCGAGCCGGCCAGGTTACGAGTCATCGGTCTTAAGGGAAAAGGGCACTTCCGCGCCGCCTTCGAGCCGGTGGCGAGCCGCGTTATCCTGGTCGAGGGGCCAGGCATTACCGGCGCCGATCTCTGCCGGCTCCCGCTGCGTCGCGTCCGCCGGCCAATCTGGCCGCTCGACGAACCGGCGTGGCCAGCGGCGCCAAGCGCCGGCAACGTGTTAGACCGCGATGCCAAAAAACATCGTTGACCCATCCGCTCGTGTGCTGATGTGGCGCCGGCTCGACCAGCTTGGGCTTGAGCGTGTCGCCATTGGGCGCAGCAAGGCGGGACACCGGCGCTTTGCGGGCACCGTGCTCACCGTCAATGAGACCACTCCTGTCCTCATCCGGTATGTCCTCCTGTGCGATGAGGATTGGTCGTCCCAGTATCTTGCGCTCGATGTGCGGAGTGCCCCTGGTGCATCGCGCTACGTGCAGTTCATACACGTTGACTCCGGGCACTGGCAGTTTCGCCAGGCGACGACGCGTGACGCGGTCGTTTCGGAGCCATTCCGCGACCTCCCCCTTCCACCGGAGTGCATTGATATCGATTTTGGCTTCAGCCCGCTGACAAACACGCTTCCCCTCCGGCGGCTGCGCCCTCGGGTTGGATCACGTGTCGAGACAACCGCGGTTTGGATTCGGTTTCCGGAGCTTGATGTTCAGCCGCTCCAGCAGCGCTACTACCGGCAATCGTTGCAGGAGGTGGTGTACGAGTCCATGACCGGATTTCAAGCCACGCTCTCCGTCGACGCGTTTGGGTACGTGATTCGGTACGATGACCTCTGGGAGCGGGTCGCAGCGGCGGACGTCACGTGAGCTGCGACCCAAGCATGCCGAGTGTTTGGCCGCCCGGCTTTTGGCATGGGCGGGGGAGCAGAAAGGAACGCGATGAGTAATCAGATGCGCGAGATACGCCAGCCGAACGACGCCTACCACTATGTCTTTGGACCCTACGCGGAGCCGATTGCTCGCGTCAAACCCGGCGAAACCGTGGTGATTTACACAGTGGACGCATTCGGCAACCAGCTCACCAGCGAGGATCAGCTCGTCTCACGTGTCCTTGGTCCGTATTTGAATCCGCAGACCGGCCCGATCTCCATCGAGGGCGCCGAGCCAGGCGATACGCTCGCGGTCCGGATCGAGAACATCGAGCCGACTCGCGACTGGGCATGCTCCTGCTTCGTTCCGTTCTTTGGCGGTCTCACCTCGACTCGCTGGACGCCGACCCTCCAGCCGCCACTAGAAGAGCGAGTGTATATCTATCGCCGCACGGCCTCGGGCGGCTTTGCTTGGCGCGACCGATGGGAAATCCCCTGGGCGCCGTTCTTCGGCACGATCGGCACGGCGCCGCACATCGAGGCGATCTCCTCCCTTTCACCTGGCAGCCATGGCGGCAATATGGACGTGCCGGATGTGACGATCGGGAACATAATCTACCTGCCGGTCCATCACCCAGGCGCGCTCTTCTACGTCGGCGATGCGCACGCGGCTCAGGGTCAAGGCGAGTTGTGCGGCGTCGCATTGGAAATCGCCGCTCGAGGTACCTTCACCTTTGAGGTCATCAAGGGCAAGGCCATCTCCTGGCCGCGCATCGAGTCGCCCACGGAGATTATGTCGATCGGGAGTGCCCGGCCGATGGAGGATGCCGCTCGCATCGCCTATGCCGACCTGATTGACTGGCTCGTCTCCGACTACGGCTTCGACCGGCTCGATGCCTATCAGCTTCTCACTCAGGCCGGTGGGATGTACGTGGGAAACATGGTGGATACGACCTATTCGCTCGTGGCGAAGTGTCCCAAACGGTATCTGCCGGCAAAGGCATCCTGAGTCAGGACGCCTAATCGGCACCTCCGCCGAGGCTACTCGGCAGAAGCAATGTCCAAGAGGCCGTTTCGGACCACGACTTTTCCTGTCATTCCCTCGCGGCAGGGCGACACGTGGCAGCGAGGGATCTCTCTTCGTGAGCACGCAGGCCTCACATTCAGCCGTCAGACACTCGTGCGCCTCCATATCCTGGCGGCTGGTCGGTGAGACCTGACAGCACGCTAAGAGATCTCTCGCTTCACTTGGGCTGACGAAAACGTGGCCGCGCACCACCGTCATTCTTGAGCCTACCCCCGTCATCCCGTTCGCGATAGCGCGTTCGCAAAGCGCCTGATGGAGTGCGCAGCGAGGAGTGACGAGGGGCGCTGGGTCAAGTCCGGGATTGGGAGCATCTCCGTAAACTCCCGGCTTTGCCTTGGATCTTCCCTACCCAAACGCTCTGGATGCCGGCGGGTCATCGTCGAGCAACAGATCTGGGAGTCGCGCGATGCCCGTGACCGGCTCCAATCGCTCCAGCAGCTCCCGCGCTGTCAGGTCGAGAAGCGGATGCGCGACGTCTGGCGCGATGTCCACGAGCGGGCGCAGGACAAATGCCCGCTCATGAAACCGGGGATGAGGGAGCGTGAGTTCCGGCGTCTCCGTCACCACATCGTCGTAGAGGATCAGGTCCAGATCGAGCGTGCGCGGCGCGTTGGGGAACGTTCGAACTCGGCCCTCCTGCCTCTCGATCTGCTGCATGCGCTCAAGCAATTCGCGCGGCGACAATTCGGTCCGGAGCCGCAGCACCGTGTTCAGAAACCGCGGCTGATCGACGTACCCAACTGGCTCGGTCTCGTAGACCGGCGAGACCGCCTCAACCTCACCCAGCTCCCTGAGCGCGCGCACCGCCCGCCGCAGGTGTGCCAGCCGGTCCCCGAGATTGGAACCCAGGGCAATATACGCCACCGGCATTGCGTGCTCACCTTCAGAGCGGTGGCGCGCCCGGCCAGGTTTTCGGCTGGTCCGGCGCGCCCCGGATCACGGCATCGGCCATTGCGGCTACCCGGACGTTTGGGAGCACATCGTGCACTCGCACGATGTCCGCGCCGCGAGCAATAGCCAGTGCCGTCGTCGCCAGGGTGCCTTCCAGGCGGTCCTGTTCCGGCACGCCCAAGACGCGGCCGATCGTGCTTTTCCGGGAAAAGCCCACCAAAACCGGGCGTCCCAGCACGCGCAGCTCGTCAAGGCGATTCAAGAGCTCCAGGTTTTGCCGCCAGTTCTTGCCGAACCCGAATCCTGGGTCAACGATCAGCTTGTCCCAGGCGATGCCCGCCGCAACCGCCCGGTCAAGCCTCCGCGACAACTCCCGGACGATGCTCGCGATCAGATCGACACCGGGTTCGGGCGACACGTCATGCATCACTACGGCAGGCACGCCGAACGCCGCGATAACCGAGGCGAGCTCGGGATCGCGCGTGAACCCGCGAACATCATTGACCAGATTGGCTCCCGCTTTCAGTGCCGCCTCGGCCACCGACGCCTTGCTCGTGTCAACGGAGATCGGCAGGCCGACCTGCTGGCGCACCGCGGTCAACACGGGTAGGAGCCGCGCCAGTTCGACGTCGACGGGCACCGGCCTGTGCCCGGGTCGCGTGGACTCTGCGCCGATGTCGATGATGTCCGCTCCCGCACGCTCGGCGGCCACGGCGTATTCCACCGCGGCATTGCAATCGCCAGCCACGCCATCGCCGCTGAACGAGTCCGGCGTGGCATTGATGATCGCCATGACGTAGGTCTTTGCGCCCCAGTCGAATGTCCACCGGTCCCAGGCGGTTGGCGGCAGCATCACTCCCGGTTCCCTCGCACAAAGGCCATGAACTCGGCGCGCGTTTCTGGCCGGCGCCGGAACCCACCGCGCATCGCCGAGGTGATCATCGTTGCCCCGGCCTTCTCGATGCCTCGGATGGTCATGCAGGTATGGACCGCCTCGATGACCACGCCACAGCCATCCGGTTGGAGCTCTTCCATGATCGCATCCGCGATCTCGCTGGTCAGCCGTTCCTGGACTTGCGGTCGCCGCGCAAATCCTTCGACGAGGCGCGCCAGCTTGCTCAGCCCGACTACGCGCCCCTGCGGGATGTAGCCGACGTGTGCCTTGCCAGTGAATGGCAAGAGGTGATGCTCGCACACTGAGGCAAACGGAATGTCGCGCAAAATGACCATCTCCGAGTGGCGCTCGTCAAACGTCACGCGGAGATGCTGACGCGGATCCTCCTGCAGGCCGGCGAATAGTTCCGCGTAGCTGAGCGCAACGCGCCGAGGTGTTCGCCGCAAGCCCTCCCTGTCCGGGTTCTCACCGATGGCAAGCAAAATCTCCCGCACCGCCTGCTCGATGCGAGCCAGATCAATACCTGTCAGCGGCCGCTGCTTGCCGTCTTCATCTTCTCGATCTTCATAAAGAATGAGATTCGCCATGAGCCATGCCCGCCTCCCGGACGCCGCTGGTGCCTTCCCCTCGCTGGCGCCGGATCGTCACCCCGGCCGCGTCGAAAACAGCGCCCTGCACCGGGGCTCCCGGCTTTCGCACGGTCACTGCAACGGCCATCGCAGCCGGGAACTCCGCGAGGATGGCATCAACGATCGCGCCAGCCAAACTCTCAAGAAGCAATCGGGGGGGACCTTCCACGATCGCCTTCACGATCCGGTAGATCGCGGAGTAGCTGATCGTCGCCTCAAGCTCGTCTCGCCGGGCCGCCTCGGTCAGATCGCACGCCACGCGGACGTCGACGGTAAAGCGCTGGCCCAGCGCCCGCTCCTCGGCATGGACGCCGTGAAATCCGTAAAGCTGAATCCTTTCCAGGAAGATCTCGTCACTCAAGCCGGTACAACCGGCGGGCATTGTCCGCCAGGATCAGGCCCGCCGCCTCCTGCGCGTCCCGCTGACTCAGCATGCCTTCCTCGACAAGCTCTTCCAGCACCGTTTTGATCGCCTGCTTGCCGAGCTTCGCGCTGGTGTAGTTGATCTCAGGCAGCGTGTAACCATCCGAGCCATAGCAAACCTTGGTAAGCGGAGCCATCGCCAGCACGTCACGCACAATGTCGCGCGCGGCATGTCCTGCAAATGGTATGCCTTCGCTCATGTCAAGGAAGACACGAGGCAGGACATTCGCCATATATGCGGCTTCCCGGTGATACGGAAACCCGGTGTGCACGAGCAACACCCGGCATGAACGATAGACCGGAAACCGGAGCAAATCCATGAGGTAGGCCGGGCGGCAAAGCACAAGATTGACCTCAAAATCGCCCATGCCAGTGTGGATCTGCATCGGCACGTCGTGCTCCATGCAAAGTTCCAGCGCCCGGCAGAGCAGGTGATCGCGCAGCTTCTTCATGCTGCCGCCACCAAGCCCGCGCCGGATGGCATCGAGCGCCTGGAGGCCCTGATCGGGTGTGCGCGCCAGAGGAGAAACATCCAGCCCCGTGCGGTAGGCGATGATTGACTTGAGACCGCGGTAGCCCTGTTTGGTCAGCGCAGTGGCGATCGCATCGTCATACCGCTGGCGGAACTCCGACCAGCCGATCTCCATGCGGAGCAGGTCGGCGATGAGCGGCTCGATCCGGTAAACTGGGACTACCTCAATCGGCAGTTCGCCTTGCACCTGCTCGACATCGAGCATCGGCAGAGGCACTCCGAAATCGAACACCACGGTCTGGAGCCGGACATCGGCATAGAGCTTGCCGACGTAGCGGGTGTAATCCTCAGCAACCGCTGCATTACGCGCCGCCAGCACCGTCTCGACATCTGGCTCAACATCAAAAAACGCCGCGAGGTCCAAGATCATGCGCTTGAAATAGATGGTGTTGCGCTTGATTTGCTGAAGTTCATCCCGGACTTCGGGCGTCCAGGTGACGCCTCCCTCCTCCATATACTGCCGCGAGCCACCGCCAAACGCGGTCAGGTCAGTAAACTCCTCGGCAGAGACTGGCCCTCGATTAAGAAACGGGTGGCAATGCACATCCACCACTGGTAAATGCTCGACGTCGATCATGCCCCCTCCCGCGGCGCCGCGCGCCGGTTCTGCGCTACACAACATCTAGGTAGGTTGCCCGCTCCCAGGGATGGACCTCAAGCTCGTATTGCGCAAGCTCGTGGCGCTTCACTGAGAGGAAATGGCTCAGCGCGACCTCGCCCACGGCACCCGCCACCACCTCATCCGCTTCCAGGGCAGCCAGCGCCTCCGGCAATGTCCGGGGCAAGAAGGTCAGGCCGTACTTTTCGATCTCAGCCGGTGTCAGGTGCCCAATATCCCCTTGGAAAGGCGGCCCCGGATCGATCCGGTTTCTGATGCCGTCGAGTCCCGCCGCGAGCAAGCCCGCCAGGAACAACGCTGGGTGGCACGTGTTGTCGCCCGACCGGTACTCGATATGGCGGCGCTTGCCAACGCCCGGCACGCGCGCGACTCCCGACCGGTTGCCGTAACCCCAATAGATGTTTGCGGGTGCCCACGAGCCGGGCAGCAAGCGCTTATAGCTGTTGACGGTGGGTGAGCCCAGTCCGGTCAACGCGGGAGCGTGCTTGAGCAATCCACCGAGAAACCATTGCCCAATCTCTGACAGCGAGATGTCGTCCGCATCTGAGGGAGTCAAATCGACCTCCCCGGCGGCATCCCAAATGCTCAGATGAACGTGGAGGCTCGAACCGACCCAGTGCGGATAGACTTTTGGCATGAAGGTCGCAATATAGCCATGCTGGCGGGCGATATCGCGCACGGCCTCCTTCAACGACCAGTAATCGTCAATCGCCTCGATCGGCGTTCCGTGCCGGACGGTCATCTCGTACTGGCCGCGGCCATACTCTTTGCCAAGTTGCGCCACGATGACGCCCATGGCGCGCAGTTCTTCGATGACCTGCGTCACAAAGGTGTTTTCCACCTGAAGTCCGGCGGCAGTGAACATCCTGGTTTGGTTGACAGGCTCGTACTCCCCGTCATCCCGCCGCCGAAGCAGGTAGAACTCGGGTTCCAGCGCGCACTTGACTGAGTAGCCAGCTCGTCGCAGTTCATCCATGACCGCTTCGAGGCGTGTCCGGGGATCTCCCTGCCAGGCGCTGCCATCCGTTTGCCGCATCCAGGCATGAGCCCGCGCGGTCTTCGGGAAGCGCGGCAGCACGGCATACGACCGGGGATCGGGTACTGCCAGGAAGTCCCCGGAATCGGCGAGCCACGTCGCCGTCGGCGGCTGATGGTCCAGGATGTCCATGTCGAGATTGGCCATCGCGAAGACCACGCCATCCCGAACCGCACTGCGAAAGCCCTCGGGTGGAATGGTTTTGGCACACGCGACCCCACTGTAGTCGTGGTAGATCACCCAAAAGTGCTCGATGCCATCCTGCTCCAGTCGACGCAACAGCGCGTCCGCATCACGGAGACCGCTATCCATTGATCAACACCTCGTCGTCGCCAATCGCCATCAGCAGCTTTGCCAGCAGCGCAGTGCGCGGCACGATGCTACTCAAAAGTATGTATTCATCGGGGCCATGATCCAGACCGCCTATCGGACCTAAGCCGTCAAGTCCTGGCGTGCGCTGGTGACAGGCGAGACTTACATCGGAGCCTCCCCCGGTACGTGCGCCCTTGAGCGCGAAGCCAAGCTCACCGGCGATGCGTACTGCGTGCTCTTCAAGGCGCACCGTGCCCGGAGTGCGCTCCATCGCCGGCATCCCCTCGCCTTCCCGCCGGACCGTGACCCGCACATCCGGCACCCACGGTGACGTCGCGACGCGCTCAAACGCGGCGCTGAGTTCCTCCAGATCTGCCACGGACCAGGCGCGAAGATCGAAAAGACCGCGCGCATGGTCGGCCACGATGTTCGGGTTTGCCCCACCTTCAATGCGGCCAGGATTCACCGTCATCCCGTCCTTCATGCCGTTGAGCGTATACGTTTCGACAATGATATGGGCGAGCGCGAGGGTGGCGCTGCGACCCTTCTCCGGCTCGACACCGGCATGGGCGGATTTGCCCGCAACCTCCACCGAGCACCAGCGCGTCGCCTTGCGCGCGACGACAATATCCCCGTTTTCACGGGCGGCTTCGAGCGTCAGCACCGCGTGGTGACGTGGTCCCTCGGTGCGCAGGAGATCGGCGGAGTGCCGGTCCTCGATCTCTTCATCGGAGACAACCACAAACGAGATCTGGCCGAAATTTGCCCATCCTGCTTGCTCAAGGGCCCTCAGTGCATAAAGACCTGTCAACAGCCCGGCCTTCATATCGCAGGTGCCTGGCCCCGTCAGCCGGTCACCGACCAGCGTCAGCGGTCGCTGTGCAGCGGTACCCGCCGGATAGACCGTGTCGGCATGACCCAGCAGCATGATGCGAGCACGGCCATTTCCGGTCCGCCGTGCGACGAGGTCATCGCCCCATTGGGCTTGTGGCCGTCGCTCAACCGTGAAGCCGAGCTTCGCCAACTGCGCTCCCAGCCAATCCTGGACCGCATCCACGCCAGCCTTGTCGTAGGTTCCGGAGTCGATCCCAACCAGATACCGAAGGTCCGCCAGGTAGTCGTCAAGATGCGCCTCAAGGTACGAAACGATCGAATCGTTCACTGCCCTCGCCTCTGCCCGTTGCGCCAAGTCGCGTGCCGCACCCTGCGGCAGCCCGAGTCATCCCAGCGAGACGCGCTCCCGCGGCCCGCTCGGGAGGTCGCCCTTCGGCAGGCTACGCCGGACGGCCGCATTACCATCCAGCAAACTCGGCCACAACGTCGTCGGCGACTTTGCCGTTCAGGACATCGTCAATGGCCTGAGCCAGAATCTCCACTCCCTCGTCGACCTGGTCTTGCGTCAGGATCAACGGCGGAGTGATTTCCAGCACGTTACCCCACAGCCCCGCGTAGTAGATGATGAGACCCAGCTCCCACGCTCGGTAGACGATTTTCGCCGCTGCCGGCTGGTTCGGCTCCTTCGTCTGGCGATCGGTAACCAGCTCAACCCCTTGGATCATCCCCAGCCCGCGGACATCCCCGACGATCGGAAGATCGCCAAGACGCGCGGTCAGGCGCTCATGCAGGTATCGCCCGACCTCGGCAGCATGCGCAACCAGCCCAAGGCGCTCAGTCTCCTCGATCGCCGCCAGCCCCGCGGCGCAGCTCGTTGCATTCCCCACCGTCGTGAAGAGGGCCAGTCCCGTTCCGGCGTCGAGAATTTCCCGGCGTCCGACGATGGCGCTCAGTGGCAATCCGCCGCCGAGGGACTTGCCGAGCAGGACGAGATCGGCGACGACGCCACCATGCTCGTAGGCGAACCACCGCCCGGTCCGGCCCATTCCCACCTTGATCTCGTCAACTACCAGCAAGATACCGTGCCGGTCGCAAAGCTGGCGTAGCTTCGGCATGAAGTCCGGCGGCGGCACGATATCGCCGCCGTCACTTTGCACCGCCTCGACGAAGACGGCGGCAACCTCCTCGGGTGGACAGACCGTCTGGAAGAGATAGCGCTCCAGAAAGTCGAGGCACTGATCCGTCACCTGACCGGTACCGTCACCAAACGGGTTGCGATAGGGATTCGGGTACGGCACTTTGGTGACATGAGCGCCACTGAGCGTAGTCAGCGAGGGATGCGCCGAGAGCGCCATCGTCGCCTCGGTCGTCCCGTGCCAGCTTCCGATGAAGGAAATGAGGCGCCGCTTGCCGGTCGCGCGCAAGACGAGCCGCTGCGCGGCCTCGCTGGCATCGGAGCCGGACAGGCCGAACCAGACCTTCTTGTCGAAATCGCCGGGTACAAGGCGAGTCAGCTTCTCCGCGAGCGCCACGGCCGGCACATTGATGCTGGAAACCAGCCCCGCGTAGGTTGTTCGAGCAAGTTGCTGGGTGATCGCTGCGCGGACATGCTCGTTGCTGTAGCCAAGGTTCGCGAGGGCCCAGCCGGCGCCAAAATCGAGATATCGTCGCCCATCGGCGTCGATGAGGTACGGCCCATCGCCGCGCTCCGCAACAAACGGCACATAACGAATCTTCAGTGCGTCGGCGATGAAGCGCCGGTCGCGCGCTACCGCCTCAGTGACGTTGATTGCGGGTGCGTATGCCATCTCGGAACGCTCCTCCCAATGCTGGGTATGGCTATCCTGTCTCAAGCGGCGCCTCGGCGGGAGACACTCGCGGCGCCTCCCGGCGGAGCCAGCGCCGCGGCCACGCGATTTCTCGACCTCCCGTGATCCCAGCGGGCCGCAGGATCAACACGAGAATGATGGCGACCGCCAGCACGATCTCGGTGAATCCCACGAGTTGGAAGGGAACCACGCTCGCTACCCAGCTATCGGCTGCCCGTTGCGTGTTGACCCAATTTTCAACCTGACGCAATTGCTCGGCGGTCAGCGCCACCGCGACGGTGCCGACCACCGCGCCGCTGACCGATCCCGCGCCCCCGATGATCAGCATGGAAACGATCAAAAAGGTCTCCTTGAGATAGAAATTATGCGGCGAAAACTGCTGGATGAAGTGCGCCCAGAGCGCACCGCCTACCCCGGAAAAGAACACGCTCAGTAGCCAGGCGAACCAGCGCATGCGCGCCGCATCGACCCCGAGGCTAGCAGCGGCGTCTTCGTCCTCGCGCGACGCCCGCAGCTTCAATCCCAGCGTTGATTCCTTGAAGGCGTAGGCGATGACCACCGCCGCTGCCGCGCAAACGAACGCCGTCCAAAGTCCCGTAAATTTCGGGATGCCGATCACGGTCCGCGAGCCGCGGGTGAGCTCGACCCACTGGAGCGCGACCCGATTCACCACGATCAGAAATGCGAACGTGGCAATCGTGAACGACGCGCCACGAAGCCGAACGAACGCGAGGCCCACAAGCGCTCCAAGCGCAGTCGTGATCAGCGCCGCTACCAGCACCGACGGCCAGAACGCCAGATGTTGCTTGTAAAGCCACCAATCGCGAGGCATGTCTGGCAGCGCCACGCGCTTCTGCTGGGGCGTCAGGGAGAACCAGATCGATGCGTACGCGCCGACAGTGACGAAGGCATATTGGCCAAACGAACCAAGGCCGGAGTTGCCCATGAACACCTGCAACCCGACGGTCAACACGAGATTGATGAGCATAACCGTCACGACGCGCTCGAACACGACGTCGTGCCTGATGACCGCGAGGATTGCGATGCCGAGCAACCCCAGCACCAGGATCACCGGGGTTGATAGCCGGTGCAGCACGGTTCCCATCGTCTGCCGCCTGCCGTTCACCGCGTTTCCCTCGAATAGCTCGGGCGGATCAAGCCCTCGGGACGGAAGAGCAACACGAGGATCACGATGCCGAACATCACCGCGTCGCGGTAGGCATTGACGCCTTGGGGAAGCCAGGTCTGGAGTCCCATGGTCAGAAAGCCGAGCACGTACCCGCCGAGCACCGCGCCTTTGAGCGTCGACATGCCACCGACCACCGAAGCAATAAAGGCGATCAGCACTGGCTGCAAGCCAACGGTCGGCCAGGTCTGTCCCGAGCTTCCCACCCAAAAGACGGCGACAACACCGGCCATAAAGCCACTGACGGCAAACGCCGCGGCGATGACCATGTTCGCGCGAATGCCGAGCAGGCGCGTCATGGTGAAATCGTCGGCCGCGGCGCGCAAAGCGAGACCGATCACCGTCTGGCGCAGGAACACCGTGAGCACCCCGAGCGCCACCAGGCTAACCACGAGAGCTATGAGGTCAACGATCTTGAACCGGATACCGGCGATCGTCACATTCTCGATAAATACGTTAGGAAGCCGGGGTGCTCGGGGCCGGGGCGAGATGGTGAGCAGAGCAATGTTCTGCAAAAGGTTGCTCACGGCAAATGAGGTGATCAGCATCGTGGTGGGCGAGCTATTTCGCACGGGCCGGAAGGCGACCCGCTCCATCAGCACGGCGGCGATGACCGCTGCCACGATGCTGAGCAAAGCTACCACCAGCCATGGCAGCGGCGAGTTGCCGATGAGCAGCAGCCCATACCCGCCCACCATGACAAGCTCACCGTACGCGAAATTCACCAACCGCAGGATGCCGTACACGATCACTAGCCCGAGCGCCATTAGCGCGTAGAGCCCACCGAGTGACAGCGCCGAGACCAGATACTGGACGAACTCGTTCACGCTGTGCATGGCTAGATACCTTGCGCCGCAGGTGAGGCCAGCCGTGACCCTGGCGTCGCGCCGCCGAGATAGGCGCGCTCCAGGTCAGCATGCTGGCGAATTTCCGCTGGGGTGCCAGCAAACTCCACGCGGCCGGTGTTGAGGAGATACGCCCGGTTCACAATATCCAACGTCATGCGCACGTTTTGCTCCACCAGCAAGATGGTCATCCCTAAGTCACGCAATTGCACGATCAGCCGGAACACCTCGTCCACGAGCTTCGGCGCCAGTCCGAGCGATGGTTCATCCATCAGCAAGAGCTTTGGCCGGGACATCAATGCCCGCGCGATGGCGAGCATCTGCTGCTGGCCACCGGACAGTTTACCCGCCGGCTGATGCCGGCGCTCTCCCAAGATCGGGAAGAACGCGCACCACCGCTTGAGGTCCTCTTCAACGACTGCGCGATCCGAGACGGTTGCCGCTCCGAGGCGCAGATTCTCTTCCACCGTTAGCGAAGGGAAAATCCTCCGGCCTTCCATCACGGGAGCGATCCCCTGCCGGATAATCGCCTCCGGCGGCTGCCCGATCAGCGGCCGTCCGCGATAGGTGATCCGTCCTTGCACTGGCCGGACGACACCCATGATCGCCAGCATTGTCGTGCTCTTGCCGGCGCCATTCGCGCCGATCAAGCCGACGATCTCCCCCTCTTCGACGGTAAGCGACACGCCCCGTAGCGCCTCGATCGCCCCGTAGCGCACGACAAGCTGATCAACTTCGAGCAGGCTCACCCGCACTCACCTCGGTTCCAAGATATGCCTCGATGACCGCCGGCTCCCGCCGTACCTGCTCGGGCGTGCCTTCGGCGATGGTTCGGCCGTAATTGAGCACATGGATGCGATCGCACAATCCCATGATCAGGCGCATGTCATGATCAACGATCAGAATGCCGCATCCCAACTCTCGCCGGATCCGGTCGAGCGTTGGCAACAACACCTCGATCTCGGCGTCGTTCAGCCCCGCGCCCGGCTCGTCAAGCAAGAGAAACGCTGGGCCGGTTGCCAGCGCACGAGCGATCTCAACGCGCCGCTCTTCTCCCTGCGGCAATACGCTCGCCGGCAGATCGGCAAGGTGCGCGATACCGACGGACGCCAGCGCACGCTCCGCGCGGATCGCTGCCTCTCTCCGCGACACGCCGCTCGCGCTGATCGCCGCGACTTCCACGTTTTCCCGGACCGTGAAGTCCTTGAACAGCTTGACGACTTGGAACGTCCGCGCCACGCCCTGGCGCGCAATGCGGTGCGGTGGCCAGCCAGTCACCTCGGTCTCGCCAACGAAGACTCGGCCCGAGGTAATGCGCAGCAGCCCCGTAAGAAGATTGATCGTGGTCGTCTTCCCCGAGCCATTCGGCCCGATGAGTCCCAGAACCTCGCCACGTTGCACCGTGAAGCTTACGCCATCAACGGCGCGCAATCCTGCGAAGTCCTTGGTCACGTTCTGGGCGACAAGCCGGTCGGCCTGCCGCCCCAAGCCGGTCATCGTTCCCACGTTACGTCAAGAATCCCTTCGTAGCCCTGGCCGATCGCAGATGGCCGCAGGCGCACGCGAGTAGCCGGGCAGGGCACCAGCACCGGGCCGCCGCCCCGCCCGTTCGCCCGGTGTGTTACTCGATTGCCGGCGTCCAGGATGGCTTCAGCCGGGTGACATAGGTTGGCTTGCCATCCTTGACCTCGATGATGAACGCCTCCTTGTCCGGGAAGTGGCCATGCTCGGCATCCGACCAGTCGAGCTTGCCGCTCAGGAGATCAAACTCCATCTCTTCGAGCGCCTTGGCGAGCGCCGCGCCCTCCGTGGTGCCAGCCTTCGCAATGCCTTGGGCAATGATTTGGACCGCGTCCCAACCCATCGCGTTGAAGGCCACTTCGGGCGGCCGTCCATATTCTTCCTGGAAGTCCTTGATGAATTGCTCCATGGCCGGACCGGCTTCTGGACCAATGAAGCTGTGCGTGGAGATGAAGATATCGTGCCCAAGCTCCGGACCCAACGCCTTGTAAAAGTCCGCCGTGTCCATGGAGTCGCCGCCCATCAGCGGAGCGGTGACGCCGGCCGAGCGGATATCGCGAATGATCGCCGAGTAATCCGGCATGTTCGCCGTCACAAAGACCACATCCGGAGCCGGGTTGAGCTCTTTCAGGCGCTGCGCCTGCGCCCGAGCCTGCATGTCACCAAGCTGGTACGTGTCCTCGCTGACGATCTCGCCACCAAGGTGCTTCCAAGTCTCGACGAAGTATTCGCCGAGCGACTTGGTGTACTCGGTGCCCTGGTCAACGATCGTGGCCGCGCGGCGCCATCCCTTGACCTCGTAGGCATACTGCGCGGCCGCGGCAGCCATCGTCTGGTTCCACATCGAGACGGTGAACTGCTTGTCGCCCAGCGTCGCGGAGCCATAGAGCGGCGACGACGCGCAGAACGACAAGCCAACCAGCCCGGCTTCCTGCGCGGCCTGCCCCACGGGCGCCCCGTAATCGAAGTCGCACGGGGCGAGCATAACCTCCGCGCCCTCTTGGATGAGCTCACGGGCGGCGTTGCCAACAGTCGCGGGGTCAGTTTTGCCGTCTCGCTCGATGATCTCCAGCGGCCTGCCCAGGACGCCGCCCGCCTCGTTGATCTTCTTGACGGCGAGCTTTGCGCCCTCCAATGGAGGCACGTCATACGCCGCCATCCATCCCGTCAGATGCACGGCGGCTCCAATTTTGATCGGCTCCGGCTCCTGCGCCCTGGCTCCCTGAAGCCCGGCGAGCGACCCAGCGACCAGCACCAACGCAAGCAACATGTACGGTAGGCGCCTCAGCGTCATCACACGTCCTCCTCTCTGGCTTCGCCACATCGCGAGCGCGCAACTTCTACGGCAGGCCAACCGCGTGTCAAGCCATCCCCACCGGCTTTGGGAACGGCTGCCCGCTTCGCCAGCGCGCTCAATCCGCGTCCGCCCAACCTCACTTGGTCTGCCCGCGCCTTCGCGTCACCAACGACGTGCCGAAGGGCCACCGCGCGTGCATGATCTGCGTGAGGTAAGTATCGCGCAACTCGCGCCCGCTGTCTGCTGCCTCGCGACTACACGACGCTACCACACAAGCCGCGTTCCGCGTACCATGTAGGCAGCAACGATTGGGCTCGTGGGACCGCCCGCGCCACCGCATTGCGGGCACGTCGGAGAGGACAGTTCGAGGATGGCCAGCATTCTCCCGTCGCCCTTGACTCGCCCAGCAACGACGATCGAACCGTCGGAGCTCGCGGCTTTGCATGAGATTGAGCGTCGGATTCTCTGGCTCTCGACCCTGATGGTCCACCACGCCAATCACGTCCGCCCAAACCCGGACAAGACGAAGATCGGCGGCCACCAAGCTTCATCAGCGTCCGTGGTTTCCATCATCACGGCGCTCTACTTTCACTTCCTGCGCGTGGGTGACCGCGTTTCCATCAAGCCTCACGCATCGCCAGCGTTCCACGCGGCGCAATACCTGCTCGGCAACCTCGACCGGTCATTCCTAACCACCCTGCGTGCCTACAAGGGATTGCAAGCCTACCCAAGCCGGACCAAAGACCCTGACCCTGTTGATTTCTCCACTGGATCGGTCGGGCTAGGCGCGGTCGCCCCGGTCTTCGCGGCGCTGGCGCACCGCTATAACCAATTGCATTTCGGTGGGGTGACCTCGAACCGGTTTATCTCGCTCATTGGCGACGCCGAGCTCGACGAGGGCAACGTTTGGGAGACGGTCGCGGAGGAAGCGGTCCGCGGCCTATCCAATGTCATCTGGATCGTTGATCTCAACCGGCAAAGCCTGGACCGGGTGATCCCAGGCGTGCGCGCGGCCCGGTTGAAGGCGCTCTTCCGCAGCGCTGGCTGGCATGTCTTCGAAGCCAAGTACGGCACGCGCTTGTCGGCCGCGATGGAAGGGAAGAACGGCGCTTTTTTGCGCCAGCGCATCGATGCGATGAGCAACGAGGAATACCAGGTGCTCATCCGCCTCCGCGATGGCGCCGAGCTGCGCCGCCGGCTCGGAGATGTTGCCGACCCAGGCTACCGAAAGGCGATCCTGGCCGCCGTGGCCGACACGCCAGACGAGGAGCTGCGCGATCTGATTGCCAACCTCGGCGGACACGATCTCCCCTGCCTGCTCAACGTGCTCGCGGATGCGGACAGCGTGACGGATGCGCCTGCGGTGATCTTCGCCTATACCATCAAGGGCTGGGGCCTCCCCTTTGCCGGGGATCCGTTGAATCACTCGCAGTTGCTCACCCAAACGCAGATTGACGCGTTGCGCGACCAGTTCGGTGTTCCCGCGGATGACCCGTGGGCACGCTTTGAACCTGATTCGCCAGCGGGTCGACTCTGCCAGGCAGCGCGCGAACGCCTCTCCGGGGAGGGGCCACGCGGGCCGGTCCTCAGCCCAAGCGTGATTCCCGTCGACTTGAATCATCGCCATCCCACGGTGACTTCCACCCAGGAGGCCCTTGGCCGGGCGCTGGCCCGCTTGGCGGACTTTCCCGAGGTCCGCGAGCGGATGGTCACGGTCTCCCCGGATGTGGCGACGTCGACCCATCTGTCGGGCTGGATCAATAAGGCTGGCGTCTTTGCCCAAGAGCCCGCCCCGGATTTCGACGCCGACGGCCAGAAGATGCTGAAATGGAACCCGGCCCCCGCTGGCCACCACATCGAGCTCGGCATCTCTGAAATGAATCTGTTTATGGCACTCGGACAGCTCGGACTCGCGCACGAGCTTACTGGGCAGTTCCTGATCCCGATCGGCACGGTGTATGATCCGTTCGTCTGCCGGGGCTTGGACGCCCTCATTTACAGCCTGTACGTCGGCGGCAAATTCATCTTCGCGGGCACACCCGCCGGCATCTCCCTCAGTCCCGAAGGCGGGGCACACCAGAGCACAGTCACGCCATCGCTCGGCATTGAGCTACCCGGACTGGTGGCGTACGAGCCGGCGTTTGCCCGCGAGGTCGAGTGGATTCTCCTCGAGGGCATGCGGCTCTGCTGTGATCGCGAGCATGGTTTGTCGACCTATCTCCGGCTCTCCACGAAGCCGATTGATCAAACACTGTTCACCGAGCCGCTGCAACGCTTCGGCGAAGCCGAGCTCCGCCGGCAGGTGCTGGCTGGCGGCTATCGCATCATTGACCGCCGCGTCCACGCGCCCGACCTTCCAGCCAGCGACACGGTGCAAATCTTCACTGGCGGCATCATGCTGCCCGAGGCGATCGAGGCAGCCCGGCGCCTCCACGAGGAAGGTGTCGCGGCGAACGTCATCTTGGTCACGAGCGCCGACCGGCTCTACGCCGCGCTCCGGCAGGCCCGCCAGACGCAACTCGCCGATGCCTACGCCCCGCTGAATCTCGGTCACGTTGCAACGTTGATCCAGCCTGAGGAGCGCAAGGCACCAATCGTGACGGTGCAAGACGGCGCGTCACACTCGCTAGCATTTCTCGGAGCGATCTGGGGAGTTCCAACGGTGCCGCTTGGCGTTGATGATTTTGGACAGTCGGGCAGCCGGGCCGACCTCTATCGCCACTACGGCATTGACGTCGACCAGATCGTGAACGCGGGCATGCTTGCACTTGAGCTGGCCCAGGGATAAGCAGCTATGGGCACTGCTTCGCATCAGCCAGCCGCCCACGAGTCAAGCGAAGGCACACTCGATCCGGCCGCGAAGCGGACCGTGCTGCGCCAGTTCACCTACGGTCTGTACGCCGTCAGCGCGCAACACGCTGGCGAGCGCGGCATATTTACCGCGAACTGGCTGAGCCAGGCCTCGTTCGATCCGCCCCTTGTCATGGTCTCAATCGAGCGCGATAGCTGGACGCTCGGACTTATCCGTCAAAGTGGGCGGTTTGTCGTTTCGACCTTTGCCGCAGGTCAACGTGAGCTCGCGGGTGCGCTCGGGAAGCCCCGCAGTCGCGCCGGGGACAAATTCGCGGCACTCGGCTTGCGCGTGGTCGAGACGGCAACCGGTGATCCCGCGCTGGCCGATGCCCTCGGCTATGTCGTCTGCCGCGTCCTGTCCGAGACGCCGGCTGGTGATTCGGTGGTGCTCCTCGGAGAAGTCATCGAAGCGCGCGCTCTCAACGAGGGGGAGCCGCTGACCATGCGCGACGCCGGCTTCCGTCACGCCGGATAACGTAGTCGCGCCCACGCGCACCCAGCAGCACGCGGCACGGGCGAATCTTCTTGCCGACAGACCCGCCCGTGCCCTCTCGCCGCTTGCTTCTAGGCAGCCGCGTCGCCCATGCCCAGGGTCGTGTTGCTAGCGGCCGCGTGGGCCTTTGCTGCTGGTTTACCGGTCGGCGCCACGAGCCACGCGACGACGAGAACAGCGAATGCGACAAATGCGATCGCGATCATAGTGAACCTTTACCTTCCTGGGCCTTCCCAGCCCTCACTACAACTGATACGCAAGCTCTCCGTGCTGCGTGGTGTCGAGTCCAAGCACTTCCTCTTGCTCCGGCACCCGCAGACCGATCGTGAGATCAATCGCCTTCAATATCAGCCAACTGACCGCGGCCGCGAACACGACGACCACCGCAACGGCCACAATCTGCTTGCCGAGCAGACCGGCACCGCCAACGAACAGCCCATCAGCGCCCGCCGCGTTGACTGCTTTCTCCGCGAACAGCCCCGTGGCCAGGGAGCCCCAAATGCCGCCCACGCCATGGACGGCAAACACGTCGAGCGCATCGTCAATCTTGAAGATGCCCTTGAGCGCGTCGACCGCGAAGAAGCAGAACACGCCAGCGCCAAACCCGATGACGATCGCCGACGAGGGAGAGACGAAGCCAGCCGCCGGTGTGATCGCCACCAGCCCGGCAACAGCACCCGCAGCCGCACCCAGCACGCTCGGATGACCGTGCCGGATCCAACTGACCGTCATCCACGTCAACGCGCCCATCGCTGCGGCGATATTCGTGACGACAAAGGCATTTGCCGCCAGGCCATTTGCCCCCAGCGCGCTGCCGGCGTTGAAGCCGAACCAGCCGAACCAGAGCAGGCCAGCACCGAGGACCGTGTAGGTAAGATTGTGTGGTTCCATCGACTCCTGGCCGAATCCGACCCGACGCCCAAGCACTATCGCCGCGACTAACGCCGTCACGCCCGAGGAGATGTGGACCACCGTGCCGCCAGCGAAATCGAGTGCCCCAAAGTCACGCAGCCAGCCGCCAACGCCCCAGACCCAGTGAGCGATTGGCGCGTAGACGAGCGTCGCCCAGGCGAGCGAAAAGATGACAAACGCCTTGAAGCGCTTCCGCTCGGCGAAGGCGCCAGTGATCAGCGCAGGAGTAATGACGGCGAACATGCACTGGAAGATCATGAAGGCCGAGTGGGGGATTGTCGCCGCGTAGTCAGGGTTCGGCTCGGCGCCGACGCCCTTGAGGCCAAGCCAGTCGAGGCCACCGATGATCCCACCCTTGTCCGGGCCGAAGGCGAGCGTGTAGCCCCACAACGCCCACTGAACGCTTATCAGCGCCAGGATAAAGAAGCTATGCATGATCGTGGCGAGCACGTTCTTGCGCCGCACCAGACCACCGTAGAAAAACCCAAGGGCCGGGGTCATCAGCATGACCAGCGCCGCCGATGCCAGGACCCAAGCGGTGTCGCCAGAATCAATCTCCGGCACGCCTAAACCTCCTTCCGCGTCACCTCCTCACCTGAGACGAGTCTAGGAACCGCCAAACGCCGATCCTAGGTGCCAGCCTGCCGAATGCACCGACAGCTTTTGTGCACCATGCACACGGCGCGGCATCTCATGGTCCAAGCCCAGCACTTCCGTCCGACCTTGCGAACGTCACCCAGATGACGGGGATTCCTGACTGCCTCCCGGCGGCCGTCGTATACTCGCGGCAACCGGCGCGGTCGGCCGCGTGTCTTGCCTGTTGTCCGCGTACTGCAACATTGCAAGGTGCCGAGGGACAGTGGAGAGATCCGATCGCATGCATCACCGGACTGACGGATACCGACTGCGCCGCCCGCCGGCCAGGTTGGACCGCGGCGCGCGCCAGCAAGACGTGGCTCGGGCGGTCGCTGCGCCAGCGACCACAACGCAAACACCTCCGCGCGCAGCCGGACGGGGCGCCATTCCCGATGAGGCGCCCGTAACGACAGGGCTACGACCTGCCCGCGTGCCTCAAGCACTTCGCCGTGGGATAACGGTTGAAGCAAGCCTCTACATCCTCGTGCTCGCCCTCGCCGCGATCACGCGGTTTTGGGACCTTGGCTCAAAGGCACTGCATCACGACGAGAGCCTACATGCCTACTACTCGTGGCTATTCGCCACCGGTGAGGGGTACCGCCATCATCCATTGATGCACGGTCCCTTCCTATTCCACGCCAACGCGCTCGTTTACCTCCTATTCGGTGATTCGGATGCAACGAGCCGGTACATGCCCGCATTCTTTGGCGTGGTCCTTGTCGGACTGCCATACCTGCTGCGGGGACCGCGACATCTTGGCCGGTGGGGAGCACTTGCCGCGTCGTTTCTTTTGCTAATTTCACCGGCAATCCTCTACCAGAGCCGGTATATCCGCCACGACATCTACACGATTACCGGCACCTTGCTGTTCTTTATTTGTATCGTCCGTTATCTGGAAAACCCTGAGCGGAAATGGCTGGTGATTGGCGCCGCCTCAGCGTCTTTCCTGCTGACGAATCACGAAATCGTGTTCGCTATCTTTGCGATCTTCGGTCTCTTTCTCTACGGGGCACTGCTGCTGAGCCGCTGCCGCGTCTGGTACCGGTCCCGGCCGGACCTGGTCTACCAACTCCTGGCGATCCACGCGGGCGCGCTCCTGCTAGCGCTCGTGCTCGCAAAGCTCTCGCCAGTGGAGTACCGCGAGCGCATCTTCAATATCCCCTGGGACTCCTCAGGAATTTCCTCCCCACCTCCAACCCGGGAGAACCAGCTCAATTACTACAAGGATCTCCTGGTCAATCCGCTCGTATGGGCGTTCATTGCCTTGATCGTTGGATTCGTCTCGGCAGTGCTCTGGACGCTCTCCCGCATCAAGGCAGAGCGAGCGGAAAGCACCGGTTGGGTCGAGCCATTGCTTGGCGATGCGCCCGGCGGGTCGGTCGAAGCCGGTGTTCGGCACGCCTGGCAGGACCGGGCTGGTCTGGCACTGGCAGCCGGAATCGCGGTGGCGATCTTCGTTGCGCTATTTACCAGCCTGTTCACGAATTTGAATGGGCTGATCTCCTCGACCGTCGCCACGGATGGTACGCTGCTCTACTGGCTTGGGCAGCATGATTACCGGCGAGGGGAGCAACCCTGGTTCTATTTCTTGCTCCTCATGCCGCAATACGAATTTCTCGCTGTCACCTTTGGTGGAGCCCTAGCGGGCCTGACGATCTGGCGCGCGCTCAGTACCGTGCTGCGACGTGGCTCCACAAGCCCGCGATTCTTTTTCCGCCTCTTCCTCAGCACGTGGTTCATCCTCATCTTTCTTGGATTGTCCTACGCGGGAGAGAAGATGCCGTGGCTCGTGGTGCATATCTCGCTACCCGCCACCCTTCTGGCAGCGGCGGTTGTCGGCGGCGTCGCCGAGCGCCTCACAACCGCTATCCGGCAACACGAGAGCCCGGCAAGACAACGTGCGTTCGGCTGGGCGGAAGGCATCGTGTTTGGCGTCATCATGCTGGCAGGCGCTGGCTGGATCGCCCTCGCAAGCCGCATGACCTTTGGGCAGTTTGTTCCGGACACTTCTGGCAACCGCGGAGGTTGGCGGAGAACGGTAACCGCGGCTGCCGTTCACGATTGGTGGCTGCTTGCCATTCCCCCCGCGGTCATCCTGATCGCGCTCCTGATCGCCCTGCTCTGGCGCGGTCCCGTTCGAACTGGCCTCGTAACCCTGACGGCGCTCACGGTTGCCCTCGCGCTGCTTCAGGTGCACGTTGGCTGGCACCTCAGCTACCGAGAACCGGACGTGCCGCGAGACATGTTGATCTACACGCAGACATCGCCGGACGTGACGCGACTGATGGACGAAATTCAACGACTGTCAGAGGAAACAACGGGCGGCAAGGACCTGGTCGTTTGGTTCGACAGCACCGTGCAATGGCCCATGTGGTGGTACCTTCGCGACTACCCGAAGAAGCGATACTTCGGCTCGTCGCTCGCGAGCGTGCCAAGCGACGCGCCCATTGTCCTGGTCGGCGGGGAAAGCTCTGGCGCTGCTAGTGCGCTCGAAGGATATACCGCCCAGGAGTACGTTTTGCGCTGGTGGTTCCCGGAGGAAACCTATCGCGACTTCGCCATTGCTCCCGAGTTACGGCCCGGCCGCTCCGCCTGGCAGTTCGCTGACCAGCCGCATGGCCCGGTGGCGATTCTCCGCTCGATCGGTGAAACCCTGAGCCACCAGCTTACTCCGGATGGGCAACTGCGACTTTACCGGCTCCTGATGTATCGTGATCTCGATTGGAAAATTGGGCAGACGAATTTCACGGTCTATATCCGAAATGACTTGCTTCCGTACTTCAATGGAATTCGCTATTGACTTGGTACATCACCCGGAGTCCACTACCAACCGGCCCTTCTCACGTTGACGAACGGATCAGCATGAGTCACTGCTAAAGGGGCAACACGGGACGATGGCGCAGACAACGGTGCAAACGCATGACGCGATGCTCGATCGGACGATCGATCTCTCGCGCATTCGCTGGCTAACGGGGATCATCGCCCTCATTGTCGTGGCCGCGGCCGGATTGCGGCTCGCTCAACTCGATGGGTTTCCTCTTTCACAAACAGAAGCGCGCCGCGCCTACCAGGCGTACTCGTTTTATCGCGGCTCGACAACAGGTCCTGCCCAGACATTACCCGAGACCGCACCGGCGCTCACGCTGTTCCAGAGCCTGAGTTTCTTTCTGTTCGGCGCGACCGATGCCACGGCCCGTCTCGTTTCGGCCGTGCTCGGCATCGGTCTTGTGCTGCTCGGTCTTAGGCTCGGCCAGTTTTTGAGCGGTCCCGCGGCAGCAGGCATCGCCGTCGTTGCCACCATCTGCCCAACCCTGCTGTACGCTTCTCGCGTCGCCGACCCGCAGATTGCCGTCGCCTTCTTCAGCCTGCTCGCCCTGTATGCCCTGCTCCGGCTGGGCACGGCTTCCCGGTCAGCCAGCGCCCAGTACTGGTGGGCCGCGCTGGCTGGTGCCGCCCTCGCCGCGGGCTTTGCATCGGCACCGACGGCGCTGACCGTCTACCTCTGTCTGGCCATCGCAGGCATTGTCGAGCTAGCGACGAACGGTAGGCCAGAGAGTACTGTCCGCCGGATGCTTTCCACGTTCCGAGCCAATCCTCGCGTGTTGCCCGCGCTGCTCGGAGGAATGCTGGTCACGCTGCTCGCCCTCTTTAGCCGGCTGTTCAGCGACCCAAGCGCGCTGAGCGGCATCGGCGGCACCTTTGCCGACTGGGGCCGGCTACTCTCCACCGCCACTTCAACGACGCCAACCCAGTTCTTCTTGCTGACGATCCTCCTCTATGAACCGCTGGCAGTCCTCTTCGCCATCATTGGGGCAAATCGAGGCGCTTCAGGTGAGCGCAACGCCCTTGGCTGGCCGTTCTTCGCTACCTGGTTTGTCGCCGCGCTGCTGATCTTCAGCTTCAGTTCTGGCCGTGCCCCCGAGCAGACCGTTCTGATCGTGCTCCCTCTGGTACTGCTTGGCGGCGCGGCCTTTGGCGAGATGGTGGCTTCGATCGACTGGCTTGGTCCGGCGCGTGGGCGCACCTGGGCGCTGATGGGCGCCTACTTCGGGCTGGCGCTGGCGGTGATTGGCTTCGCGGTGCTGCTCGACCGCACCGGCGATAGTCCTGAGCAAGACCGGGTGATGCTGCAAGCCCTCACCGTGTTGCTCATCGCCGTGGCTCCGTTTGCAGTCGTTACCTACACCTTGGTGAAGCGCGAGACGCTCCTGGGTGCCCGCCGGCAAGCAGCAATCTTAGCGCTCGCTGTCGTCACGATCTTTCTCGGCGCTTACGCCGTCCGATCCTCAGTGATGCTGAGCTTCTACAACGCGGTGGAAGGGTTTGAGCCGCTTGCCCAGCGCACGACGACTCCAGCGGTGCTACGGCTCGTTGAGCGCGTTCAGAAACTCTCTCGCGATGTCACCGTGACGCAGGGTTCAACCCGCGATCCCACCGGTGGTCATGGCGTCACCATCGCGATAGACCGGCGCGTCCAATGGCCAGCGCGGTGGTATTTCCGCGATTTTCCCGATGCCGAGGTCGTCGCGCCCGGACAGGCTCCGCAGCGGAACGCCCAGATCATCATCGCCCCCGATGACACGGGGATGGCAGAGGCCGGATACACGCCAAGCGAATATCCCGTAACCAATCGCGTTCCGGTGGCATACACGTCCCCTGACCTCGGAGAGGTGATCAGATCCCTCTTCCTGGTATCACGGTGGGATTCCGGAGTGCGCTTCCTGATCGAGCACCGGCCGCAGGTCATCGCCCCGCCGGAGACGATCGCTGTCGGCTTCAACGCTGAGCTAGCCAACCGCCTCTTCCCCAACTCGGGTCCCTTTGGCCTCTTCGACCGCGCTGGACCCGGAAGCGGCCGCGGGCAATTCAATGGGCCGAGGGATATTGCTGTCTCTCCCGATGGCTCAACCGTTTACGTGGTTGACATGGGCAACGCTCGGGTCGAGCGATTTGACGCCCTCGGCGAC
>JBHOQQ010000027.1:0-8588 GCA_042408955.1 Thermomicrobiales bacterium
GGCTTGAGCCGGCTTGGTTGGGTCAGCGCGGGGTCTTTAGCCCCGCGCGACAGGGCTGAGCGGACAATCTGACCGAGACGACCGGCGGAATTCCCGGTGCCCCGCGCGATGGCCGACATCGTCCGTCAGGCGCCGGGTATCCGCGCGTCCCGATGCACAACCGATGAGCGCGATGCATCGCGCCCCTCCGTGTCCCGGCGGCTGATCTTGAGGGCCGAGACGGAACTCTGGCCCTCAACCCTATCGGCTACCGGCTATCGGCTATCGGCTGTTACCTGACGGCTGACGGCTGATAGCTCGAAGCTCGTAGCTCGAAGCTCACCGCTTCCCTAGCCCCTAACCCCCCAGCCCCCAGCCCCTAGCCTCTACACCAGCGGTCGTACCGTTTGCTGGCCGAGACCCATGTAGCTCGTCAGCCCGCCATCTACCCAGATGATCTGGCCAGTGATGTAGCTAGCACCCTCCGAGCAGAGGAAGACCGCGAGCGGGCCGATGTCGTCTGGCGTCCCGACGCGATAGGCCGGGATCGTCGCCTCAAGCGCTCTCCGGTCGTAGTTCGGGTTGCGGAAATAGCGCTCGACCTCGATGGCCCCTGGCGCGATGGCATTGACCTGGATGTTGTAGGGCGCCAGTTCGATCGCGCAAGCCTTGGTGAAAAGATTGATGCCGCCCTTGCTCGCCTCATAATGCGCGTGCTCCGGCATCGAGGAGAAGCCGTGCACGGAGCTAAGGTTGATGATACGCCCACCGCTGCCTTGGCGGATTATCTCCTTGGCCGCACGCTGTGTGCAGAAGAAGGCGCCGCGGAGGTTGATGTTGAGGGTCCGGTCCCAGTCCTCGACGGTCATCTCCAGCAGCGGCTTGGGCTCGGTGATTCCCGCGTTATTGACGAGGAAATCGACCCGCCCAAGCTCCGCCATGACCCGATCGAAGAACGCCTCGACACTTGCCTGATCGCGGACATCGCACGGGTGGGCAAACGCCCGTCCTCCGTGTTCTCGGATACGCGCCGCGAGCGCCTCGGCTCCGGCCCCGCTGGCATGATAGCCGGCAGCGACTGCTGCACCCGCCTTCGCCAGCCACTCGCCGATGCCAACCCCGATCCCCGTGCCAGCCCCCGTGACGACCGCGACCTTTCCCGCGAGCAGATCCGAACGGAACATACCTCCCCCTTTCACGCGTGTTGCCTGTTCGTGCATTCTCACGTGCAACATCATACCCGGACGACGGCCCGCCGACGTCATTCGAGCGCCGAGGCATCAGCGGCACGCACGAGGGGAGAATCACGCTCACGGCCGCGGCGCGAGCTCCGGCGCGCCCGCGCCCGCTCCTCACCACAGGCTCGCCGGATGCATCGCCACCGCGGCATCGTGGCCAGATCGAAGCTGGCACGCCGTCAGATCGCTAATCTTGCCTCTTCAATCCAGCGATGAACTCGTCGATGGGGATCGCGGCCATCGTCATGAGACGGATGGTTCCTCGGGAGGCAAGCTCCGCTGAGACGCGCGCGATCGTCAGGTTGTCTGGGGCTTCGACGATATTGACGAAGTCGTACGGGCCGAGCACCGCCCACTGGTTGACGACCCGGACACCCATGCGCTCCAACTCCTGGTTGACAGCGGTGATGCGCTCAGGATGCTCGGTAATCGTCTTTGCGCCTTCGTCGGTCAGCGTTGAGAGGAGAACGAAGGTAGCCATCTGCCATCTCTCCTTTTCTTGCGAGCACGAACCCGCGCGAGCGCACGGGAGATCATAGCCCCGCCAGGTGTCTCTCCACCACTGGGTTCATGATGGCCCGCATCGGCACTACCCAGGCACGGTCAGCACCGCGCTCGATGTGTCCGGGAGGCCACCTATCCCTTGACCGCGCCGACGGCAAGCCCCGAGACGATCCAGCGCTGAAGAAGGAAGAAGAGCGCCTCCCTTGGACACGAAGCGATCGGAGAGTTCCGACCACATCTCGACGCCGTGCTCGCGCCTCCCATGGACACAAGGGGAGATCCCTCGTTGCGGCGCAAAAGCACGCAAGCGTGAAGCACCCCCGCTAGCCATACCATCTGGCGCTCAAATCCTCCTATGCGGGATTCACCGATTCAATGAGCGCAAGCGTCTTCGCCCGCGACCACCCCTTCACCTGTTTCTCGCGCGCGATGGCATCGCCAGGACTGCTAACCGCTTCAACATCGACCAGGAGAGTGATGTTGTAGCGCCGGGTAAAGCTCTGCTGCAGAAGTTTCATCTGGTGTTCCCCCATCCGCCGCTCAAGATCATTGGTTACGCCGATGTACAACGTCCGGAAGGGGCTGGGAGATCTCCCCGTTCCACTCGAAGGGGCTGCGAATGACGAGTCAGGAGGACAGCAACGACGGCACCGCTCCCAGCGCTCCGTTGCGCATCGCCTCACCGCAGAGGCATGCGACTCGCACAGCATCACTCGCCCTTCAGCGATCCTGCTCCCGCGTGGGCTCTGGGCGCAGTCGGCGCTGCGGTCGCAGCCGCTATCCGCACCCACACTGGCCGTGATCCCCCTCCATGCAGCGATGGCCGAGCGTGGCAGGCCACGGGCCTTCACCGTGTGCCTCCCCGTGCCGTCCCGGCGCGCCCCGCGATCCCGGCGCGCCGGTCGTAGGCGTCCAGGCAGAGGCGCGCGGTGCGGTACTCCCCGTAACGCTTCAGCTCGTTCTTCTGCAGCACGTCGAACGTGCCGAGGAGGTAGGCGACGTCCTCCCGGCTCAGGCCGTAGAGGTGGGCGTAGATCGCGTCGAGCACCCGAGGTCCGCCCGCATATTGGTCATCGAATTCACCAATTCATCCCACACAACCGCGCGGGCACTACGCCGCCGGCCTGCTGCCGCGAACGACACGAGGTTGGGTTTTGGCTAACCTTTAACGGAGCCGTGGGTCATGCCCTGGACCATAAACCGCTGCGCCAAGAAATAGAGCACGATCACTGGCACAGCCGACAGCACCGCCCCGGCCATAATCGGCCCCCACAGCAGCACGTCGCCCGTGATCAGGTACTGCAATCCAAGCGGCACGGTTCGCTTATTCTCTGACGTGATGAAAATCAGCGCCAGAAGCAGCTCGTTCCACGCCCCTGTAAACGTGAAGATACCTACCGCGACCAACCCAGGCGCTGAGAGCGGCAGGAGAATGCGGAACAACGCGCCAAGCCGCGTCGAGCCATCCACCATCGCCTGCTCTTCCAGTTCGGCCGGGACGCTCCGGAAATAACCGCTCAGCAACCAGGTGCTCAGTGGCAGCGCGAAGGTCAGATACACAATGATCAGTCCTCGCAGGGAGTTGCCAAGATGCAGCCGCGCAATGATGACCGACAGCGGGATGAACAGCAGCGAGGTCGGCGTCAGGTATGCGAACAGAATTAGCCGCCCGATCACTCCCTTGAAGCGGTAGCGAAACCGCACAAGACTGTAGGCGGCGAACGAGGAAATCAGGAGCGATAGCACCGTCACCGTCGAAGCCACGATTAAGCTGTTCTTGATATTCGTCAGGAAATGCTTCTCTTCGATCAGGCGGCGGTAATTGGCCAGCGTCACCACCTCGGGCCACAGTGATGGCTGGCGATAAATCTCTCGCGGCAGCTTCAAGGAGATCGTGATCATCCAGTAGATGGGAAACAATATCGCCAGCACCATCACCAAGAGGAGCAAGTAGAGCACCAGGCGCTTGCCGCGCCCCGACAGATGTGGACGCGCCATCGCACGCGGCCGTGTCAGTGTGCGGGCTGTGATCATGCCTCATCCTCCCGCATCAGCGTCGTCACCATGATGACCAGCAGCGCCAGCACCGGAACCATGGCAACCGACACGGCCGCCGCCTCACCCAGCCGCTGGCTCTGCATGCCGAAGTAGGCCAGCACCGGAAAGACCATCGTGGCATCTGATGGGCCGCCCTGGGTCATGATCCAGATGTTTTCGAAGCTGTTGGCCGTCCAAATCGAAGACAGCAGCACAACGATCAGGATCACCTGGCGGATACTCGGCAATGTCACTGCCAGGAAGCGCTGCCAGGCGTTCGCGCCGTCAATCTTCGCCGCTTCGTACAACTCGGTTGGCACCGATTGCAGCGCGGCCAGAAAGGAGATGCACCAAAACGGGAAGCCGCGCCAGACACTGGCAATGATCACCGCCGGCATTGCCGTCGAGCGCTGCCCGAGCCAGTCGATGATCCCGGAATGGACGCCGGTCTCGGTCAGCAGCAGATTGATGCCCCCGCCGATCGGCATGTACAGCAGCCGCCAGACGAGGAACGCGACAAAGCCGGGCATCGCCCATGGCAACAACATGAACGAGCGGAACAAGCCACGCCCGCGGATCCGCTCGTTGAGCATCAAGGCCAGTCCCAAGCCAATCACCAGCTTGAGCACATCTGACACGACGACGAGTACGATCGTGTTCTGGACGGCCTTGTTGAAGCTCGACCAGCGCAGAAGATACCGGAAGTTTGCCAGCCCAACCCATTCGCCGGGATCTCCAACTACGCGGCTGGTAAAGGAGATGTAAATCGCGTAGAGGAATGGGTAGGCCACGAGTCCCAAGAGGATGAGGCAAGCCGGCAAGACGAACAAATATCCCCACAGGGCATTGCGCCGCGCAAAGGTGAAGAAGCGGGGGCGTTCGGCCGGCTGGTGAGTAGCGACGACAGCCATAGAACCCTCAAGCGCCGTCTGTGGGCAGGCTCATCATAGCGACGAGGCGGCAACGGGGCCCGCGCGGGACGGAGCGCCCCGCACGGGCTCTCGAAACTGCCGGCTACGCCTTGTATTTGTCGTAGATCGCTTGGCCTTGCTGCTGCGCCTCATCCATCGCCTCGTCAATCGACTTCCCATCGATGACGATCCGCTGAATCATCCGCGGGACGATGAAGTTGGCGGAAAAGTCGGCATAGGCGGTGTTGTACACGTCCGGCGCACCCGGAGCGGTTCCATTCTTGACCAGATCGAGCAGGCCGGAGTGCACCGGATCGGTAAAGACCGCGAATCCCTCGTAGGCTTTGAGCACCGGGCCGTAGATGGCCACGTTGTAATACGCCTCCATGAACTCCGGATTCGCCAGGTACTCGATCAGCGCCTTCGCCGCGTCAACGTCCTTCGTCGTCTTCGGGATTGCCCGGAAATTCGGGCTGATTGGCGAGATTCGGGCCTTGGGGCCGGACGGGAGCGACGCGTAATGCGTTGCGGCTTCAAGGTCCGGATCGTCTTGCTTCATGGCGAGATAGACACTGCCGGTATTGGCGATAAAGATCGCCTGGCCGGACAGATAGGCTTGATTGTCGCCAGCGCCATCCCAGGTCGTGACGCCGGGCGGGAACAAGCCTGCCTTATACGCATCCGTGACCCATTGCAAGTATTGCCGCGTCTCTTCCGACTTGATGGTGACCGTCTTCCCCTCGTCATCGGCGATCCGGCCGCCAAACGATTGCAGCACAGACATTTGCAGATTGCCATCACCGACGTTCGACAGCGCAAAGCCCATGCCGTACAGCGGCGGATTTTGTGCTTTGGCCGACCAATCGCTGACCTCCTGCCAGGTGGCCGGCGGCGGCGTCAGCCCCTTCTCCTCCAACACGTCCCGGCGAGAGAAGAGCAGGTTGCCCGACGACCCGAAGGGAATACCTGTTCGCGCTCCGCCTGCCAGCGCCGAAGCGGCATCGATTGACTCGAACCAGCCGCCATGTGCCTCGCCGATCTTGGCATAGAGATCGTCCAATGGAACCAACTGGCCGGTGTTGCTCAGCAGCAAGAGAAGATCCAACCCCATGTCGAGCGCATCGGGCATCGTGCCGGACTCGATAGCCGCCGAGACCTTTTGGTTCGTCTCGTTCTGGTTGATCATGACGACTTCGGTTTCGATGCCGTTCTCTTTGCCCCAGGCATTGATGGTATCCACCAGCAGGTTATTCGCCTCTTCAGAAAAGATCAGTCCGCCCCAGTAGGTGAGCTTACCGCCTCCCTGGAGCACTGCCGGGGCAGCCTTGGCTGCAAGCGCCTCGGTCAGCCGGCTGCTCGTCATCGTCAGCGCGGCGGCGCCACCAGCCACTCCCCCGATGAATCGGCGACGGGACAGCCGTGAGCGAACTCCCATCACTGGTCCTCCTTCCTCAGGACGCACGGATTGGCCGGATACACGCGTTGATGCTTTCGGGGCACGGTATCAACCTCGCCGCTGGCTGTCAACAGGGAAGCGCCACGGTGAAATGGAAAGGGCGGACTACTCCCGCCAAACGATCCAGACGGTGGTGGGAAGCGACGAGGAGACCC
The DNA here is from genome assembly GCA_042408955.1 of Thermomicrobiales bacterium. Lineage (GTDB taxonomy): Bacteria > Chloroflexota > Chloroflexia > Thermomicrobiales > UBA6265 > CALGSZ01. The sequence goes on from JBHOQQ010000027.1 coordinate 6,281, forward strand.
GATCGCGGCTGCTAGCGCGACCAGCGCTCCCGATTCCATCTCCGCTTGTCGTACTTCGCCTTTCGTCCGATGTGCCGCAGCGGTGCCCGGTTCCGGTAGGCCGTGTGGACACCCTGAGGAAGAACCAAGACGATCACCCCAACCATCCTGGTGACTTGGTTGTCACGCAAGTCGCCAGGCGGAATGTCACGCCGTCTGAGCACGTACCACTTGCCGCCCGCACGGTTGATTCGCTTGCCGTGCCGCAAGACGTAGGCAATCTGCTCTGCCGTGAAGTTCCGTTCGGCCATACGCTTTCGCATATGGTCCGTGAATGGCAGTCGGGTGGAAATAGGCGCTTCCTTTCATGCGATGGGAGGCAGTCCGTCCACTATTATATTACCATATCGCCAGTCTGCAGCTTCTCAAGACGCTGGCCAGGAGGTCGTTGTCGCCCGGCTTGGGCCCACTTGACGTCGCAATGAATTCGCGCGATTGTGCCGCAGGTTATCAACTGGCGGATGCCACCAGGCACGATTGGAGAGGGAGACGATGGCAAGCGCGGACGGCATGCGAGTCGCGATTGGGCAATTCAATGAGCTGACCGACGAAAAGTTGCGGTTCGCGGCACAGCTTGGCGTCACGGGAGTACAGATGAACACGCCAAAGCTCCCTGGTGAGCATCGGTGGGAGGAGGCTGACCTGCGCCAGCTTGTCGAGAAATGCCGCTCGTACGGGCTCACCCTCGAAGCGATCGAAAATGTTCCGATCCACTTCTATGACAAAGCGATGCTTGGCCTGCCCGGCCGGGACGAGCAGATCGAGCATTACCAGGCCACGATCCGCAACCTCGGGCGCGCCCGCATCCCGATTCTCGGTTACCACTGGATGCCGAACTCCGTCTGGCGCACATCGGTCACGGCGCCGGGCCGCGGCGGGGCGCGCGTGACCGCCTTTGACATGGCGGCGGTCGAGCAAGCCGGAACCCAGGCGCTGCGCACCTTCGTTGCCAAGACGGATGAGCGGATGGCCGCGCTCGCGGTCGCTGAGCACGGAGAGGAGATCATCTCCGAAGAGCAGATGTGGGCAAACTACGAGTATTTCATGCGCGCCGTGCTGCCCGTCGCGGAAGAGGCCGGCGTCAAGCTCGCGCTGCACCCGGACGATCCTCCGGTGCCATCACTCGGCGGTGTCGCCCGCATCTTCCGGAACGTCGAGGGGTTCAAGCGCGCCGAGCAGATCGCCGGCGCTAGCCCGGCCTGGGGACTCGATCTCTGCCTAGGCTGCTGTTCGGAGATGCCGGGCGGAGCAACAAATGTCATGGCGATGATCGAGCACTTCGGGCCGCGTGGCCGCATCCTCTATGTCCACTTCCGGGACGTTCAGGGAACGGTGCCCTCCTTCAAGGAGTGCTTTATCGGCGAAGGCAACTACGACCCGGCGCAGGTCATGCTGGCGCTCAAACGCAACGGTTTCCGCGGCTTTTTGCTGGATGATCACGTACCACACCTGGATGACGATACACCATGGGGGCACCGGGGTCGCGCCCACGCGATCGGGTATATTCAGGGTCTGTTACGCATGATGGAAGCCGTCGGCTGACAGCTGATTGCCGCACACTCTGACGGGCTGGTCCGGATGATTCATGGCCGGCCTGCACGTCGCGATCGCGCGAGGCCGTGACGCGGAGACGCAACGCGTCAGGTCCGGAATCATCCGGGTTCCTCTCGCGAAGCCCGGAACGCGTGTCCGACCGCTCCACAGCGGCTCGTATCAATCACTGGCACGCCGAGTCGCTGTGACAAGCCTTCGGCACCCCAACCCATGACCACGTCGTGATTCCAGCGAAAGAGGGGCCGGGCCACGATCGCCAGCGTATTCATCCAGCGCTTCGACGTGCTGACGATCCAGTCATAGCGAATGACCGTCTCATCTCCCTCGGTCCAGAGGTGCCAGCAGCCTCTCCCAACAAGCTCACCGGTGGCCATCCCTTCCAGACATCTTGGCGACTCGATCTTGACGGTCTCGATGTCAAAGGTGAGCCGGTACGGTAGCTTGCTCTTCCATATGTACCGGTGAACGCAGCCCAAACCGTCCGCATCGCCCTCACGGAGCTTGATGACCTTCTCTACACCCTTCCACCACGATGGCCACGCCTCTGTGTCAAAGATTTCTTGCCAGACGGCTTCGAGCGGCGCCCGAGTTCGCCAGACCGTGGTAAACGCGTAGTCCATCATCCGGTCTCCTTGGCTCGGGGTCAGCCTCGTAACGGCTGCCAGCCCTTTCGTGGATCATCTAACGATGCTACGCACGACCGAGCCTCGCGGAT
>JBHOQQ010000037.1:0-28394 GCA_042408955.1 Thermomicrobiales bacterium
CAGAAATCCGGATGATTCGTCCACAGCGTGCCGCAGCCGCGCCGGGTGCGCGCCCCGATCCCGCCGAAGGTGATCCAGGCCCAGACCGCGGCTTCAACCTGTCGCCGCAAGCTAGCGTCATCAAGGCTTGTGTTGCTTGGCGAGCGGAAAATGCGCAGGCGAAAGCTGACTCCCTCAGCCATCTCTGATGGCTGCCGAATGACTCTTCTGTTCTTCATCTCACCGCGGAATGGAAACAGCGCGTAGCCCAGAGAATCGTCTGGATTTCGTTTGGAGCCATCTCTGTTCGGGTCATCGCTGATCAGCCACTGCAGTTCTGGCGCTTTGCCCGGGCGGTCCTTATAACAGGCGCATGGTCGGATGGCGATACGCTGGTGGTCCAGCATCTCAACCTCCACTTCGAGTGCCGAAGGTGTTCCCTCGTTCCCGCTCGTCGCTCCCCACAGCTCGCTTTCGCTCGCAAAGAGCTGCTCGGCTGACGCAAAGCGGTGAGCGACACAAGCGCGCCACCAGAAGCGCAAATGTCCTCGGACCGTACTTCCACGCACCGGAAGCTCGGGATCGACTTCTCCAGGTGTGTCGCTGCCACCGAACATCGGCGTGACCACCTTGAGCTCGAGCTCTAACAGCGGCTCGCGCCCCGCCCTGAGGTGGACGGGCGCAACCTGAGGCACCGGACGCTTCATGGCCTCCTCCTATCGTATCCCCACCCTCTCCTCCCAAGCGCGATCAGAGAAGAAGGCGTTCCCGCCGCACCCACTGCGCGGCCCAGCGAGCGTGACACACCGGATTCCCTTCGTAGCCAAACACGATTATACTTCCGGCGCAATACTTCATTTCAACAGGACATGCGTACTCTATCATCTCATACGGAGAGCGGGCTTTCATCCAGGCTCGGCGCACGCTCCCCCTCTGCTCTCAGTATTCCCACGTCCGCTTCGTTTTCCGACACGCTCCTGACACACCGGTGGCGAGTGATCCAAACCGCCATCCATTTCCGTGTTAGAGGTAGCAGTGGCTATTAGGGGCCACTCGCACCCACTGGTGAGCTGGCAAGATGGCTCACCATGCACCTCGAGGAGGGTTTCAATGCGTGACCGAGACGAATTGCGTCAACGTCTATCGCCAGCGCTGCTCTCGGCGGCCGGACGCCGGTCATCGCGGCGCTCGTTGCTGGGGGCTGGTCTCAAGCTCGGCTTGGGCGGTACCGCGGCAGCGGTGATTGCCGGCTCACCGGCGCTGCGACACCTCGCCATGGCCCAAACCATGGATTTCAAGAACGATGTCGACGTCCTCAACTATGCGTTGACCCTGGAACACCTTGAGTACGCCTTTTACCGCGACGGCGTTGGCCAGTTTCAATTCGGTAACGACCCGTTCGGCAATCCCATCAAGACCTATCTTGAGGCGATCCGCGATCACGAAGGTGCCCACGTCGAGACGCTCACCAAGGTCATCACCGATCTTGGGGGAACGCCGGTCAAAGAATCGACCTATGACTTCGGCTACACGGATGCCCAAAGCTTCCTGAAAGTCGCGGCCGCACTGGAAAACACCGGCGTCATGGCCTATGACGGTGCCGGCAAATTCATCGAGAACCCAGATCTGCTGACAGCTGCTGGCGGCATTGTCGCCGTCGAGGCCCGCCACGCGGCGTATCTCAACCTCCTGACTGGGGAAATTCCATTCCCAGCAGGGTTTGAGCAAGCCAAATCGAAAGACGAGATTCTCAAGATCGCGGGCCAGTTTATCAAAGGCTGATCCCGATTCCTGGCACGTAGCGACAATGGCGCGGCTGGCGGCAGCCGCGAAACTTGGAGGGATTCCCAATGGCTCAATCAACCCCAGCACCGTTCAAAAACGCGGTCGAGGTGCTGAACTATGCGCTCACCCTCGAGCACCTCGAAGCAACGTTTTACCGCGAGGCTCTCGCGAAATTCGATAATGCGGCGTTTACCGCTGCGGGCTATCAAACCTCGGTGCGCGACTACATTGCCGAGATCGGCAAGCACGAGCAAGAGCACGTGGATGCGCTGACCGCGGTGATCAAGCAATTGAAGGGCGAGCCCGTCAAGGAAGCGACCTACGAGTTCGGCTACACCGACCTGGCGTCGTTCCTCAAGCTAGCCGCCACCATCGAGGGTGTCGGCGTTGCGGCCTACACCGGCGCCGCCCAATACCTGATTGACAACGATGATCTCCTGACCGCCGCGCTCACGATCCACGGGGTGGAGGCACGGCACGCTTCCTATCTGAACGTCGTCACCGGTCAGAACCCCTTCCCCGACGCGGTCGATGCCCCGAAGACACCAGACGAAATCCTGAAGATCGCTGGCCCCTTCATTAAGAGCTAACCTCGTCACCAGTCGTGCACAGCTGAACACACCGTGGGTGGACCCGGACAGCGCCGTCCGGGTTCACCCGCAATGGCGTGGTCATGGTCGCGATCTTGAGTGCGCATCAGACGGCCTGATTGTCGTACCGGCTGGAGGCAACCCCGGGCGGTGCGGATCCGCGTTCCCCTCGAGGACCGCAAGCGAGCGCACCGCTCTCTGGCAAGTCACTGGATCGGAACCTTCGCGTTGCCACGCACTTGGGATTCGAGAATCGCCAGTGCGAGGGCCACGGCCTTGCGCGCTTCTTCGGGCGGCGATTGCGTCGGCGCCCCCGTCTCCAGTGAGGTGATCAGATCCGCAATCGCCGCTTGCATGCCGGCGCGCGTGGCGCTCGGCACAATCGGCTGCATCGTCACACCGCCCTCTCCGGGTGCGATCCGCGTCGCTGCAAGATCGTCCACCAGCACTCGCCCCTGGCCACCAATCAAAGCAACGCTGACGTCCGTGACGCCCTGCTTCATCCCGCTGAGAAAGGCGCGCACGCCATTACGGAATCCGATAACGGCGTTCACGCCTGGTTCCAGCGACGGATTCCGCCCGCCATCGCCACGGTAGACCGTGCCGTAGCCCTCGAATCCCGGCTCCAGTTCACCGATCACCTAGTCCGGATCGGACTCGGCGAAGTAACACAGAAGATCGAGCAGGTGGCTGTGATTGCGGAACAGCATGGCGCGTGGCCCGCCAAGATGCGCGAAGCTCGTCACGAGCGGCCCGATGCTCCCGGTCCGGAGCGCTTCCCGTGCGGCGACGTACGACGGAAACCAGCGCCGAGTATGGTTCACGGTCATCGCCACCTTGCGCTCGCGCACCGCGGCAATGATCCGGTCAGCATCCTCCAGGCTCGTTGCCAGCGGCTTTTCTGCAAAGATCGCCTTGATCCCGGCGGCCACATTCGCCAGAATCACGCCGGTGTGCAGGTGGTCGGGAGTAACGACGCTGAGGATGTCGGTGCGTTCCTGATCCAGCATCTCACGGTAATCGGCATAGGTGCGCAGGGCCGGCCACCGCTCCCGCCAGCAGGTCTCGAACGCCTCGCAGGCAGCCAAGTTGATGTCACACCCGGCGACAACCTCCACCCCTGGTGTCGCGGCATAGGCCGCGGCATGGCTAAAGGGCATTGCCGTGCCCAGGACTGGGTGCGTCGCTGGCGATGGTGGGTCAATGGCGATCCAACTCAACCCCACGATCGCTACACGATAGGCTGCCACGGCCCATTCTCCTCGTTTCCGGCCTGCTACACATCGTGGTCCACCGGCGCCGTTACCGGCACCTCACGCTCGGAATCGCCGTGCTCCTGCGGGACAGCGCCTTCGACAATGCTCGCCGACTTATCACCGAATAGCTCAGGATGCGTGGCAACATAGACTCGGATCGCCGCTGGGTAGAGGATGCGCTCGGCAGTGAGGACGCGCGCGGCGAGAGTCGCCACCGTATCGTTTGGCCAGACGGGCACCCGCGCTTGCATGACGATCGGGCCAGTGTCATACCCCTGATCCACGACGTGCACCGTCGCGCCCACCCTCGCCGGCAGCAAGCAAACCGGCGGGGATGTAGCCTCGCTCCTCGAGATTGTGTCGGCGACGCCCTCGCCGAAGCACTTTGTCGTGGATTACCAGATTGTGCCAGGAGCGCTCTTCGGAGCATGTGGCTTCTCCAGCCTTTCTGGCCAACCTTAATCCGCGGTTCACGCTCGACCTCTGGCGGGCGTGCGAGCGCGGTGACTGGACCAAGGCAGCCCGGATCCCGGTGATGGTCAAGGCGTTCTTCCGTGATTGGCAGGCCATGCCAGGCATGGTGAGCGCGTCGCCAGCGCTGGCAAAAATCGCAACGCGAGCGGGAATCTACTCGGACATGCCGCTGCGCGTGCGCACTCCCTATCGGAGCGGTACGCAGGACCAGGTGGATTCCTTGCGGCGGCTGCTTCATGAGCGCTATCCCGAGCTTGCTCATACCTGATGAGGCATCCCAGCCAATTCCCCAGCTACAATGGTGAGGCGCTTTGCAGCGGCGTCAGCAACCAGGTGATCTTTGCTCCGACGCACGACGTATGACCGACGAGGGCTGTGCAGGCGTGGGAGACGCAATGCGCGATCACAACCCGGCGGAGGAAGGCGGGCTCGCGACCTCAGCCGCGTCCGCCAGCGACGATGACCTGCTTGAGGGCATTCAACGGCGCGATGAAGCAGCACTCGCGGCGCTCTACGACCGCTACGGCCGGCTTGCGTTTGCCCTGGCGTTCCGCTTGCTTGGTGATCGTGGCGCGGCGGAAGACGTCGTGCAAGAAGCCTTCCTAAACGTCTGGAGATTTGCTGGTCGTTATCAGCGTGGACGAGGCACCGCCCAGCCGTGGCTAATGTCGATTGTGCACAACGCCGCGGTGGACCGGCGGCGAGGACGATCTGGTCGGGCAATGAGCGAGCTCAGTCTCGATGCCGCGGATGGATTCGCGGGCTGGCAGGTTTCAGCGCCCGACGACCCATTTCTGATCGCTGCGCAGAATTTCGACGCTGCACGTATCCGATTGTCGCTCGCAGCTCTGCCTGGGGAGCAACGAGAGGCGATTGAGCTGGCATATTTCGGTGGTATGAGCCATCACGAAATCGCGGAGCGCACTGGACAACCACTTGGAACCGTGAAGAGCCGGCTGCGCCTGGGATTACGCAAATTGCGCGAGGCGCTGAGCGAACGTCCGGAATCGGCGGTGAAACGGGACGCATCATGACCATGAATCGGGAACGCGACGAGGGGAATCCGGTAGACGGCGACCAGGGCGCAACCCGGCAGCCTGATGCGGTGACGCCGCCAGGCGAGGGCGAGCCGCACGATGCCGTTGGCGCATACCTCCTCGATGCCCTACCTGCAGAGGAGCGCATCGCTTTCGAAGCGCACCTGCTCAGATGCGAGTCGTGTCGCCAGGAAGTCGCACGGCTAGCGCCGGTCGTGCAGCTCCTTCCCAGGCTATTGGAGGCTGAAATAGCCGAGGGTGAAGAGCAGGGGCCGGGACCCGCTCTCCGCGATCGAATCCTAGCGGCGGCTCGATCTGAGCAGCGCCCGGCGCAGTTGCCAGATACGGACGAGGGCGGCGCTGAGATGGCGACGGCACAGGAAGCGAAAGAAGGCGACGCCGCGCCGGCTCAGCGGATGGGCACGGCACCACGCGGCGAAGCGTCGCAGCGTGAGGCGAGAGAGCGCGATGAGCCCCCGGTCATGCCCCTTGCCCGGCCGCGCGGTCGAATCCGAGGTGGCATCACCACCAGCGCTGGGCCTGCCTTTCCCTTGCCGCGGGAAGTGGCGCGCTGGCCACGCCCCTGGCTGGCAGCCGCGGTGCTGGCGATCGCCTTTGTGGGGGCGATGATCTGGGGGCTGTCGCTGCAAGGACGCCTTGACGACAAGAATCGGGAAATCGCGACGCTGCGGTTGGAGAATCAGACGATTCGCGCCCGTGCCAACGCAACCGCCTGGCGGATCGTGCCGACCGCGGATGGTCCGGGTAATGCGGAGGGAACGCTGTTTTTCTCCCTTCCTGACCAACGCGGCGTCGTCTATCTCGTGCACTTGCCGCCACCGCCGCGAAATAAGGTGTATCAGCTCTGGTACGTGGAGAATACCCCGAGCGCCGCGCCCGTCCCAGGTGCCACGTTTACGGTCGATGCCCAGGGCCAGGGATTTGCCCCGGTTGATCCAAAGGCACCCACCTTCGATGCCATTGCCCTCACCGAAGAGCCAGAAGGGGGGAGCACGCAGCCAACGAGCGCGGTGCTTATGATCGGTCAGCTTGCGGGCGCGGCCGGACAGCGCGCCGATCCCGCACGTGCCGCTTGGGCGTTTGCCCAGTTGGACGCCACACATCAGTAAGCGGTCGTCTCAGCAGCCGCCAGTGTCGCGTCGGGACGCATCTCGAGCATTCGCCACAGGAAGGCGCCGCGTTCGCATCCTCGTAGGGCCCTTAGGCTTGCCGGCCGCCGCGTGGGTCGAAGGCGTCCCGCAAGCCGTCGCCAATAAAGTTGATGGACAGCACGGCGATCGTCAGCGTCAGACCAGGTGCAATGGCGAGTAGCGGATCGGTCAGGTAGTTCGCGCGCGCCTCGTTCAGCATGTTCCCCCATGTCGGTGTGCCCGGCTGAACGCCAAAGCCCAGGAACGAGAGCGAGGCTTCGGCCAGCATGAAAATCGCGATATCCAGCGTAGCCGAGACAATGATTGGCCCGAGCACATTCGGCAGCAAGTGCCGCAGGATGATCCGGTGGTTCGGCACACCAATCGCACGAGCGGCTTCAATGAACTCACGCTGCTTGAGCGACAAGAACTCGCCCCGGATGATCCGCGCCAGCCACATCCAGCTAAACAGTCCAAGGAAGAGAATCACGCCGGTGACGGAGATGCCGTCGAGCATGGCGGCCAGAATCAGGAGTAAGAAGATGCTGGGAAACGCCAGCATCAGATCGACGAAGCGCATCAGCAAGCCGTCAACCCAGCCACCGTAATATCCCGCGACCGCACCAACCACCGTGCCGATCGCGACCGTCACGACCGCGGCCGAGACGCCGATCCAGAGGGAGAGCCGGGCACCGTAGATCAGCCGGCTGAGGACATCCCGGCCGAGCGTGTCGGTCCCAAGCCAGTGCTCCCGGCTCGGCCCGGCGGTGATGTGGAACAGATCAATCTCGTTGCGCCCGTAAGGAGCGATCACATCGGCTAGGAGCGCGGCGATGACCAGCGCTAGGAACAGGATGCTACCAGCGATCGCGAGCTTGGCCCGGCGCAAGCGCAGCAGCGCCAGTTGAAATGGACTACGCGGCGGGCGTGCCGCTGCCTCGGCGATCCGCGCTGCGGTTGGACGGATGGCTGCGGATTCGGCGGTCATCTCTCTATCCACGCAGTGAGCGATTGTCCACGCTGCGTCTGCCTGTGCATGCGCTACCCAACCTTGATGCGCGGATCGAGCAAGCCATACAGTACATCGGCAATCAGATTGCCGATGATGATTAGCACGGCGCCGAGGAGCAACGCGCCCATCAGCACCGGGTAGTCACGCTTGGTCAGCGAATCGTAGAAGAGACGGCCCATACCCGGCCAGGAAAAGACTGTTTCGGTCAACACCGCGCCGGTGAGATAGAGCGGCACGTCGATCCCGACGACCGTCACGAAGGGTATCAGTGCATTGCGCAGCACATGCCGCCAAAGGACGACGCGCTCGCGCAACCCTTTCGCTCTGGCTGTCCGCACGTAGTCCTGGCCGAGCGTTTCGAGCGTTGACGCTCGCACATACCGGCTCCAACTCGCCACGCTGCCGATGGCAATGGTCGACGCGGGGAGGATGAGATGTTTGAGGATGTCAACGAAGCCGCCCGCATTCGCGCTCCTCATGTTGGCCGAGGGGAGCCATCCGAGCTTGACCGCGAAGAGAATCTGGAGCATCAGCCCGAACCAGAAGACTGGCATGGCGAGACCAAAGTAGGAGAGAAATGCTGTCACGTTATCGAACAGCCCGTAGGGTCGCGTGGCCGCGATGACGCCAGTAACCAGCGCGACGACCAGGGAGATCGACAAGCCGGCGGCCATCAGGTACACCGTGTTCGGGAAGACTTCCCAGATGACATCCCGCACGGGCCGGTACTGGGTGTACGACATCCCGAGGTCGCCCTGGAGCAGGTTACCCAGCCATTTCAACAACTGGATGTAGACCGGGCGGTCTAGTCCCAGGTTGTGGCGGATCGCCGCAAGCTGCTCCTCGCTCATCCGCCCACTGCGCGCGTAGAGGGTATCCGGTCCTCCCGGCGCAAGCTGCATGAACAGGAACGACAACACCGCGACGCCAAGGAGGAGGGGAATGGCCCCGAGCAGCCGGCGAACAACGAAGCGTGACATCGTCCGTTACCCAACGCCAAGAGCCGGGAAGGGCATGACCCCTTCCCGGTTCTCGACTGCCGCGTGATGCGTTGTTACTTCGTCAGATACCACTGGTTGACGTTCCACAAGAGACGGTTGAAGGCGCTGGGCCAGACACCGCCAACATTGTTGGCGATCACGGGGAACTGGCTGCTCCAGTAGATGAAGATAACCGGGACCTCCTCGTGCAGCAATTCCTGGATCTGCCAGTAGAGCTCCTTGCGCTTCTCCTGGTCTGTCTCCTTTGCCGCGCGCGAGGTCAGATCATCAATCTGGGCCTGGAAGTTATACGGGAAGAAGTAGGCAGGCAGGTTCCCGCCGGAGCCGGTCGGAGTTGAGGGAATCTGTTAGGAGTGCCAGTAGAACATGTCGTCCGGATCATTGGCGTTGAACCAGGAGTAGAGACAGGCCGTCATCTTGTCGGTGAACTGGTAGCCCTCCGGTCCCCAGATCGTCGAGACATCCTCGAACTTCGCCTCGGTCTTGATTCCGATCGAGTTCCAGGCGGCGGCAATCACCTGAATGATCTGCTGCGACTGCGAGTCGCCGGAAATGCCCCACAGCTCCATCTCCAGCTTCTTGACCGGTCCATTCCGGTCTGTGTTCGGATCAATGTCCTTGCTTGGGGCTGGAGTTGGACCGGACCAGCCGCCATCTTCCTCGCTCAGCCCAGCCTCTCGCAGCAACTGCTTGGCCATCTCGGGATCGAAGGGCCGCGGCTGAATATTCGGATTGAACGCCCAAGTTCCGGGCGCTTGATCCGCAACCGACGGCACCACGCGGCCCTTCAGCAACTGGTTGATAATCTGCTCCTTGGGCGTTGCATAGTCGAGCGCTTGGCGGACCTTGGTGACCCGCAGGAAGTCGATATGCTTCAGGTCAAGGTGACTCCAGGCCATCGTCGGATGTTCATAGACCGTCACGCCTTCGATGCCCAGCGCCTCATCAACACGGAGCGCGCCCAAGGCGCCCGAGCTAGCACAGACTTGAATCTCACCGGTCCGGAGTTGCACGAGCTGCGTGTTATCGTCCGGAACGATCCGGTAAATGACGCGCTCGAGGTGCGGCTTGTCGCCCCAGTAATTCTCGTTGCGCTCGAGGGTGATCTGCTCCTTGGCGCGCCACTCGACGAATTTCATGGGACCAGTGCCGATCGGGGCGCGGCCGAATTCCTGCTTGAAGCTGTCAATCCCTTTGGCCATCGCGCTCGCCGGGCAGATGTTGCTGCCGTTGTCGCAGACGTAGGAGATGAACGGCGCATAGACCTCAGAGGTCTTCATGGTGACGGTCATATCGTTGTCGGCCAGCGTGATATCGGCGATCTTATCCCAGCCAAGCTGGCTGAATGCGCCGAAATCGGGATTCATAATCATCTTCCAGCACTCGACGACATCCCGGCCCGAGAAGGAATCGCCGTTATGGAAGGTCACGTTCGGCCGCAGCTTGAACGTGTAGGTCAAGCCATCCGGCGAGATCTCGACCGATTCGGCCAGGGCCGGTTGCAGGGTCTGCGTGCTGTCGTACTTGAACAGTGTCTCGACGATGCCGCAGTAGACGTCGGAGCCGGTCACCAGTTGCGAGAGCCAGGGATGCAGAGTATCCGGTTCCTCGGGCGTCCCGGTGACGACGGTCCCGCCTTCTTGCGGCTCTCCTTGTGGTTGCGTCGGCCCGGTGACCGGGACGGTTTGCTTCTCCTGAAGGCGGCGCAGGGTGAGCCCCCGGCCGTTGCTCGGGGCGCCAAAGGCATAATCCGACGTGAGGTGCAGCATGACGCCGATCACGGGTGCCGCAACGCCAAGCTGGAGGGCACGCTGAATCAGCGCCCGCCGGCTAATCCGGCCATCAATGCGCGCTTGGATAAGCTCGTTGACATCGTGGAGCGCAGACGGATCAACTGGCTCCCCTGGCTGTGGAATGAGACGAACCATCGCGACTCGTTCCTCCGTGGTGCTATACGGCATGCCGTTGCTGCCATGACCATCAGGATGCTTCACGCGGTAGCCTATCATGATTGCGTGTGTTCCGGAGTGAGATCCGATGCAACCCCACGCCGATGGCATTCAGATCTTTCACGGCGATTTCCCGCCCAATGCAAGGCTGGCCGATGTGCACGTGCACACCCGCCGCTCGGATGGCTGGTGGCAGCCAGAGCGGCTGGCCGAAGCGGCGCTCGCCCGTGGGTTGAGCGCTATTGCCGTGACCGATCATGATGATTGCTCCGCTGGGTTTGCCGTTGCGGACTATTGCGCCAGGCGTGGGCTGCCCCTGCGCGTCTATCCAGGCAGCGAAATCACGGCTCGGGAGGATGGTCACGATATTCACGTGATCGGCTTCGATCTGCAGAGTGATGTGCGGCCATGGCAATCGCTGGGAGCGACAGTTGAGGCGATCCTGAGCCAAGGAGGCTTGGTGATCATTCCGCATCCGAAGCCGGATGGCCATGGTTTCCCAACATTTCGCCAGCTCCTTCAGCTCGATGTGCCGGTCGCGATCGAGATTTTCAATGCCGCCGTGTGGGATCTGCGCTGGCTCGCCCGCTTCCGCGAGCGATGCGATGCCAATCGAGCCGCCAGGGCATTCTATGAAACCCACCGGCACCGCTTTCTCGCGGCGGTCGGCGGTACTGACGCGCACTTCCGCACGGTCGGGCGCGGCTTGACGGTCTATCGTGGGGACCTGCGAGAGGCAATCCTGCGCGGTGAGACAGCGGTCGCCTACCGGCCAGAGCGCGAGCGACTCACTCCGTGGGACCCGATGGGCTACATCGTTGGCCTGCGGCGGTTGGATGCCCGGCGCAAGGCGCGATATGCGTGAGGGGTTGAGGGAGGGGTAGGGACTCGGGACGCCAGCAGCCTTAAGCCATCGGTTGCCAGGGAGCGGTGGGACAGTCCTCTGTGTTTGCCCTCGAACAGGAACAGGTGATTGCCGGCAGCCAAGAGGATGAGTCCAGCAGCGTGTCCATCCTGACGGCTGAAATCTAAACGTTGATAGCTTTACTCACTCCATCCCCCATCCCCCAACCCCCAACCCCTAGCCCCTGATACGCGGCTGAATGCATGGTTCATGTGGCTCCGTGTGCCTCCGTCGGCTGAAAGCAGTCATGCTGGCATCGATTTTGCATAGTGAATGTTGGCTTGGCAGTAAAGTGTCTGACGGATGGTGGGTACGCCACCCGCGTTGGGAGCCACACGGTCTGCCGCGGATTGGCGTCGGTCGTGGCAGAAGCACCTCACGGAGTCGCCGCGAGGCGTGTGTTGTCAAGCCCATGGTGCTTGCACGGTCATCGGGAACCAGGAAGAACATGTCCATGAGTATCCGCGCCCCACCATCTGATCAGCTTTTCTTTCATCCAGGCGCTTCACCGCTGTTAGGCGAGCGCCGTAGTCCATTGGTCATCGGCGACCAGCAAGGAGGACACGAACGATGAAGCGACGCCACCCCGCACTCGTGTTGCCCGTGGTTGTCTTAGTGGCAACGAGTGCATTCTTTAGCGCCTCATTCGCCCAGGAGGCGACTCCAACGCCAGAAGCGACCGCCGCCCCGGTCTATCCGCTCCTTCCCCAGGCGCCTGCCGAACAGGCCGTGGCAACACCAGGTGGCACGATTCCAGGGAATCCCGCAGTTCAGCTTGTCAAAATCGCTGGTGGCTTGCTTGACCCCATCAACATTGCGGCTCCTCCAGATGGGAGCGGCAGACTCTTTGTCGTCGAGCGACACGGCAGAATCCGCGTGATCGACCAAAATGGCCAGTTGCTCGACGAGCCGTTCCTGGACATCAGCAATCAGGTGGACAGCCAGTTCCTGGAAGACGGGCTCTTGGATATTGCCTTTGACCCCGACTTCAAGAACAACGGCTATATCTACCTCGATTACACCGATCTCCTCTACAACGGCGACGTCTTCCTCATGCGCTACAAGGTTTCGGCTGATGATCCAAACAAAGCCGATCCGGCAAGCGCCACGGTCATCATGTTCCGCGACCAGCCGTACGCGAACCACGTCGGCGGGAGCCTCAATTTTGGTCCGGATGGCTATCTGTACATCGGCGTGGGCGACGGAGGGTTAGAGGGCGATCCGCTGGAAACCGGCCAGAATGTGAACGATCTGCTCGGATCCCTCCTCCGTATTGATGTTCACCCTCAGAATGGACAACCGTACGGCATTCCTCCCGACAATCCGTTTGCGGGCGCGGGCGCCAAGCCGGTTGATCTCTTCGCGCTGACGGAAGAGGACTTCGCCTCGTTCCAGACGGAAGCGCGGCCCGAGGTTTGGGCGTGGGGTCTACGCAACCCCTGGGAAGTCCACTTCGACCGCGAGACGGGCGATCTCTACATCGCCGATGTCGGGCAAAACGTCTACGAGGAGATCAACTTCGTTCCCGCAGGACAAACACGCGGCCTCAATTTCGGTTGGGATGTGATGGAAGCAAGCCATTGCTTCCCGGTCTCGATCGATACCTGCGCTAAGGTCGGGATAATCCCGGTCGCTGAGTACCAGCACGGCGAGGATGGGTGCTCGGTCACCGGTGGCGGCGTCTATCGCGGCGATCAGTACCCGAGCCTCGTGGGTATCTACTTCGCGTCCGACTGGTGCTCGGGCAAGATTTGGGGCCTGGCGCGGGATGAGAATGGCGTCTGGCAATTCCAGGAATTGCTCGATACGGAGCTGCGCATGACCGGAGGCGGTCAGGGCGAGGATGGCAGCCTGTACTTTACCTCCTGCGATTGCGCGTATGGCGCTCCGTCGCAGCCGAACGGCGCGGTCTGGAAGCTGGTTCCGGCCGATCAGGTGCCTGCTGGCGCGGAAGTCGCCCCAACAGCGGCCCCGGAGGCCACGCCAATGCCAGGCGGAGAGGCGGCCGCGACGCCAGAGTCATGAGCGCGATGCCTGAGGCGGATGGGAGTGTGGCGTGGGACAATTGAGTACTCGCTGGTCACTGGTGATAACGAGTCTGGCGATGATGCTGGCCGGAGTGGTCATTGCGCCAAGCGCGACTGGCACGCCAGTCCCTGCTGGTACTCCGGTCCTCCAATGTCCCGCGGGCACTCCCGGCCCGTCCGGCACGCCGATACCGGGAGGGGTGACACCGCGAGCAGCGGTGACCCCTCCTGGCCCGACGCCAACCGACCCTGCCGATTACGACTTCGAGGTCGTCGGCGGGGTCATCACGATTCGGATGACCGACCACGGTTTCGTGCCGCAAGCGTTCCAAATCGCGGTGGGACATCACATTGATGTCACGCTCGTCAACGTGGATTCGCGGCCACACACGTTCACGATGGAAACCCTGCACGTTGATGCGCGCGTGGAGCCTGGGCAAACCGCCCGCCTCACAATCTCCGCGCCGCACTACGGGGATTACGTCTTCTTCAGTGCCGAGCCGTGCGATGTTGGTCCCGAGTGGCGTGGCCTGATGCGGATTTTCCTGTGAGCGTTAGCTCTGCTCGTGGTTGATCCCAGCGGGGGCGAGCATGCGCCCGAGCACTGGGCTTTCGAATTCGGTCGCCAAGCATTCCATGTAGATCGCGTCCCAAAGCCGGCCGCCCATCCAAACCGCCTCCCGCCGCCGGCCAAACTCGCGAAATCCTGCCTTTTGGTAAGCGCGGTAACCGGCCTGGTTGTAGGCGTAGACAACGAGCATGACGTTGTGCAGCCCGAGCGCCGTAAAGGCATAATCGAGCACCAGCCGCGCCGTTTCCGTGCCGTAGCCCTTGCCGCGCGCATCCGCCTCACCGATCAAGATGCCGAATTCTGCCGTCCGGTGGCGATAATCAATCTCGTGGAGCCCGGTATTGCCGATGGGGCGCCACGTCGCCCGCTCATAAATCGTGAAGAGTTTGTCGTTACCGGCGACCATCCGATCGTACCAGGAACCCTCTGCTTCCTGCGTCACCGGCCCAGGAATCATGCCTAGGTTCTGAGCGGCGACGAGATCGTTGATCCAGCGCTGATATCGCGATAGCAAGTCGCGCCGGAGCGGTCCAAGCGCGACATGCTGGCCGGAGATCGTGATAATCGGTGGCTCCTGGGAGTTTCCGGCGCCAGTTTGGGAGCCCGAATCGGTCATTTGATCCTCCTTGCGTCTCTGGCATGATATCAGGAGGCAAGATCGGACCACCTTCGGGAGAGCAGCGCGGGGGAGCAAGGGCGTGCAGCGCACGATGCGGCACTACTACGTCGTGGGACCAGAGCGGCTGGCCGTCGTCGAGGAGCCGGTGCCCGATCCTGGGCCGGGGCACGTCCTCATCAACATCACACACACGGCCCTGAGCCCAGGAAGCAATCTTTATGTCTATCGTACTGGCTCCTATGCAGGAGTCTGGACTGGCCAGCGGGAAGAAGCGGTGTACATGGGGAGTGGCATCGTCGAGTCAGCCGGGGAAGGTGTGACTGGGCTGGCTCCGGGCGATCGAGTGGCGATGATCGGAGTCGGGCACCAGGCATACGCGGTGCTGCCAGCGGAGCAGGTCCAGAAGGTACCGGACGGACTCTCGCTGCGCGACGCTTGCTTGTCCTATCTGTCGGCCTGGTCGGTCAGTGCCTTGCACCTTGCCGGCTACCGCGCTGCGGAGACAGTTGTCGTCATTGGGCTGGGATTGGTGGGGGCTTCGGCCGCGCTGATGGCGGACCAGATCGGCGCGCGGGTTCTGGGCATCGAGCCGGACGCGACGCGCGCCGGCTTCGCCAGTAGTCTTGGTTTTGGGCCAGTCGAAGAGCCGGACGCACCGGGCGCACGTGAGCGGATCGCGGCATTTCTTGGTGAAACCGGGGCAGACATCATCCTGGAGACCTCTGGCGCTTGGCGCGGCTTTCAGCAGGCGATCGCGCTCGCGCGGGATTGGACGTGCATCGCGGTGATGGGCATCTACCGGGAGCCGCCAACGGCCGGGCTTGCGCTAGAGTTACACCAGCAGCTGTACACCTTTCCGAGCAAATTTCACTATCAGCGCTTACAGATCATTGGCTGCGGCTATGATCCGCCAGAGGTAGTCGCGCCCAATCCGCACCTGGCGACGCCGCGCCGGAATTTCGCGTACACGCTGGAACGGGCCGCCCAAGGGAAGTTGCCTCTTGGCAAGCTCGTGACACACGTGATCCCAGCAGATGAAATCGGCGACGTGATGGCGCGGATGAGCGCCGGAGACCGGAGCTTGGTGGGCGTCGTGTTCGATTGGCAACTTGCTTAGTCCTCGGACGCTGCTTGCACGCCGCGAGACTTGTGAAGACAATGCGCGGCGCGCGGTAGCTGAAAGGCAGAGGCAGGAGAAGGGGAACGTTGGGACGGCTGCGGGTCGGGATTGTCGGGCTAGAACATTACCACGTCACCGGCTGGGTCGAAAGTCTTGAGCAGTTCCTTGATCAGCTAGAGATCGCTGTCCTCTATGATCCGAATCCGGCGCTCGGGGAACGGCTGGCCCCCACCCACCACGATCCCCATCTGAGCCCGGCGCTAGACCCGCGCTATCGAGCAGTGCCCTTCGTCACCGATTTGGAGGCGCTGATCCGTGACCATCGGCCAGACCTGGCGCTGGTGACCTTGCCGAACAACGCGGCGCCAGCGGCCATCGAACACCTGGCACAGGCAGGCATCCACCTGCTGGTTGATAAGCCGGCAGCCCGCACGGCCGCGGATGCTGAGCGCGCGTTCGCTGCCGCTCGTGCTGCCGGGGTGAAGGTCGCCGTTGGTCTCACCAAGCGCTACGGGCGTGGCTGGCAGGATGCCCGCCAGATGGTAACGTCTGGCCGCCTGGGCAGGCTGCTTTCCACGGAAGCGATCTTCGTGACATCCTCCGTCCGCGTCCGGGATCCTGCCAACCAGATTTTCGACCGGGAGCGGAGCGGCGGCGGGGTACTGCACTGGCTTGGCGTCCATGATCTGGACATGCTCCTCTGGCTGACTGGAGACCGGATCGTGGAGGTGCAAGCGATGGCCGGAACCGTCAGCGGAGAGCCGATCGAGGTCGAGGACGTCATCTCCCTCGCGGTGCGTTACGCAAGTGGCGCGATCGGCACGGTGCACTACGCGTATGCGCTTCCGCGGCCTCATGGCGAAGGCTATCTGGCCCTGCGCGGCAGCAAAGGCGCGATCAAACTTCTGCCGAATGGCAATCTCTCGTGGATTGGCCCCGGATCGGTATCAGATCCGGTCGCGACGCAGGAAACGACCTACACAGTAGCTCCCTTCCGCGGGTACGGATCAGGAGGTGTGGCGATCGTTGCCGACCTGCTGGCTGCGATCGCCGAAGACCGCGATCCGCTCGCGCCAGGCGAGGCGCTCGTCGAGGCGCTGCGCATTATTGACGCGGCCTATGAGTCAGCCAGGACTGGCAGGCGGGTCCGGGTTAGGGGCTAGGGGTCAGGAGCGGGGGCTGGGGAAGCGACGAGCCAACCGCCGTCAGCCATCAGCTGTCAGGATGTGGAGGGGCGTGATTCATCGGGCCCTGCGTTGGAAGAGGGGTTGAGGATGACGGCCTTTGGAGGTATCAGCCGTCAGTCGTCAGGAGTTGGTCGATAGGCGACGGGTAAGAGCGCTACGATCGGTCGTGCCCGGCCTGGCTTTGGAGGGGCACAGTGCATCCCGGCCATCCAGGAGCGGGACCCTGGAGGCGGGGGTCGGGTATGGTCGAGGTGCGGAGCAGGGTTCCTGACCAGCCTCGACGGCTGATGGCTGAACGCTGATAACTGCCTGCTCTTGGCGTTGCAAGGAGGCGGGGATGAAGCTTGTCACCTATCTCACTCCCGATGGCGCGCGCCGCGCTGGCGTGGTGGTGGGCGAGATGATCGTCGATCTGGCGGCCGGGGCAGCTGCGCTGGGTGTGGCGCTCCCGAGCGATGTGGTCGGCATCCTGCGCCTGGAAGATGCTGGCCTCGCGACGGCGCGCCAGGTGATTGCCGCGGCGGAGAGTGGCCGGCTGCCAGGCTGGCCCGCGGAATCGGTCCGGCTCACGGCGGTGATACCGAATCCGCCGAAGCTGCTGCTCCTGGCAGGCAACTACCAAGCGCACATCGTTGAAGGTGGAGCACCGCCGGTCGAGAAGGCGCGCATCACGCCCCGTCCGTTCATCAAACCCGGTACCGCGGTCGTCGGCACAGGCGATCCCATCATCATCCCGCCAGACACGGACACGCTCGACTACGAGATCGAGATCGCGGCGGTCATCGGTCGCCGGGGGCGTTTCATCCCTGTCGGGGACGCGGAGAGCTACGTCGCGGGCTACACGGTCTTCAACGATCTCTCCGCGCGGAGCCTGAAGATTGCCGAAGGACGCACAGAGCGAGAGGGCGACTGGTTCTTTGACTGGCTCCTCGGGAAATGGTGCGACACGTTTGCCGCGGTTGGCCCCTACCTGGTCACCCGCGATGAGGCGGGCGATCCGCGCCAGTTGGAGATGTCGCTGCGCGTCAACGGCGTGCTCAGGCAGCACTCGTCGGCTGGCGAGATGATCTTTACGATCCCGGAAGCGATCGCCTTTCTGTCCCGCTTTGTGACATTGGAGTCCGGTGACATGCTGGCAATGGGCACACCGGGCGGTGTTGGCGACACCACGCAGACATATTTGCAGCCTGGAGACGTGGTTGAGGCGGAAATCCAGCGGCTCGGCAAGCTGGTCAACCGGGTGAGTAGATAGGAGCGATGGAACGCTGGCGCGTGGTGTGGAGGCGAGAGCGGCTACCAGTCATCAGCGATCCGAGGTCAAGCTATTGGGGAGGTGATGCGGTGTACCTCTCGACCCGATTGTGGACACCTGAGGGCTGATGGCTGATAGCTGCGTCCCATCAGTCAGTGAACCGGTACCGGAACAAAGTCATAAAGACGATGATCCCGTCTTTCCAAGTGATTTTCTTGCCCTCGTGGAATTCACGCCCGGCGTAGGAGATGGGCACCTCGTAGATGCGATAGCCACGCTTGAGCGCCTTGGCCGTGATTTCCGGATCGAACCCCCACCGATTGGAGCGCAGTGTCAAGGAGTGAACGATGTCAGCCGTGAATGCCTTATATCCGGTCTCCATATCGGTCAGCGTTGTATCGAAGAGGAGATTGCAGGTGAGGGTCAGCAGCTTGTTGCCGACGGCATGCCAGAAATACATCGCACGGTGCGGACCCAGGAAGCGCGATCCGTAGACAACTTTGGCAAGACCCTTCTCGATCGGAGCCAGCAGCAATGAGTAATCGGCCGGGTCGTATTCGAGATCGGCGTCCTGCACGATGATGACATCACCGCGCGCCTGGGCAAAGCCAGAGCGCATGGCAGCGCCCTTGCCAAGATTTCGCGGATGCGCGATGACTTCGATGTCGCCGCGCTGAGCCTCCGCTGTCAACACCTCCGCTGTGCCATCGGTTGACCCATCGTCAACAACGATGATCTGCTTGGGCCAGGGCGTAGCACGCACCCGCTCAAGGACGTCGCGAATCGTGGCGCGCTCGTTAAACGCCGGTATCACGATCGAAAGCAGGCGGATCGTGGTCACGCTCGCTCAGCGCGATCCAATGCGGTGAGAAGTGCCCGCTTTGTGAGGCCGATGGTTACGCGGCGGCGGTAGTCCGCCGAGGCATGGATGTCGGACAGAACGTCAATCCCGTCGGTGGCGTGCCGGCTCGCAGCGGCCACAATGTCTTCGTCGAGCGGATAGTTCTCAAGACCCCACTCCACGCTGCGCGCTCGTGTTGGCACGGCCCCCGCGCCGGTAATCCCAACGCGCGCCTTTGTGCAACGCCCGCTGCTGTCCAGGCTGATGAGGGCGGCAACGCCCGTGATGGCGAATCCGGATGCAGGATTTGCGAGCTTGACATACGATGTTCCGGTTCGCTCTGGAAGAAGTGGGATTTGCACTTCGGTCACGATTTCTCCGGGAGTGAGCGCGGTTGTGAGGAGACCCGTAAAGAATTCTACGGCAGGTATCTCCCGGCGTCCGTCCGGTCCCTCGGCCACGATCGTCGCTTCGAGCGCAAGGACAGCGGCTGGATAATCGGCCGCGGGATCGGCGTGGGCAAGGGCGCCGCCAATCGTGCCCCGGTTGCGCACCTGCCGATCGCCGATCACCGCGGCCGTCTCCGCAAGCAGCGGGCAGCGCTCACGAATGAGAGGATGACGCTCAATCTCGCGATGGGAGGTGAGCGCGCCGATGCGCAGCATGCTGGCGCCGGCGTCGATGAATTGCAGTTCGGTCATGCCGCTGATATCGATCAGATGATCGGGTTGCGCGAGGCGAAGCTTCATCGCTGGCAAGAGACTGTGCCCACCAGCCAGGAGTTTGGCTCTCTCTCCGTAGCGCTGCAGGAGCGCTTGCGCCTCAGCAAGTGATCGGGCGCGATGATAGGTAAATGGAGCCGGATTCACGAGCAGTCCTCCCCAGAGATCATTCTTCGTGACCGACAGCACATGGCTCGCGAGCCGATGCTCTACGAGCCCTCATACGGAACTGGCTGCGCGCCGGCAGCGAGTTTTTCCGCGGCCGATCGCACCGCTTTCACAATATTGTGGTAGCCGGTGCACCGGCAAATATTGCCTTCCAGCGCGTGACGAATCGTTGCCTCATCAGGATCAGGAACTTCCGCCAGAAGGGCAACGGTGCTCATCACCATTCCGGGCGTGCAATAGCCGCATTGCAGGCCGTGCTCCTCCCAAAATGCCTGCTGAACCGGGTGGAGCATGCCCTGCGGCGCTAACCCCTCAATGGTCGTGACACTGCGTCCATCGGCCTGAGCCGCGAGCACCGTACAGCTTTTCACGGCTTGCCCGTCTAGCAAGACCGTGCAGGCGCCGCACTGGCTCGTTTCGCAACCGATGTGCGTGCCCGTCAGCCCGAGTACATCTCGGAGAAACTGGACGAGAAGCAGCCGTGACTCAATCTCAGCCGTTCGCTGCTGACCGTTGACCGTGATTTCAACCGTGATACTCACCGATGCTCCTTTCCGTAACTGGGTCAGGAGGCCGGGAGAGCTATCACCTTTCAGCCGTCAGCCATTCGGCGATGGCCGGTAGCTGTCAGCCGTGAGCCGGTGGTTGAACGCGATTCACCGCGGCCCTCCCACCCTGGACGGCTGATGGCTCCGCTGGCCCTCACTCCCGACCCCTCTCCCAAGATCGGGAGAGGGGAGAAACGGCGAGGCAAGGCGTCGCCGTGCTCCACACACGGCCGCGACCAATCGCACGACTGTTTCCTCGGTGCGACGCATCGTACCCTTACCGGCTATCGGCTATCGGCTATCGACTACCGGCTCGCTCTTGGCGCCTCGGGAAGCCACACGTGCCTTCCCTAAGGACAGCTCATAGCTCGAAACTCGAAGCTACCCTAGCCCCTGGCCCCTATTCTCTCCATAAACAGCTAACTGCTGCTTGCTGCCTTGCTTTCTAGGCATTGGAAAAACTGGCCGACGATCGTGCGCGCGGCTGGCTGGATCATGCGCGCGCCGACACGGGCAAGCGTACCTCGCACATTGGCTTCTCCGCGGTAGCGCACGACCGTTTCTTCGCCTTGCTCGATCAACTCCAGCGTGCCTTCACCGGAAACCTGGCCTTGTGGGCCGCTTCCCTCGACGAGCATGCGATAGCGCTCCGGCTCCAGCTTTTCGGTGATCTTCACGCGGCCAGTAAATGTCCCTTTGATCATGGCGATGCCAATGCGCATCGTCGCGGCATACTCGTCCGGCCCAATTTGCTCCAGTTGCTCACACCCTGGTAAGCATTGCTGGAGCGTTGCCGGATCGAGCAGAAATTCCCAGACCCGCTGGCGCGGCGCCTTGAAGGTGTGCTCTCCCGTTAGCTCCATACGCTTCTCCCGTTCCCGTGGCCGTGTCGGCACAGCCGAGCGTTTACCGACCGGCAGTGTAACAAACCTCTGGCTGGTGGGCAGGATGATGCTGCGAGCGTCTGGCTATCCCGGCATGCACGATGTGCGGATGCGGCGCCAAAGCTCGACGATCTGCCGATCATGCGGAAAGGCAAGCTCGGGGAGGGCATCCGGGGGGAACCAGGCGACCGTGGTGAGGTCGTCCTGAGCGGTCGGCTCGCCCGCTGGAGCGTGCGCGAGGTAGACCGCGAGGACGACCGTCTCTCCGGTCGCCGAGAAGAGGCCGAGCAGCGGACCGAGGGTAATGTCGAGCCCGACTTCTTCGCGCGCCTCGCGGATCGCCGCATCCTCAACGCGCTCGCCCCGCTCAACGAACCCAGCGGGAAAGCTCCACTTTCCCGCTTCGCGTGCGCCGGGGCCACGCCGGCCGAAGAGGAGCTTGCCCTCCCGCTCGATGACGACCGCCACTGCCAGCTTGGGATCCAAATACGTAACGGCGCCGCAGGCGATGCACACGGGGCGCGTGCGCCCCTCGATCACTCGCTCCTCCGTTGGATTCCCGCATTGCTGGCAATACAGCACCGTCAGCTCCAGCCAAAGCACCGCTTCGTCTCCACAGAGTGTAGAGCGAAACGCGACCGGGACACATGAGATGCCCGGTCGCGCTTCGGCGGTGGGACTCGCTATGAGCGGGGGATCAGCTCGACGCGGGAGCCTGGACGGGGTAGACCATCCTCTCCGCGCACATCGGCGACAAGGTGGGCGGTGCCATCGGTGCCAGGCTCGATCCGGATGAAGCTGTAGTTGAAGAGATTGCCTTCTTTGTAGACGACGGTGGGATTGAAGGTTGGGTCCAGCTCCTCTGGCGGCGCGACGGAGATCGCATTGACTGGGCCACTCACGAACTCAAAGAAGTCCACGGTGTCGCCGTCACCGTTCAAGTCGGCAGAGTAGGAGATCGTCATCGCGAAGTGGACGTCGGTGACGACGAATGCGACGTTCTGGATGTTGTTGTCGTCGATGAACGTGAGCAAGTCGGTCAGTTCGCGCTCGAAGCCGGTCTGCGCAGAGAAGTCGGTCGCCGTGCCGTTGGCCCAGCCGTCGCGGCCGAACTCGGCGGCGTTGCTGCCGGTTGGGATTGAGATGGGCACGTCAAAGCTGACCACCTTCCAGGTCGCCGTGCTATTCTGCAGCCCTTGCTTGAGCCAGGTCAGCTGCTCGGCGCCGAGCAAGGTGTGATTGGGGCCGTCCGGCTCGTCATTGCGGCTGCGGTAGGAGCGGCAATCAGCGAGGAAGAGTTCGAGATCCTTCCCCCAGGTGAATGAGCGATAGATGCGGCTCTCGTCACCGGGAATCCGGTCAAGCGGCTGGAACCAAAAGAACGCCTCACGCCCGGCTTGAACAAGGTTGGGAAAGCCAGGGCGGTTCTGCGTCTCCTTGTTCTGGTAGTCCCACTGTGCGCCAAAGTCGTTGATCACCTCATGATCGTCCCATTGCGCGTAGACTGGAGTGTGGGCAAGGAATCGCTGGAAATGCGGGTCCGCCCGGTTATACCGCCAGTGCTTCACGTACACATCGGTCACCACGGACAGGTTCGTCCAATCCACTGCCGGATCGTTGATCGCCGGAAAGTCACCGGGTATGTTGTCGAAGTCGGCCGGACCACTGGCTGGGCCATCGGCAGGGCAAGCGCCATCGGCGTAGATGGAGTCCCCGTTGGCGATGACAAAGTCCGGTTCAAGGGCGAGCATCGGCGTGAAGATGCGATAGCCCACCTCCGGCCGCCGGCAGAATCCCTGCCCGCCAATGTCGCCAATCACTGTGAAAGCAATCGGCCGGGACGTATCCGGGGATGGTGCGGTGCGGAACATGCCCGGGACCGCACCCTGCACCGGCTTGGCTTCCTCCGGATTTGCGGTGAACCAGACGCGGTAGTAGTAGGTCGTGTCTGGCGTGAGATCGTTGAGCTTTATCTGTGCGGTGTAGTCCGTGGCATCCGTCACCGCACCAGGCTCCGTTTGGGCGATCATGGCGTTGGTAAATGCGGGATCAGTTGCGTATTCGACGTGCATCTGCGCTGGCCCCTGGCTGGCCCGCGCCCAGATGATCGCCGAGGTGGCCGTGACGTCGCCGCTCGCGACGCCATGGGTCACGGAAATGAGGCTGGGGTTTGCCGCCGCCGGTGGACTAGCTGGCGTTGCCTGCTGGGCCAAAACCTGCGCTGGCGATCCGGTGACAATCGTTAACGCCAGTGCGGCGGCTACAAACGTGCTTCGCGATCCGTTCCGCATCGCGTGCATTCCTCCTCTCCACTCAGCATGTCTATGCGAATCCCGAGCCCCGGTGCGCAGGGTTCGAGATGCTGCCGGCAGCGAGCAATTCCATACCGGTACGGCCAGCTACACGTTACAAAGTTGTGCCGGTTCCTGGGTTAAGATGGTGTTGCACTCGGAACGAGTGACGGGTGGGGGTAGCAGGTATGGACCGGTGGCCGTCGCCGCGCCCGAAGCGTGTGAGGTTTGACAGGACCGATGTGGACAGTCACGATCAATGACCTTGAGCGACTGGCAATTGGGGCAGGCATCCTTGGCACGGGGGGTGGCGGAAATCCCTATTTGGGGAAGGTCCACGCGAAGCAATTGCTGAAACAGGGTTACACGATCACTGTTGTTTCGCCAAATGAAGTGCCAGATGACGCAGTGGTGACGTCTGTTGGGTACATGGGCGCCCCGGTTGTAAGCGTTGAGCGGATCAAACGGGGCGATGAGCCGCTGATGGCGCTGCGGGCGCTGGAAAAGCATATCGGCCGCCAGGTGACGCACATTGTGCCGGGAGAGATCGGCGGCTCCAATTCCACCGCGCCGATGGTCATTGGAGCGATGAGCGGCCTACCGGTGATTGATGGCGACGGCATGGGCCGCGCTTTCCCCGAATTGCAGATGGATACCTTTGCGATCTATGGCATTCCCGCGGCGCCGGCTGCGATTGCCGATCCCCGTGGTCATGTCGCCATCTTCGATGGATTTGCAGACGGCCGAGTCTTGGAGCGGTATGCCCGCTCCGTCTGCATCGGAATGGGCGGCTCCGCGGGGTATGCCTTTCCCGTCATGTCCGGTGCCGAGTTACGCCGCACGGTCATCGGTGGCACGATCACCCTAGCAATCGCCGTCGGAGACGCCGTGCTGCGCGCTCGCGCGGAGCACACCAGCCCCGTCGATGCCGTGCTCGGCGTCACCGGCGGCAAGCGACTGTTCCACGGCAAGATTGTTGACGTCGAGCGGCGCCTGGTTGGCGGCTTTGCGCGCGGTGTGCTCCAGTTGCAAGGCATGGATCAGGATGCTGGCCGGTCGCTGATCATCGATTTCCAGAACGAAAACCTCATCGCGCGCACGGCGGAAGGGGACATCCTCGCGGTCGTGCCAGACCTCATTTGTCTCGTCGACGCCGATACAGCCGAGCCAGTGACGACCGAGGTGCTGCGCTACGGCTTGCGTGTGGTGGCGCTGGGCATTCCCGCGCCCGAGGCGCTGAAAACTCCGGAAGCGCTGGCCGTGATCGGCCCGGCGGCATTCGGCTACCACGACGTGGAATACCAGCCGCTGGCTGGCGCTTATGGTCAGGGTGCGCTCGCGCTTGCTCAGTAACCTTCGAAATTTGCGACTCGCATGGACGCACCAGCGCCGCAGCGGCTCAGCCGTGCATCATCCGGGAGCCGCGAATGGGGAGAGATCTCTCGCTGCTCTCGGGATGACTGAGGCTCATGAGGATGAGGAACGGCTCGCTGGCAAGCGCCCTTATTGCACTTGGGACGACTACCAAAGGGCGCTCAAACGCTCATGTTCGGTAACCTGCTCGCGACTAGT
The DNA here is from genome assembly GCA_042408955.1 of Thermomicrobiales bacterium. Lineage (GTDB taxonomy): Bacteria > Chloroflexota > Chloroflexia > Thermomicrobiales > UBA6265 > CALGSZ01. The sequence goes on from JBHOQQ010000037.1 coordinate 24,941, forward strand.
CTGATGGGGACTGCTCACTCTCGCTAGCAGGCACCGAGTCTTCCGTGCGGGCGATGGACGTCAGCGCTCCGGCCAGGCGTTGCAAGAATGCGCGCTCTTCTTTCGTTATCGGCTCGCCGCCGATGCCGAGGATGCCGCCCGTGCTGGTGGCAAGCGCCACTTCGGCTGCGATATCCAAAATCCAGGTGGCATAGGCGCTCATCTCTCCCGGCTCGGCTTTCTCGGCCAGAAGCGCCATCGCCTGGCGGCAGCGGTCGAACAAACGCTCGGTCATCTGTTCGGCCGAGAGGCCGCGCATCGCCGTCGCAAATGCTCGCCCGACCTCCTCATCCTCCATCGCCCAGGCGATGGCGGCGATCAGCTCGTTGTCCGGATACTTCTCCACCGCGCGCGTAATGGCTTCGCTGCCAGCCGCGACCTCCCGCAGATAGCCCAGGCGGCTATCGTCGTCGGCGAGCGAGGCGCAGAGCATCGCCAGCACTGGCACCTCCACGAGGGTGCTCCACTCTGCGTCGGTAAAGTCGCTTCTGGCCGTCACCGTGTCTCCCTTTCCCCTGCGTGTGCTGACCCAGCCTGACGCGCTGGTGATGCCACCGATCTTCGGACAGAGACCAGCAATGGTCAAGAGGCTCGGTCGCCGGCCGTCGTCATGCCGGGAATGCCGTCTGACCCGATCGCCTGGCGGCAGTAGTCGCGAAAGACACGGACCAGGCGTGGCTCGCGGCGCAGCCGGAGTGAGGCGACGCCAAGATGCATCGGCCGGTGAGCGCCGGCAAGGGACACGGTGACCAGGAGCTTCCCGTCCAGTGACCGGTTCGCGACCGGCCGCGCATTGACGAGGCTATAGCCGAAGCCGTTGGCGACCAGCGACCGTACGACATCCGGTTGCGCCGTGCGATGGCTGATGCGCGGCTCCAATCCGTGCGCGGCGAACAGGGCAAGGAAGTAATCCCGGCTGAGCGGCAGGTCCAACAGCACCATCGGCTCGTGAGCAAGCTCATCGAGCGAGACGGCATCCCGCGATGCCAGCGGATGATCGGCTGCGCAGAGGACCATCGGTGGCAAGATCGCGAGGCGCTCAAACGCGATGTCGTCCGTAAGCTGGAGATCATACGTCAGGGCAACAGCGATCTGTCCTTCTCGCAGGCGCGTCAGCAAGCCATCCTGATCCGCCTCAGTAAACCGCAAAGTGATTCCGGGATAACGCTCGCTGAATCCCCGGCAAATCCGGGGCATGATCAGTGGAGCAAGCGTCAAAAAGACACCAACCTCAAGCTGGCCAGCGACGCCGTCGGCGAGCTCGTTGGCCATTCGGTCAAGCTCGGTTGCTTGCCGCAGGAGGTGCCGGGCCTCGTCGAGCAATTGGCGGCCAGCCGGTGTCGGCACAACACCGTGGGCATGATGGCGGATGAGCAGGGTCATGCCGAGCGAGCGCTCCAGCGCGGCGATCGCGGAAGAAACCGCTGATTGCGACAGATGCTCCCGCTCAGCAGCGCCCGATACGGTTCCCGTCTCGCAGGCCGCGACAAACAATTGCAACTGGCGCAGCGTGAAGCGCATGGACTATTCACCTGCACCGCAAGGGTACCCACCTGCCGTTGTACGGGACCAGACTTTCCCTTTTGGCCTTAGGGCCATGGTAGCGGTCTTGTGCCGGATCAGAAGCAGGAATCCGGTTGGCCACACGGCGGGCATGCCTTCGCGGAGGAGGGATGAGCGATGTGCGTGATCATCACACCACGATACCGAGCAAGGAGCAACATCCGGACTTCGGGTCGAACGAGCGAGCGGCAGGAGTGGCCGCCACCCAGAGCACCCATCCACCGGTAACCTACCAGGAGCGGCCTGCCGCCTGCAATCCCACGCTGGCTACACCTTCCGCGATGCGAAGCGGCTGGTGCCATCCTCTGAGTTCCCCAGGCTGCCATCCCGCATGGGGAAACCCCAAGATCATGCTCCCCGGACTTGGCGGCCAGCATCGCGTTCCGCGCCGGCAAGGAGGACACCTCATCATCAGCCGGTGTTCTTGAGCGCCCCGGCGATCCCATTAATCGTGAGGAGAACCGGGCGCAGGTAGGTCTCTGAGGAGCCGTCTCGCCGGAAGCGGCGCAGCAGCTCGATCTGGATGAACGAGAGGGGATCAACGTAGGGATTACGGCGCGCCACCGATCGCTGGAGGACCGGGTCGCGGTCGAGAAGCGCCTGCTGCCCAGTGATCGCAAGGAGCATGTCGCGCGTCAGCTCGAATTCCGTCCGGATGCGCTCCCAGATGCGGTCTCGCAGCTCCCGCGGCTCGACCAGCTCGACGTAACGCTCAGCGATGCGGAGGTCTGCCTTCGCCATTGCCAGCTCGGCATTGGAGAGGAGCGCGGCGAAGAATGGCCAGTCCCGCTCCATCTCCTGCAGCAGATCGAGTCCGTAGGTGTCGCGGCCGCGCGCGAGCGCCGTGCCGAGGCCGTACCAGCCGGGCAAGAGGATGCGCGCCTGGGTCCAGGAGAAGACCCACGGAATCGCGCGCAGGTCCTCGATGCGCGTGGATGCCGTGCGCCGGGCCGGGCGCGAGCCGAGCTTGAGACGGGCAATCTCGTCAATCGGCGTCGCTTGCTGGAAGAACGTCACGAAGTCGGGATCGTTGTAGACCAGATCGCGGTAGACCGCGGCCGACCATTCGGCCATGGCCGCCAGCGCCCCGGTGAACACTGGCATCCGCTCCGGCGCGGGCTGTGGCAGCGCGCCAACGGTGCTGACCAGCACGGCGCCGGTGACCAGTTCCAGCTCTCGGTGCGCGATCTCCGGCAGGGAGTAGCGCGCGGAGATGACCTCGCCCTGCTCGGTCAACTTGATCCGGCCGCGCACCGTGCCGGGTGGCTGCGCCAGGATCGCGACATTCGTTGGACCGCCGCCGCGGCCGATCGAGCCGCCACGCCCGTGGAAAAAGGTGAAATCCACGCCGTGTTCTTCGAACAACCGGGCAAGTTCAACTTGCGCGGTGTACAGCGCCCAGGAGGAGGCAAGATAGCCGATCTCCTTATTGGAATCGGAGTAGCCGATCATCACTTCTTGCGTGTCGCCCCACGAGCGGACGGCGGACCGGTAAACCGGCTCTGCCAGGAGCCGGCACATGATCTCCCGAGCGGCCGCTAGGGAAGCGCCCTGCTCGAAGAGAGGCGCGATCTGCAGCATGGCATTGCCGCCGCCCACACTCGCCAGGAGCGATTCCTTCATCAACAGCAAGACTTCCAGAACATCGGACGGGGCATCAGCCGCCGAGATGATGTAGGTACGGATGGCATCCTGATGGGACTCGGTCAAAAGTTCGCGCGTCAGCCGGAAGGTCTCGATCACCTCGCGTGCCTCCGGCGAGAGTGCGCTGAGGTCCATGGGGATGAGCGGGCGAGGGTCGGCGATCTCTTTTGCCAGCAGCGCCGCCCTTTCGGCCTCCGCCAGCGCCCGG